>JAQCNF010000092.1 GCA_028275165.1 Haloquadratum sp.
TCGTATATTTGTTTGTCGCGGTATTTGTCCATTCGAACGTGCTCGCTGGAGCGCAGCCGACTCACGAGCCGGTCATCGACCCTGCCGAACAATTCTTCTTCGTTGTTCGCGATGCAGATGATTGCGAACTGTGGGAGGCTGTGGAGGTCGTAAATGAGGCTCGGGTCTTCGAGTTGGTCCACCTCATCGAGGATGACGACGGTTCGAGGGCCATCGTGTTGCTGTAGCCGATCGACGAGTTCGTCATGTGGTGTCGACTGCCTGTGGATGTCAATCGTCGCGCCGATGTCGTCGAGGATTTGATAGAGTGTGCGGAATCGGGTATAGTTCCGCCAGCAGTTGACGTAGGTCGTCTCGACGTTGAGGACCTCTTCACGGAGCCGTTCGGTGACGAATTGAGAGATACATGTCTTGCCGGTGCCGCTGGGACCAGTGACGATGGCGGTGTCAGCGGGTTCTCCGTTCGTGATAGGTTCAAGGACGCTAGAGAGATGGTTGACTTCGGCATCGCGATGCTCAACTTCCCGAGGGACGAATCCGGCGCGGAGAACGCGAGCATCGCGGATCATCTGTTACTACTCGACTTGTTTCCCGTCTAGTCATAAAAGCGTAACCGGGTTGTTTCCGGAAACGATTCAGTTAGTCCTATATAACCTGCGGCAATTCCCGCGCAGTATTGCGGTTCAGTTTTGTGGAAGATTCATATTTCTGGGATTTTCCGGAATTGGATTTCGGGTGGGATTGTGTGACACCGGGATTTTGCTAGTCATCGGCGTCGTGTTCCTCCCAAGGGAGGGAGTGTACCTGGCTTAAAACCTCTTGCAAGAGGGGTACGTCGGGTGTATCCCTCATCCGGACTTCAAATCACTATATTTTGATACCTAAGCCCCAGCCGAACGTTTACATGAGATAACTCCTTCATTTCGGCAAAGTGGGCGTTATAAGCGCGATCTCGTCGAATCCAATCGTCTCCGGCATGATAGTCGCTGTGGTGAGCGGCATAATCGTCAAATTCTACCAAAGGCGACAGAAGAGGAGAGAGCGAGCGCGTGAGTGGTACGAGACCTCACTTGGGATGCTCGGTCGATTGCAGCAGGCTGCTCTTCGGGCCACTGAGTACCAGGACGAGCCCGACTACGCCTCGCTCCGCGAAAGACTGGAACCGCTCGCCGAAGAGATGATTGAACACGCCAACTCCGCTCCATCAAAGGTTAGCGAACAGGCTCGGATCGATATGGCAACCCTCTCCGCCTTCGCCACAGGACTCGTGATTATCAGCGAACAGTCCGAGGAGATGGACGTGTTCGAACTGTACGAGACCATTCAGGAAAGTGCCCGCGAGAACTACGACGGTGAGTACGATATGGATGACGTGGATGATATTTTCGGTTCGTTTGGCATCGACGAGTTCTTGGAGGAGACTGACAAGGACATCGAGATGGATCAGGAGAGGGCCGAGGAGTTTGTGTCGAACTTCGCGCCAGAGTCTATCGAGGCTGGACGCCCGACAACGGTTGAAGAGGCCCTGAACATGCCAATTGGAGAGGTTGATGAGATAGTGAGCGACGAGGGATATCTGGAGTCGATGCTTGAGGACTCACTCGAGGTCTACGTCCGCACAGCACTGCTCAACGTCATCGAGGATATCCACGGAACGATGGAAGCGAGGAAGGGAAGGGTCTGAACCGCGGTTATTCCCGCCGCCACGTCTCCACGGTTCAGAGGGTTATTCCAAAGCAGAGACGACGTGGAATTCTGCTCCAAGGCCGTTACATGCATTATTGGCACCAAGCAGGAGGGTGCGTAGCTGGTTCAAACGCTGTGCATCGTCGGAATCGACTTCTTCTCGGGCTTTTTCACATTGGCTCTTTTGTATGTGTGGTTGGACAACGACGACTCTACGTTCATAGTTACCACTGAGAGATTTCAGTTCTTGTACCATCTCTTGACGATCCCTGTACTCGCCGTTCTTCCAGACGTAGCTCCCGACTTTGTTCCCGATAGATTCGTGGAGATTTGCGCCAAGCGTCTCGTGGTCTAAGTTGCGGAGTTGTTTAACAGCCTGCCCGGTTACCTTTTCGTAGCGAGCAACCGATATTTGTCGACCAGAAGATGCGCTTCCAGCGGCCTTGACGTGAATGAGCGAAATGATTGGATCGTCCGTTTCAGTAGACAGATGGACGAAGTCTGCTACTTCCCTACCTCCGTCATCACAGGCCAGCCATCCACTCGGTGCATTCGATGTGCCCTGCCACGGCCCGACGTTTGGAGGCCAATTTTCGCAAACCCATTTAAATAGAGAGTTCGGCCCGTTGTCCCACTCAATCTCGTCACTGTCACTCTTGAGCTGATCTGGCTTCTCACTCGTGATATCGTACTTATCACCGAACTCCACCCAGCAGAAGTTCTGGAACGGCTGGTCTCGGAAGCTCGCTTTGTAGAAATCCCCGTCAACTAATGTGTGGCCTGTGTCAAAGTATATTTTTAATCGTTTTGGGTTCTGACACAATTCCCTCAGCTCTGTCAGTGGGTCTGTAGACTCCTCGCTATCGTCCTCACCGTCGGTTTGATCGTCTTCGTCTGGTGGTCTCTGGAGTTGGTTTGGCAGCTTATCGACGGTCGGCTCGGTGGTTACAGAATCAATCCCGACATTCTCTGTGTCAAAATCTTCGAGCTCTATTTCTATGTCCCCGAGCTGATTCCCTCTGTACGTCACCTCGGCTTCTATTTTTGCACGTGATGACGTTTCACGTACGTCGAAGTGTACGTCGTACGACCATGTCTCCAACCGATCACGTGTCTCCGCATTCTGTTCGGCGTCTCGGTCAAAGGTTTCGGGTGGCTGGATCACCAGATCGTACGGATTCCCAACATTGTCCGGATCGGCGAACTCAGCGAGAACTGGGAGCGGCCGTTCCTCCGCATTGTCTTCGTCGTCAAGTAAGTCCAAAATTTCTTTGATGTTGTCTTTGTAGTCATCCCAACTCGAACTGCGATGAGTCCAAATTCGGGACTTGTTCGGCGAAATGCCGACGGATCGGTCGATACCTCGGTGCCGGCTCCGAGCTGCCGAGAAGTAGAACGTCTGATCGTTAATTGGATCCAGCGTGTATTCTAGATCGGTACCAGAGAGAACCTTGGAGTCTGCCTTCACCGAGACCCGTTGGTGCATCCCAGACATCCATAGAGTCCGTACTTCGTCGCCAAAAAACACTGCATTCAGGTTCTCTGGAGGGATCTCTCTCACCCGGCCTAAGCCATCGTAGTCAAGATCGTCGAACCGCGAACGTATTTGTCGGCGTCTTGAGGTCTCAGAAGTGTAGAACGCTACGTAATCTGTTCCTTTCCTCCTCGTAACAAGGATGAGGTGGTTTTCTACGTCCCTGATCCCGTCTTCGCTGGTCCAAGAGGTGGGCTTCTCTAATTCGTAGTGGAGAAAGCCATGCTCCAGTTCCTGTCCACTCTGTGCCTGGTCACTGTTGACCTCACGACGCAATCTGACCCCCCCGCGTTGTTCCGCTTCAGACTTCGAATCTACCTCTCCTTCCGAATGCGACTCTGTTGTAATGCTCAATACATCACGGATATCTTCTAAGCAATTCTCAATAAGTACCGTCTTAGTCGTGTTACTCTTCATCTCGCCGAGGAGGAGGGTTCTGTACGGCTTGAGATCTTCAATAGCGAGTTGACTGTCACTCATTCAGTAATGAACTATTTTATGAAACGGATACATATCAGTTTGGCACACCTTCTTATAAGATCTGTATCAGCCTTCGTACAAGGTACACTCAAGTGATTCCGCCGGTGCTGGCTCCGGAATAGATATTCACCCTCCGAGCGTGAGGTCTCCGTTGACGTTTACGAGAAGCCTTCGCGAAAGTCGGTCTGACGCGCCGGCAGGAAAGTGCTCCCGTCCTACTCAGGAATCGTTTAGACCGGGAGAGCAAAGCAAACGTTCTCCACCTCTGGCGCAAGTGAGATGACCCGAGCCTTCCGCTGCAATTCTTGGCGACGGTCTTCGATACGCTGCTCAAGTTTATTGAGACGTTCTTGTTGACCCCGGATCGCGATATCCATATTCGACCCAGCCTCTGCTTTCCGCTCATAGTTCTCGATGAACTCCTCGATCCGCTGTCGTTCAGCTTCCGCATACTCCTCGAGGTCATCCAGTTCTTGCTGAGTCTCCTCTCGGCGGCGTTCGTGTAGTTCCTCTCTTAAGGAAGTGACTTGCTGGCTGATGTACCGGTCAGCAGCTTTTCGCAACTGATCCTGGCTCTGTATCAACGACCCCACTCGGTTAGCGTCGGGCGATCCTTTGATGCTGTCGCCCTGAACAACACGTTGACCCATCCGCTGGCGGGGATCTTGATGGTGGGCATCAACATACACAGGTATCATGGCTTCCTGGATGACCTCGCCCGTCCCGTCCTCGAACGTCACGCGGTAGTTGTATGCAATCCCCGGCTCGTCGACAAACGGGAGGAGCTTTAGCCCAACATCGCCGCGCTCACTATCCAAGATTTGCTGCATGAGCCGCTGGACCAGATCATCATCGGGTGAGACGTAGTCGATCCCATCGTGATCCATGGCAAAGTCACGGCTGAAGGTAAACGGCCCGTACTC
>JAQCNF010000097.1 GCA_028275165.1 Haloquadratum sp.
GTCTTTGTCATACCGGTTGCTACGTGCGTTATATAACATTAGCTACGGTTAGTCGTGCCGCTCTCACTCCCATGGCCTCTCGACAGGCTAGCAGGCCAAGCGGCTCCGAGTTTGCCATCGAGAGTATACCCAGGTATGTGATTGACAGAGATTTATTCGAGCACACGCGAAGGATATCGTCGTAAACTGCCTGAGGCTCGATCAGTTCGGGGACGAACTCAAAGCTCTCAACTCTCCGACTTCCATGCGACCCTGAAGTACTCTCAGCGCACTCGGTCGAAGCGGTTAACGCAGGTTCTTGCCCGCTAGGTTGGTCTCAATGAGAGACAAGGCTTCTGACACAGCCTGAGTGACAGATAAACAAATCGCGAACGAGGGACTCCAGTTCGACTGAGAAGGTCACGACTGCGATCAACCCAAAACAATCGTGACAGATCGGGTGAAAATTATCCGGGTCAAGAGTCAGTGACAGCGACAGTCTTTCTCGTCATTCAGACATCGTGGCCGCTCACTCCGATGACATGGATGCTACTGAACTGCACTCACAGGTACGCTGCATCCCACCGGACTGGTTTCCGACGATTGTTACAGGTCGTACACTCAATCCGCTCCATGGTATCCATTGCAATGTCAAGGCTTTCATCGCCCCCACAGAGCCAGCCATACCGACTTTCATGATTCGGGTCCGCATAGACAGCGAAGAACGGTGCCTCTGACCCACGGACTGACTCATCAAATGCGACGTATACGGTTTGTCCATCAGTCGTCTGTCGCTCGTCACCGCGATGATGTGACCCCGATTCGTCAAGAAAGGCAGTGTATATACGCTCGGTGAAAGACTCACCCTCGATAGTGACTGTTCGCTCACCTGCGACACTGAAGCCTTGTTCAGTGTAAAATTCAATCCCAGCGTCATTCTCGGTGAGGACACGTCCCTCTAAGCGTTCGACACCTTGCTCGAGAAGTTCCTGTTCCACACGTGCTAGTAACTGTGCGCCAATCCCCCGGCCACGAGCATCTGGCTCGACGTGTAACCAATCGATATAGCCAATATTTTCACGCCCTTCTACATGCTCGGACTGAGCAATGCCTCGAAGAGTGCCATCCTCGACAGCCACAGCCAGCAGTTGGGTTTCAGCATCAATATCCTCTCCCAGACTGTCGGTATCGTACCATTCATCGATTGCAGCATCAAGCACGTCTTCGTCGAGCACGTGACCATATGAGGCACCCAGTGACGCGCGGGCAACGCTTCGGATAGCCTCTACATCATCTATTGTTGCAGTTCGAACGTCCATATTATTCTATTCACGGGGTAATCACATAAAGTCAAGGCGAAATCATCACACATCTGTTGTATTAATATCGGCTTCAGTCGGTGACCTCTGCATATTCAGAGACGTAAATCACCAACGCCAGTGGAATACCAATCACGAGCCCGACAGTCAGACCACCGTATGCAGCGAACCCGACCGGTGTCGCTGGAAATGGGACGACAAACAAGAATTTTGGCTGACTCAGTTCATCAACGAATGTTCCCGTCAAGAAGCCCGCTGTGGCCCCCACCATGGTCAGGAGTACATATAGCCATCCGACCACGTTCGACCCTGCTCGACTGTGGTCTGTGGAGTGCTGATATGATGATGGAGCGGGCTCATCTGTGTTCGAATCGCTCACATCCAGATATACGACACGAAGTGAATGAGCGTATCGGATACATCCTGAGGCGTGTTTTCCTGTCACGGTCATACATGGTGGGCACTGAGTGCTGCAAGAGTTAGGAAACCCTTCGGTTTGACTCGCCTGCAAGCACCTGTTTGTGAACGAAGAGGGCTGAGCCTGTCTGTATTCAACTCAATCTCCGCTTCTCAGACTGGGTTTGAGTGTGATTGTCGTTGATAGTGAGTCTCCGCGAGCAAATTCGGTGATGCTATGATGATGCTCACAACACGTCAATTATGAGTGATAGAGATCTTCTCGGAGTCATCCTTGCATCGGTTGCCATATTGATGTTTGCAACTGGCTTACTGTTAGCTATTTGAGTGTCGTCAACACGGATTCACAACTCTGGTGTGACACCCGCCTCATCGTGAACGACGGAATTGTCTTGCTGCATCGAAATAGAGACGTGGGTGCGTGTCCTTATTCACCGCTGTCAGTGCGTGTGTCTTGATCCGATTCGCCACCATCTGCTATCGCTGTCTTTTGCTTCTGGCTGAACCAATCCCACTCAGCGGTATACAGATTGTCACGTTTGAGGTTCCACGGATCATCATCTTCGACAGTCGGTCCCTCAAGCCAAGACTGAACGAAGTTCCAGACAAATATTATCTGTCCGACGAGGAGTATCAACGCGCCAAGCGTTGCCACCTGGTGTAGCGTCGCAAACTGTGGAAGATACGTCGCATATCGTCGTGGCATGCCACCGTATCCGAGCAGGATCATTGCAAAGAATGTAACATTTGTTCCGACCATCG
Organism: Haloquadratum sp.; assembly: GCA_028275165.1. Classification (GTDB taxonomy): domain Archaea; phylum Halobacteriota; class Halobacteria; order Halobacteriales; family Haloferacaceae; genus Haloquadratum. The sequence continues at coordinate 2,478 of JAQCNF010000097.1, forward strand.
AGAGCCAGAAATGACCTTTTCCAAGGGTTCGTTGGTACATATGTCCTGTGTACAGAGGGAACCAATAGTAGATTCCTGCAAAACCAGCGAACGCTATTGCACCCATCACAATGTAGTGGAAGTGTCCGACCACATAGTACGTGTCATGGAGAACTAAATCGACTGGAATCGAGGCTAAAAAGACACCGGTTACCCCGCCGATAATAAAGTTTGAGACAAATCCGAGACAGAATAACATTGGAGTCGTCAATCGAACGCGGCCGTTCCACAGCGTGGTGATCCAATTAAATACCTTCACCGCACTTGGGACGGCAATAGCCAGTGACACTGCCATGAATGAGGCGCGGAGACGGGGATCCATCCCTGTGGCAAACATGTGATGTGCCCAGACACCAAAAGAGAGCACACCGATCGCCAGCGTGGAGTATACGACAAATTTGAATCCGAAGAGTCGTCTGCCAGCGAACCGTGGCAATACATAACTCACGATACCCATCGGTGGGAGAACCAAGATGTAGACCTCTGGATGGCCGAAGAACCAAAATAGGTGCTGCCATAGAATTGCACCACCCTCTCCCGAGAAGAATGTTGTTCCAAAGTTCCGGTCAAACAGTAACATCACGATTGCACTCCCAAGAAGTGGAAACGCAAACAGAATCAGGCCTGACTGAGTGAGGATCGTCCACGAAAAGATATCCAAGTTTGCCCACGTCACGTTCTTTCCGCGCTCGGTGAAGATTGTCGCAATAAAATTAATCGCTCCCATTGTTGCGGAGACGCCCGAGAGGTGCAGTCCTAACAACATTAAGTCGACGCCCGCATTCCCTTGATTGCCAAGGCCCTCACCAACGGACAACGGCGTATACATGGTCCATCCGGTCTGTGCTGGAATCACATCCGGGATCGGGAAGAACCCGGCCCAAATCAGCAGTGCTGCCGGTGGTAACAGCCAGAACGCAATAGCATTAATTCGCGGGAAGGCCATGTCGTCGGCGCCAATCAACAGGGGAATGAAATAATTCGAGAATGCGGCGATGATTGGCGTCCCAAAGAGGAATAACATCGTGATACCATGACTGGTTAACAACGAATTATAGAACGCATTTGATATGAGCGTCATTCCAGGGTCGGCCAGTTCAATACGCATGAGCACGACCATCAGGCCACCGACAGTAAACGCAATGAGTGCATACAGACCATATAGCAGCCCAATATCCTTGTGATCAACCGTTGTCAACCATCGAATCAGCCCCGATGGCTTTTCAGAAAGATATCCTTCGCTTTGTCCATACCCACCACCGCCACCTGCCAATGGTGTGTATGACCGCCAGTTCTCGACGCGTGCGACCCACGCGGTCACGGCGATGAGAAATAGCCCCATGAGTGCCGTTAATAGCAGTTGCCCCGTTATCTCCATAGCTAATCGGTCATTGCCGGGGGTAATGAAACGTTCGGGATTAGTGTCACTGCTTTGCTCGCAGGCTCGTTAGAGAGATTCAAGCAGAATACTGGTGACAAAAGCCACCAGATCCGACAATTTGAACTCTCATACCACCATTTCAAGAAGCAGACACAACTGGTGGCTGAGTCAGTATTCGTAGCCGAGATCAAAAACGAAGCCGAACACGCCGACACTCGTGAAGCAAGTTACCCGAAGCCCGCGGCTTGAGTTGCGGGAGGATGTCACGTCTCTTCGACACCTGCTGACTCGTTGTGCTCACTTACCGCCGCGTGTTCCTCAAACGGGACAGCTCCATCCATATTTGCCTGGCCAGGCAGATATTTTTCGTGCTGTTCCTCGCTCTTCGAGATTGCTCGCCCTGACAGATACGTCAGAATCGTTAATAGAGAGAACGGGACGGCTAGTAGTCCAAACTGGACAGTTGATGCAATAGGATCGATACCGAAAGGAGCCATCACCAGAAATCCGATGATAAATGCCCCAATGATGACCAGTGGAATTACATTGACTGTGAGGTCCAGTAACGTATCCTGATCGAAGACCTTTGAGGACATATTAGATATAGAATAGACGTCGGCCAGATAAATACTCTGTCGATACTCGCTCGCTGGCGTCTGTGAAAAACGAGTGTGAATATTATCAGTCTTGATTAATATCCAGGAGTTGCAGACTCAGCAAAGAACTCCCCAGCGGCACCGGCGAGCGCTAACACCACACCAGCGGTGACAATCGCACCACCCCGTGCAGGCAAGCCAATAGGTGTGAAAACCAAGGCCAGTCCAAGCACGACTAACCCAACTGCAACACCAGCAAGACCACGCCATGGGGTCTCGACATACGCCGTCTCTGCAGCCATCCCAGCGACGCTACCACCAAATAACAGTAAGCCTCCAACAGCGACTGGAAAGAGGCCAAACAGGATGCCAATCTCAGAAATAGGTATTCCAAGGGCGACAAACAGCGGCCAGATACTCGCCATACGGTACTGCTCGGACAACCCTGGTGTATCTTGCATAGCTATATATGAGTAAACCCGTACAAATCATTTCTGAACCCCAGAGGGGAAGTCCAGAGGCGAAAGAACACCTTTTTCGACGCTGCAAGCCGAGTTGATGTCGATGGGACTGGAGGAAGAGATCGAGGACCTCCGAGAAGAGATTTCGGAGACGCCATATAACAAATCGACTGAACAGCATATCGGTCGTTTGAAAGCGAAATTGGCAGAAAAAAAGGAGAAACTTGCCAAGCAATCCTCCAGCGGCGGCGGCCAAGGATATGCTGTCGAAAAGACTGGTGATGCCACAGTTGCGCTTGTCGGGTTTCCAAGTGTTGGAAAATCCACACTGATCAACGCGCTCACCAATGCAGACAGTGAAGTAGCGGCCTATGAGTTCACGACACTCAATGTCAACCCTGGCATGTTGCAGTACAATGGTGCAAATATTCAAATCTTAGACGTTCCTGGGCTAATCGAAGGCGCTGCAGGTGGCCGTGGTGGTGGAAAAGAAGTCCTCTCAGTGGTTAGAACGGCTGATTTGGTCGTGTTTTTATTATCTGTGTTTGAAATCGAGCGATATGAACGACTCAGTCAGGAATTATATGACAATAATATCCGTCTCGATAGCTCGCCACCGAACGTTTCGATAAAGAAAACAGGCAAGGGCGGTATTCAGGTTACGCTCGCTGACGATGTGGATCTTGATACAGACACTATCAAAGGAGTGTTACGCGAGCATGGATATATCAACGCGAACGTGACTATTCATGGTGACACCACAATTGATGAGTTGATTGATGCTATCATGGATAATCGAGTGTATCTTCCGTCGATGGTTGCGGTAAACAAGGCCGATCTTATCGATGAGTCGTATCTGCCGACAGTCAACCAGAATCTTCAGTCACAGGGTATTGACCCTGAATCGGCCGTATTTATTAGCGCTGAGGCACAAAAAGGACTCGAATCGCTAAAGCAGTCGATGTGGGATCGACTGGGGCTCATTCGGGTATATATGGATAAACCTGGACGTGGCGTTGATTATGAAGAGCCGTTAGTTCTGATGGACGACGCTTGCACAGTTGAAGATGCGATTACAAAACTTGGGGGGAATTTTGCGGACCGGTTTCGGTTTGCGCGAGTGCAAGGCACGAGTGCACAACATGACAATCAACAGGTCGGACGCGACCACGAACTCGCTGATGAGGATATTCTTCGGATTATCACTCGACGATAGCGTGTGTGAATCGTTCAACATTGCGCTCACACACCCCAGAGTCCGCTGTGAGCTCCCCCGCACTCGGGGCTCTCGCTTGGTGAGGGCTTGCTGTTTCTATGTCGGAACGTGCAGGAACAACTGAGCGTCGCCCTGAGTCAGGTGTTCTACCAGAGACGCATAGAAGACTGGGCGCCGGTAACCTTTTCGAGTCGGACTGAGTTATGTACAGACATGTCGGGCGTCATTGACCACGTAATGATTCGTGTCGAAGACTTAGAGACGTCACTTGAATGGTACCGTGACCACTTCAATTATGAGGAAAAAGGTCGATGGGAAGCAGACACATTTACCAACGTCTTCCTTGGGCCAGTAAATATGGGCGACGAGGCAGCCAAACTCGAGTTAACATACAATCACGATGACCGTAGCTATGAGATGGGTGATGCATGGGGGCATATTGCCGTTCGTGTCCCTGATGGTGAACTTGAATCATCCTACCAGCAGCTAATGAACGAAGGAGTCGATGATTACCGCGATCCAGAATCGTGTAATCAGCGTTATGCATTCGTGAAGGACCCTGATGGACACGAGATTGAAATCGTCAAACGCGACCCCAGCGAGGGTCCGAAGTGGGGAATCGACCACACGATGATTCGCGTCGAAGATGCGGATGCAGCCCTTGGGTACTGGACTCGAAAATTCGAATACAAGTACACCAGTCGGTGGGAAGCCTCAACATTTGCAAATTACTTTGTGCGCCCACCAGGGGCCGGGACAGAGGCGATGGCAGTCGAGCTGACCTACAATTATGACGGCCGAAGCTACACAATGGGAGATGCGTGGGGCCATCTGGCGGTCCGTACGAACGATCTTGACGAGATGTGGGAAACGCTCATGGAGCGAGAGGCGCCTGATTACCGCGACCCAGAGTCGTGCAACAACCGATATGCGTTCACGAAAGATCAGGACGGGCACGAGGTAGAAATCGTTACCTGAACGGGCTTTATATGAACGACCCTTCCCCGACTCTACTCAGCCGCTGATGCGGCTTCGCTGTTTCGGTGACGATGTCAGACGACGTCTAACTGTGAGATGTTCTCTCACGAACGTGCACCTCTTGAAGAAGGGGCCGCCTGCAAACCAGTAAAACCTGAGGATTTAGGGTGGCTTTGGTTAAGACATCGGTACATGCTTCGAGACCACTATTCACGCTCATAATCACGCTGCTCAAGCGCACCGTTGAAAACATGTCTCCATGCGGTCAGTTTGATTCCAATACAGAGATGAGAAATCAAGATTTTATGACATCGAATCCACGTACGGGCCATTAGACAGCCGCTTTCACGGGCCTGAGCGACACCTTCGTTGCTGATACGATGATGCGTCAGCCTGAATTGGTCCAACATTCGACTCTGTGATCGAATATTCTTGTCCCCAGCGTGTGTTACGTTGGTGAAGCTCGCCACGCCAGTGTTTATCAGCTCAGTTAGTAACTTTCACACACTCTCGTAATCTCTCGTAGCATAAGGCAACGACAAGCGATTTAATTGTCTATGTCAATGATATAGTCAATGCCAGGGGTCTTCTCGGACGCGCTTGCATGGGCGGTTATCCTGACTCTCGGAGTTGGCGCGCTCGCAACTAACCGTCATCGTCGCATTGCGCGCACAGCGATAATCGCTGGATGGGTTGGATTTGCAATCTTTTGGTTGCAACTTATTCCACATTTTGCATTCATACACAAAAGCTACATTGAGGGTATTCTATCGGTTGCTGCCGTGCCAGCCTCACTCTACACAGGATGGCTCTATTATCAGGGCCGAGATAGATTAGTTGTTCTTTCACGGGCAGTCGCTGCGATGGGATTACTGTATCTTCCATTTGAAACGATTCCTGCGATAGCGATGTTTGGGCTCTCAGTTCCTGCTCCACGTGGGATGCTTATGGAGACGGTCGCAGCCCAAACCGGTATGCTTGTCAATATGATTGGATACGACCCTGCAATGATTGTGGGGGACCAAGGATATCTCAATACATTCGAGTTCTACGATGGCGATCACCGCCTCACTGTCTCGGTAGTGTTAGCTTGTACAGGCCTTGGTAGCATTTCAATCTTTGGTGGACTCATCGCTGCCGTTGAAGCACCATTCTACCGAAAACTCCGGGCCTTGGCCGTTGTCGTGCCGATCATCTATGCACTGAACCTGTTGCGAACGACATTCATTACAATTGCATTTGGGAAACAGTACATGCACTGGTTTGTCGAAGAGATCTTACTCCTGTTTGGTTCGAGTGACCCATATATGGTCTCGTTCTTCATCTCCGACCGGATTATCAGCCAGTTTCTCGCAGTGATTGTCCTCATCGGACTCACATACGTGGCCGTCCGTGAGTTGCCGGAACTACTGGTTATTATTGAAGACGTACTCTATCTACTCACCGGGGATGAATATGATCTTGAGCGCGCATTGGGTCTCAACCGTGGAATGTGAACGCATGCTACCAGCTATCTCTTTGCCGAACGCCGCGCTTCATTCGCGATAATCGTCGATGAGCTGAGGTGATGCATTTGTCAACGCGCTCAGTGCATCGGCCTCAAGATGGTGGAGCGAAGCGGGAATGACAACTAAATGGAGTGGATCTCCGAACTCCATGCTTGCGAGAGTGCTCAGGCGTTCGGCAGCGATGGTCGGTGATGGACTCCCAGCGCGAGCAACCACGACACCGAGCGTGTCTTCAATCGAGTCGGCGAGCAATGTGGCAGCAGTTGTTGCGGTCATGTACTTATCTTGAGCGGCTTTAATATCAAGGTACACAAGCGTATGCAGGCCCCTCGATCGATTCGAATCAATTGAGTCACAGACACTCGGTGGTACCCCTGTTGCTCCATGATTTTCAGGAAATGGGAGCGTCACAGACTTTCCGAATCGGTAGTTCTGTAGCCCTGTCAGACCACTGGCAGCAGTTTGTGCGGTTACACCGTGAATAATGCGAGTTTCGATTCCCCGCTCCATCGCACGAAGTCGCAAGTCAGTGTGCGTTGTCGAAATCATCGTATCTCCCGCAGTAAGGAAGGCCGCCTCACCAGTCTCTGCTGCATCCAAGATTGCCGTCGGATCCTGTTCCACCTCGGCACGGCCACAGATGTCTATCGTGGTCTCATAGAACTGTTCTAAGATGTCGGCGTTAGCATCTAATAATCGACTTGTATAGAACTCTGCGAACACGTGGTCTGCTTTTTCAATCGCTCGCTTCCCTTGAAGCGTGATTGACTCAGTATCACATAAGCCCAATCCGACAAAACTCAACATTGAGTCTCTCTCGAATACTCGAATCCCACTCTATTCATCGAGAAGCCCAAGATCCTCGGCGACCATACTTGCGAGTTCATCAGCAACCTCTGGGGCAACTTCGGCGACTGCCTCTCCATCATGACGGGATGAGTTGTGCTTTCGCAAGCTCTCTTCCAGCGTCGAGAGTGGCACACGTGTCTCTGTCCCGCAGGTCTCACATACAATTGGAATCATCGGTTCGGTATCGCTCATAAATAGTGTGTTGAGTGGTCTGGAATAAATATATCTGTGCCTGACCGCTTTCACCCGCCTCCAAGCGGCCCTCTTTCCCTGAAACGAATCGTCAAACAACACGTATCCAATGCAATTCCCTTTCACGAAACCGAATGGTGTGTTGAGCTTGAGATGTTTTGAGCACTCTCTTGATTATGAGCGTATCCCACACCTGTTTTGAGCAGAATACATACATATTAGCTCACAACATATTATAACTCCGATACCGCATCATTGTACTGTGAACTGAGGTATGCTATATGAGCAAGTGAGCAATCTTGAGATTAAAATTGATGAGTGCCAACTCACACTCCACCAACGAGACACTTCGAGTGGCTTTACCAGAGTAACGACTGTAGTCGCGCTTACCGGCGATAATGAGACTGGCTATGGTGAAGATGTCACGTACGACGATGATGATCACCAGCCAATGCATCACTCCGCAGATGAGCTGGATCTGACCGGCACATACACACTTGAGGACTTCTCGAGACGCCTCTCTGAGATCGATCTCTTCTTTGGAACTGAACCGAGTCAGGCAATCTCTCGAAATTATCGCCAGTGGGCGTTCGAGAGTGCAGCCTTAGATCTTGGATTAAAACAAGCGAATACGACCCTCTCTGAGCAACTCGACCGAGAGTATCAACCTGTCCACTTCGTCGTCAGTACCCGTCTCGATGACCCTTCGACCGGTGACCGGGTAATCAACTGGCTTGACCGAAATCCCGATGTATCATTCAAACTCGATCCGACATCTGCATGGACAGCTGATACAATCGACCGGCTAGCTGCCACCAATGCAGTTCGTATTCTTGACCTGAAGGGCCAGTATCAAGGGACCGTCGTTGATCAGCCCGCTGACCCCGAACTTTATCAGCAAGTAATTGATGCATTCCCAGATGCACTCATTGAGGATCCAGCACTCACTGAAGAGACACGTCCCCTGTTTGATGGGCATGAACATCGTGTCACATGGGATTATCCTGTTCAGAGCGTGAGCGCAGTTGAACAGCTGCCGATTGACCCTGAGTGGCTGAATATCAAACCCTCTCGATTCGGTTCTGTGCACGCACTATTTAACACAATTGACTACTGCTCTAAGCACGACATACAGATGTTTGCAGGTGGGCAGTTCGAACTTGATGTTGGACGCGAGCATATCCATGCAATCGCCTCATTATTCTATCCAGAGGCCCCAAATGATGCTGCTCCAAAAGGATATAATGATCCAAATCCGGATGATGATCTCCCGACAAGTCCATTAGCACCCCCTCACAATCCACGCGGTCTCTCATGGAAGTCATAGACACTCTCTCTCATGTCGGATTGAGTTTGAGTCTGAGCATTTACTGAGTGGGAGGGCGGTGACCCGTCTGTGGGTGTCATTAGACGATCAAGCTGGCCCGGTGAATTACCTCAAGGTACTCTCCCTCATTCTGGATAGATTCTCACACTTCAGTTCGCCCGTTCTTGATTGCTGGGGAGGTGCTGGCAGACGGGCCATCGTATACCGAGTTCGGTTATGAGTATCATACCGCGCACTCAGGAGACACATGGTTTTTTTCACCACTCACCTCCAAAATAATAGATGGCTAACCAAGATGCATCGGTCAGTGATGATATTGAGTCGCATAACAGCGATATCGTCACTGTCGAAACAGTCAATAACGAGATTGCAGATCTTCTTGAGCAATCTCATACCATTACGCATGAGTATATTGTTGGTGACGTCTCGGACTGTCGCACCGCCAATGGTCATCTCCATTTTGATCTTGTTTCAGGTGATGCCTCAATTCACTGTGTCATTTTCTCAGTTCAGCATCAGCAACTGACTGCCACACCCGATGAAAACATGCATGTCGCGGTTCAAGGTGATATCTCATACTATGAGGCCCGAGGCTCGTGCTCAATCATCGTTACCAATGTTGTTCATATGGGTGAAAGTGAGTACACTCAGGTCTACGCTGAGAACAAGCGCCTGCTTGCAGCGGATGGCCTCTTGGCTGATAGTCAAAAGCAGTCACTCCCAGAATTACCCGAGACCGTCGGGTTGGTAACATCAGCCAACAGCGATGCTCGTATTGATGCAGTGACTGCTATCTGCAATCGATATCCCGGCGTCGATATTAATATACATGACAGCACTGTTCAGGGCGCTGGAGCGATACAGGAATTAATCAGTGGGATATCGACACTCGACAGCGATACCACGGTCGATGTGATTATCATCACTCGCGGCGGAGGAGCCGATAAGACACTTCGTGTATTCAATGAAACACCGTTATGTCGCGTTATCGCAGACACCGAGACGCCAGTCGCCGTTGGCATCGGTCATGAGGATGATCAAACACTAGCCGGTGAAGTTGCTGACCACCGGCTGATGACACCGACGCATGCTGGTGAAGTTGTCCCCGAACGTGCGCAACTAAATTCAGAGCTCACACAATTATCTCATGATCTTCCCACCGCATACCACACCGCTCTCTCAGATAAACTTACTACAACCGCTACAGCACTGAATACCGCCTATCAAAGTGCCATATCGCAGCAACTTCAGCAGCTTGAAACAGCGCTTGATCATGCCGCGAGCCGGCACTTTGAGACTCAGCTTACCGAAACTCAAAATCGGCTTCATACTGCGTATCAAACACTTGAGCAGAGAAAACAACACGAACAGGAACTCGAACAAACAGCAGAAGAGATTCGAACTGAGGTAACCGCTCAAACAGAGGCAGAGATGGTGACCCAACGGCGGCGATATATGTTTGTCATTGTTCTTCTTATACTCATTATCATCGGGCTGGTAGTCTTCAACCTGGTTTGAGTCAATTATGACAGAGCACACATCAGTACATGAGAAGATGAATCGAGTCGAAACCATTATTGAGCGACTGGAGAGTGGCGATGTATCGCTCGAAGAAGCACAGGCGTTACATCAGGAAGGCAAAGAATTACTCGAGGAGCTGAGTGATACCCTGGCGCTTGGAGATAGTGAAATACTGGAGCAGTGACGCACTCTCTGCACTTGTGTAAGCGGCATGCATTGGGAGTCGTCGCTGGTGGAGAGTTTGACGCTTCATAGACCGCGAGTCTGGTTAGCTACGCTCTTCTCACAGTGGATTGTGGTCGTGTCACAACGGCTTTTTTGTAGGCGAGTCAGTGTAAGTGTTGGTGGGACGCCCTACAGCACCTCATCGGTGTGTGATGATAGGACAGGCGCTCTCCACGCAGCGCGTGAATTCCCTCAAACATAATTAATTCGAGACATCTTGAACACATCACAACACATGTGTTCGATATCTGAACGGCCCCGCCCCGCCAGTCGCTTGGGCGATGTGTACATACTCACAGCACATAACGAATCCAAATACACCTTTTTCGGAATTATTACTGTCTAATCTGGAATATCACCCAGCTAGTTCAAAAAGTGTAGCAGAAAGCATTTTATCCGTGTGGGTGAATTTCCTCTGAGCTCACCAGTCTCAGGAGGCGAATCAGGATCATCGTCGCAACTGGAAATTCCCAGAGATAGATACTCCGTGTCGAAAATTTGATGCTCAGACCAGGTTGGTCTCAGTGATGATTCTCTATATCGAACAGTGCTATCATCACTTGACAGTATCCAAGTTTTATTGGACTAATTCAATCTGAATTGTATTATATACCTCAAAGCCTGATATCAATCAAATATAGACGAATTAGCGTAAAGTTACTTTATCTCTCATTTCGTCGAGAGTGATATGCCCGAGGATGCGGTCAAGTTAGGCGATTCAAGTGTGCTCCAGAGTAAGCGGCACGCAACCCGATATCAAATTTTAGTTCAGATCGCCGAACGGCAACCCGCGGTGAACCAACAAGAGATTGCAGATGCCATCGGCGTCACAGCACAGGCGGTGAGTGACTACTTGCAAGGTTTGGCTAAGCGTGGCTATGTAAATAAACAGGGTCGAGGTCGATACGAGGTCACAAAAGAGGGAGTTGACTGGCTGATTTCGCATACTGATGAGTTACGCCAGTTTGTTCAACATGTCTCGAAGGACGTGATCGGACAAGTTGAGATTGAAACCGCAATTGCAACAACTACAATTGATGAAGGAGAGACTGTTTCGATGACGATGCGGGATGGTATCCTGCACGCAATACCTGGTGGGACTGGAAACGCAACTGCAGTTGCGGTAACATCGGCAACTGCAGGCCAAGACATTGGAATCACTGATTTCGAAGGGATCGTTAATTACGAAATTGGATCTGTGACAGTCGTCTCCATCCCTCAGGTTCAGAATGGTGGGAGCTCAACAGCTGATCTGGATCAAGTCTCCAAGATGGCGACAAGCCACGACCGATTAGCGGTGACAGGGGTCGAAGCAATTGCTGCAGCACAGACGGCAGGAATTGATCCTGACATCTGTTTTGGAAGTGCGCGAGCAGTCCAAGAAGCAGCCATCAAAGGACTTAGCATCTTGTTACTGTGCACACCTGATCAGCTCTCAAGACATACCGATAAGTTGCGTAATGAGAACATTAGTTACGAAGTCATAGACGCCAGCGAAATGTAATACGGGTTAGTGCGAACTGCCTCGGGGTCACAAAGAAGCCCTAAGACTTCCCGTGGGTTAGTCGAACACTCCTTGTGTGACCATTGGCCTGATAGCCTCGGGCGGTCGGATGGGTCACTGTCGGGGCGTCCACAGCACCCGGTTGGCCGCCGTCTCCGAACATCAACGATTTTCGGGATCACGAAAGACTCTGTCCTCCGGTCGACACCTTCTCGAGTTGGGGAAGGCTGCTGAGAGCAGACATATTCCAATTGGGTTTTTCTGCCCTTCAGGCGATACTAACGCTTGCATCACGGTCGCTATGA
>JAQCNF010000100.1 GCA_028275165.1 Haloquadratum sp.
GGAACCGCGAGGTTCGACCGCTTGGGTGAGAGTCACGTCGAGAAACCGCGTGACGATGACACGCTTGCGGATGGGAGCACGTGTGGCGGTGCCATAGGACGCTCCCGGCCGAGGGACCCGCCGACGCCGGGAGAGACGGAACCGAACCGGAGCGACCGGGTTCCCTGCTGTGGAAGGGAAGCCCCGCCGTTTACGACGGGCGAGGACGTCACAAGGATACAATCGCAGATACGCTCAGTGCTCATTATCACGACAATGGCTGATCTCGATCTGTGTAACAGCTATTTGAACGGATATATCAGGCTGAAAGGATGAAATGCATTACTTTCGTTTTGCTTTGTTCCGTTCAACAGTCTCGCCGCAATCGTGTCTGTGTAATGAGTGTGGAGAAATATAACTCAGCGGATTGAGTCATGAAGGAGCGAGTTAGGGTCGCTCCCATCAATCGAGCTGGTGAGTTTTTGTTGAGTTTCAAGTCCTGCCTGGTACCGTGAAATGATCTCTGATTGATGCCGAGGACATGCCGGGATTGCCACCATCCCATCACCGATCTGAATCACTGGATGTCCAGGTTCGTATGGGGCTAACTGGCACCCAGGACATGAAATTCCTCCAGCAGGATAGTACTCAAGTCGTTCGGCAGAATCACTTGTCGTTAATCCACAAATGGAACTGAACTGGTCACCATGGGTATCACAGCTGATCATCGGTATTGTGAGATTATCGATTATAAAGAATGAGATGCTCTCTCGCTGTGCAGATTCTAAAGCTTCTCGACATTCATCACAGCCGATATTCGCCTGTGCGAGAAACTCGCCTTCCTGTGCCGACGGTGTCTCTGCGGGGCGCATATATTATATAATGTGGCCTACAGAGGTATATATGACATCATTAGCCGTTGCCCCGTCGTCAAGCCCTGTTCCCCTTGAGCTACCTACCAGTATGTACCAGCTGAAGCTAAATGGTTGTTTTGACGACGTCTGAGAGGGCCGAAGTTAACCATTGAGACACGACTCCGGCTGTCGGGCGGTACACTGGCTCCCATCGTGTTGGCTTCATCCCACGGCCCAAGCCGATTGGCTTTCGCCTCGCCACTGCGGTAATCCGATCGTCTCTGTTCTTCGGCTCAAAGCTAGGTATCAAGAGACCTCCCCGTGGCGGGATTAGATATTCGTCCTCAAGCAACTGGTTTGGGTGAGACTATCGCTTGTGAGTGCGAGAGTTGGAACCGGTCCTGGGCGAGTTTAGAGACTCCACTCAACGCAGTTGTAAGCCGGCCATATCGTGCAATGTGGTATCCTGTGACTCGCATTTTTTACAATGACAGCAGCACTACTATCTGTATGCACACTCCTGGTCCCGATGCCGATACTGCATTTCGAACTGGACAAATTATTGCGACAATTATTGGATTATCTGTCGTCGGGCTGCTCTGGTACAGTGGGGCTTTTTCGTTGTATTTCACTATATACGTGTTATTGTTTCTCTTTCCGATCTATTTGATATTATCAGCCGCTGTGTTGAGCGTCTGGTTGGGATATAATACCGATCTGACTCAATTCCAGGCTGAGCTCTCCTGAAGCACCTCGGGGTCAAGTGGTTTGAGAGACGAACTCGGAGTCATCACCGAAAAGTTCGTCTCCCGTACGAGTGGCTTCTCGTTCCCACAGTTTATGTGAGCCTGATTAGGGCGTTCCGCACAGAGATACTCCCAAGGCACTCACACCCTGAACCATCCAATCGTTGAGCCACCCTTGACATCAGGTTGTTTTGAGTCTCGACGGTTGGCTCGGTTGTGGTCAGTGGCTTCACGTTACTCAATACCAGCCATTCTCAGTTCTTATGACTGGAAGTCTATTGAGAGGCGGCACAATTCAATCCAACTTCTTCAACGCCTTGCTCCGCAATCGAGACACACGCTTGCTAGTATGAAAGTCGTATTCGAGCGTTTTGTTGTAAACGGGTCGAGATTTGGTTGTTGTATCGTCCAGGACTCCTGTGTCGCCACTTGTGATGTTGAGTTCGAAGTTGAGCGTTTTGTGGCAATTTCTATCATTCGATACTGGTATTGTGGTCTCAGGAGTTTTACCGCTCAGTATTGTTGGTGTTTGGTAGGCAGACGGGATTCAGCCCCTCAAGTCTGGGGAGACTCCCCGTTGCTCTCTATTGTTTTGTATAGAGAGGGCTCTGACTGCTGGACTTTCCAGGTGGTGACATGATTTAAATATCTCCTCCGACGCAGCTGCTAGGCTCAGACAAGGGAGAATATCAGTTCTCGCGATTCACCTCTGCAATCGTGGCCGCAATCAAGTTTCGCATCCCGCGTCGTAACCGACCGCTCATCGCAGTTGAAGAGAGACCCAATGCCCCAGCCACTTCGCTCAGCGAGACGTCTCTCGGCTCGCTGAAATACCCTCGATTGAATGCTATCTGTAGCGCGGTTCGCTGTTCGTCTGTCAGTCCATACGATTCATCACCACCTGCATCTTCATTTGAGTATATCTCAATGATATCGAGACGAATATTTTCTTTTGCAGCATACTCCCAGATGCTATTCAGCGCTTGCCGCTCTGGTAACAATAGATGAACGAGCCATCCCTCACTTTTTGTCTTTGTGCTCATCAAGAATCCATTCACATCTGTCACCACAGTACTGATGAGTTTCGTCTCAGGAGTATGCTCTATATAATAGATACTAGTCTCGTTAGTCCGGTCAACTAACTCGAACTTATCAACAGTCTCATCAACGTCGAGTAACTGCTCAAGTTCATGTGGGTTGTCATATTCGATGAGGAATGGAAATACAGTTGAACCAGGATCAGTCGTCCCTTGTGTGATGACTTGGATATGGATATCATCCAGCTGTCGAAGTGTTGGAACCAAAGAGAGCTGTTCATGTTCGATATACACTTTTGCGGTGATTGACATGGAATTTAATTTGGACGCTTAATCCGAGTTGCTATAGCATTACAGACACCTATGCTTAATTTTATCTTCCAACGTTCCTGTCAAGACAGTTCTATGCGATGATGGATATGCTCACATACAGTAACATGAGACATTCAGATAGTATCCGCACCCTTACATTCGGAGTCTTGGATACCCTCGAGATGAATGCATATGCTGAAGTGCTGTCTATCTATGAACCAGAGATATTTACATTGCCTGTGATATATTATTAGTATTCAAGGAGCGCATTTCGATGATCATATTCAATTGTATCAATGAGCATGATACCGACTGAGCTAAGAGAATCAGTCCCGGCTTTCGATGATGTTCGATACATGAACACTGGTGCGAGCGGCCCGACACCGCGATCGGTGCTCGAGGCAGGACAGGCTGAACTTGAGAGCCACGAATGGGAGTCAGCAGGTGATGATGGCCCCTATCCACACGCATTCAATCTCTACGATACGGTTCGCGACTCTATTGCTAGCTTTATTCAGACAACTTCAGAAGAGATTGCACTTACACAAAGCACGAGCGATGGAATCAATCGGATTGCCACGGCGATTGAATGGGAGCCTGGCGATGTGATCGTACGAACTGACCTCGAGCATCCAGCAGGAGTCTTACCATGGGAGAGGCTAAAACAAAAAGGGTGTGAAGTCAGGGTAGTTCCGACTGAGAATGGCCGCATACACAGAGATGATTTCACTGACGCCATCCAGGGTGCAAAGCTCGTGTGTCTGAGTGCAATTACGTGGAACTATGGGACTGTGCTTCCGGTTGCGGAGTTATCAGCAGAAGCAGCGGACGCTGGGGCATTTGTTCTTGTTGATGCAGTCCAATGGCCAGGACATCTTCCATTGGATGTCAGTTCTTGGGATGCTCATGCAGTCGCGATGGCCAGTCACAAGTGGATGCTTGGTCTTTGGGGTGCTGGATTTCTCTATATTGATCGGGCAGCCTTGTCGCGCTTAGAGCCTGCACAAATCGGGTATCGCAGCGTTGCTCAAATGTCTTCGGGCGGATATGAACTCCATTCAGGCGCACAGCAATTTGAAGTTGGAACGACAAGCACTGCACCGTATGTCGCTCTCGATTCGGCTGTGACTCTGCTCGAGGATATCGGTCTGCCAGCGATTGAGTCGCACATACTGAGTCTCGCCGAATTATTGACCGATTCAATTGACGCTGAACGTATCTACAGCCCACGAGACCCAGAGACTGGCTTAGTTACTATCCAGGTTGAGAATCCAGATACGACAATTGAACGGTGTAAAGACGAGTACAACTTAGTGCTCCGAACTTTGCCAGAGCCTTCCGATGCGATTAGAGCCTCGATACACGCATACAATACGAGAGAAGATGTTGAGATATTGGTCGAGGCACTTGACCGTATAGCCAAGTGAACTCTCTCAGCCCACTCGCCCCTGATAGTCGATTATTGACAGGGGGACTGAGTCGGCACCAGCTGAATACGCGTGTATACCGGAGACAAATCGATTAGAAGCATCCGCTGAGAGTCGTTTTGATGAACAGAGATAGAAAGCAGCTTAACTGGCTTGGGTCGTCCGGGAGTCGGGGATTTCTAACATGAAGAGAATCGAATATCCTCAACCGATTTTACTTGACCTCAGATCAGTTCACGAAAGGATTTCAGAGAGGAGCTTGCGTTGCGCTACAGCAATGTGTTCGGTGAACGTTGATAAGCCAATATCCAACTCTCCAGCCACCATCGTCGCGTTTGCGTCTCTTGGATAACTGAAGTATCCCATGTTGTATGCTGTCCGTAGTACCTCTCTCTGTCTTTCGGTGAGTGCACCTCGATCGACCAATGTGCGGTCTTGCTTCTTTCCACCTTCCTTTGCATTAGCGTGCACTAAGTATCGGAGTTCGACTCGATCAGCGACCTCGTCAAGTCGTGACACAATGTCGCGTAGTTTTTCAACGTTTTCAAGATGCAATGTCAGATAAAGTGTTCCAGAATTGACTCGCACGTCCGCAACTGGAGAGCCGGCTGACTCCACTACATCACAGGCGCATCGAGTTGTTTCGTCTCGGTCGAATCGATACACCGTTTCGTTCCCAACATCAACGAGCGGCTCGATTGCAAATGACGACTGTGGGAGAGATGGTGTGGTCTCCTTGCCAGCACGAAACTCTTCGACGATATTCCCATCCGGGCCTGCCTGTGCCCAAGAGATATCTGAGATATCTCCGCAGCCGGATGTAGAGAGTGTTGCCACTGGACAGTTATCTGGGTCATGCACAGCTAACTCGGTTCGAACACCATCTACCATCATTCGCATATCGCGCTGGCAGAATAAAAATGCTTAATTTTCACCCAGACGGCTGTCTCCGACTTGCTCCTGGGAGTATTCTACGGACCGATAGCGTGAGAGACACACCTCTGACACAGAAATCCTCGCTGCCGAACACCACGGCAGCACTGTACTTGTCTCAGCCAGTCGCTGAACTCGCCTGATCTTAGCTAGCACTGAGTGAGAGTCACTACACAAACTCAAATGAAATCCCGACTGTTGGTTTCAACCTATTCGGTCTGCCCTGCCTGTAGATAGAAACTCATGTGAGACTCTGTTCGCCTAAGAGAACCCGCATCATCAGGGTGTGTGAGTAACCACATTTTCGAACATAACCGCAAACATGAGTACAGTACATGCGCGCAACTTATTTGATATTACCACAGTTGCACTCACGACCTCCCGAGCAAGCATCGTGGGACTCATCATTATCTTCTTGGGAATACGGCTATTGAATATCTCAATTCCACTGGAAACACAAGCGGCGATATATCTCGTTGGAATGGTTGCACTCAATCTCCCGCACGGTGGGTATGAACACTTCATGAATCTTCGTCGCCGTGCCATGAAATTTCGTGGGAAGTATATACTTGGTTATCTTCTCATGGCTGGTGGCTTCATCGGCCTATTTTTACTCGCCCCAATAGTTGGTCTAGCTCTTTCCATCGGCATTGCTGTTGCGAAGGGCGGTGGTGGTGATATATACGTGCTGAAATCGACAACTGGCGCAGAGCACATCAAATCCACGATACAGATGTATCTGGCTGTTGGAGCCCGAGGAGGTGCTGTCATGGCCGTCCCAATAGTTGCTTTCCCAGAGAGCTTTCACCGCTTTTCTGAGTTGATGGTGAGCATGATTCATCCCGAAGGGATTGGTGCCATTGGGTCGTATTTCAGCATTACCGGACCGCTCATCGGTATCGGATATGGACTGGTCTTCATTGGACATGTGTGGCTCGGCTTTCGTAATCGCGAGGGGACTGGCTCGTGGGAGATCGATGTGGCAGAGACAATATTACTGGTCGTGTACTTCGCCATTGTCCCGGTCGTCATCGCAGTCGGGTTGTATTTTCCGCTGTGGTATTCAGCCCGTCAAATTGCTCGTGAATTATCAGTCGATAAATCACCTACTACTCAAACGGACATACTCGGTTGTCCAGAGACAGACCCCACCTCTGTCGCGCTGCGTGCATGGTTCGTATTAATCGCTGGGGCACTCGCCACGGCATCTGTCGTTGTTGTATTCTGGTTTGCCATTCCGAATCCGCTTCCGAGTGGGTCAGTGCAACTTAGCGGAGTCGCGTTCTGGAGTGTGTTTATCAGCGTGATTGCACTTCCGCATGTGGCAATCGGTGGTATACTAGACAGACAGCGTGGGATCTGGTATGTCCCTTGATGTGATCTACCAGTCTATCTTCGTGATGTCCTCAGGGAGCACTATCTTGTATGATGAACATAACTACTCCTTCTGAGGTGCTGTTGAACAGCAAGCACATGTTTCAGGAACATCCGCTTTGATTCGTGAGTCGGGCTGGAAAGTTCGACTACGACTCCTCGCGTGGTACAAAATCTATTGGAGCGTTCTGCAACCTGGTCGTAGGGCTCACTTCTGGATACCACTTCAACTCACTCCAGACCAGCAAGGATTGTAGGATGACATACTCGATGACGAATCGACTCCCGCGAACTTCGCTTGCAGAAACACCGAAAAACGTGGACGCTTCATGTCACCGTCGAATACGAGATCGAAGACACGTCTGAATTACCCGACAACCCGAATCGGGTTGGATTTGATATTGAAGGGGCCGATGTTAGTCACGGGCTGTGCCCCCCGGTATGACACCCCTATCAAACCCCTATGACTCAACGGAAAGGAAGCCAAGCGACTCCGCACGGAGACGACATTTGTTTTATTGCACATGATGTAGACCTGAAGAGAGCCTGTCAGTGAAACAGATAGGCGATGACGCGGGACAGGTGCAGTCGCGATACCGCACGACTCAGTGTGAGCAGAGCGTCCCAGCGTCGATAACACTCACACTGTGTTGGGAGTCGAAAGCGAACTACTACTCACTGACATTCTCTTTGTGTAGAGTGCCCCTCACGACGGAGAGGATATCACACGACGGCTATGGCTACGGCCACAGTCACGGGCAAATAAAACCGCCCTCACTGCCTGAATGTGGCGGCTCTTACATCTCCCGTCGCCCAAGTCAGTTACGTGCCTTCATTGGGTTGAGCCGACTAAATCTTGATGAGCGGTCCGAATCCACGTCATTTTTGATCGCCTGCGTTACGTGCTCTGCACTAATAAGACACATAGGCATCCCAATTCCTGGGTTGGTGAATGATCCAACATAGTACAGACTTGGAACTGCCGTTGATCGGTGATCCGGTCTAAATGGCCCTGTCTGTCGAAGTGTGTGTGCGAGCCCCAGTGCTGTACCATCAGGGTATCCCATCGCTGCAAACTCGCTGATGCATGCTTCTTCTTGGAAAACGATTCGGCCACGTAAGTCGACACCAGTGTATGCTGCGATATCATCAAATACTCTCGATCGGAACTGCTGACGCTGAGCCTCATTATCGGGAAGCCCTGGTGCGATAGGAACAAGAATAACGAGAGTTGAATAGCCGTCTGGGGCGACAGTGTCGTCAGTTGCTGTTGGGACGTTAAGATAATACGATGGATTCTCTGGCCATTGCTTCTCATCGAATATTGAATTAAAATGCGGTTCCCAGTCTGTCGGTAACACGAGTGAATGATGATCTAGTGTTTCTATTTCACCCTCGACACCAAGATAGAGTAAAAACGCAGAGGGGGCATATGTACGATTCTCCCAGTACGATTCGCGATGATCTCGAACGCCCGTGGCCAGTAATTCACGCTCAGTATATGCCGGTGGGGCGGCACTTACACCACGATCAAATTGGGGTGTTCCTTTCTCTGTTTCAAATTGAATCCCGTTTGACACTGTCTGAATCGATTGAACACCTGTTGCTGTACGGATAGTGACTCCCTGATTATGAGCCAAACGCACCAGTCCATTTACGACACTCGCAATACCACCCTCTGGATAGTAGACGCCCATATTATAATCGACGTGACTCATGAGCGAGTACAGCGCAGGCGTGTTGTATGGTGACCCACCAAGAAAAACGAGTGTATACTGTAAGAGCTGCTGTAGTTTCGTCGACTCGAAATACCCAGAGACGTGCTCGTCCATTGATCCAAGCAATGTCACTCCGCGAGCTGTCTTCAACAGACTGGGGTCAATCCAATGACGAAGGCGTGGACGGTGTTCGTAAACGAACTCTTCCATGCCGATATGATACGCTTCCTTGGCCTCCTCAAGATATGTTTCAAGTTTCTCGCCGGCACCCGCCTCATATGATTCAAACAACGCTCGCTGCCCTGCTCGGTCTGCAGGGACAATGGCAGTATCGCCATCTTTCCAAAAGACCTGATAATTCGGATCCAACTGTCTGAGTGAATAATACTGCTCAGGCGTTTCATCAAAGTGGGCGAAAAACCGCTCAAAGACATCAGGCATTAGATACCACGAGGGGCCAGCGTCAAACTGGAATCCATCTTGCGAGATCTGGGTTGCGACACCACCCAGTTGCTCTTGTTGTTCATACAGCGTCACGTCAGCACCAGCGTTAGCGAGCAGTGACGCGGTAGCGAGTCCACTGATTCCACCACCGATAATACCGATTGATTCAGTCTCAAGTGTCGTGGCTGTCATTTTTGCGATTCCGATATGTGAGATAATGTGATATGAGATAGTTTCCGTATACAGTCCCCAATCATGTGCATTAGATAATATGTCAAAACAACGGGTAACGGAATCGCCGTGATACTGCGGGCATTCAGACAGGAATTAAAAAAACCGAAGTTTGTATGTGGCATGCAGGACGAGTAGAGACTGTGAAAGAAGCACTATTCATTGTCAGTCAGGAAGGATACTGGGGGGAGGAGTGTATCGAACCATTGAGAATCCTCACAGACGCAGGCCTCAACATCACCGTTTCGACTCCTACTGGGGGACCGCCCGTTATTGACGACCGTTCGATTGATCCCTCAGAAGTCGGACAGTCTTTAGCAGATCGTGTGTGTGAAATTCATGAGTCGGACGAGCGGCTCCAAAATCCGACTTCCCTTGCGCAAATTGACGCTGCTGACTATGATGTGGTTGTGTACCCGGGTGGACATGGCACAGAGTATGATATTACCCATGATAGACATGCACGCAAGATCCTCCGTGAGACGGTCAACGGCGATTATGGAAAAGCTATGATTCTGTGTCATGCGGTCGGGATCCTCGGATTCACGCGTGACGCCACTGGTGACTTCCTCGTGAATGGTCGATCGGTAACTGGCTTTCCAAATGCATGGGAAGAAGGAATTGTCGACGAAGATGACCGCATGCCAGATGGGAGAAAACTCCCATACTGGGTTGAAGATGAGGTGCGCGCTGCCGGCGCCGACTGGGATGCTGAACTTGACCAGGAAACGAGTGTCCGTATAGATGGAGACCTCATAACTGGTCGTGGTCCTGCCTCAAGTGGTGCAGCCGCGAAAACACTCGTTGACTCACTGAAGAGATAGCGCGACACACTGAAATCAGGCTTCAGATAGCTCATGGAGAAATTTAATCGGCGACAGGTGCTTCAGGCCATTGGCACAGTAGTTGCAGGCGGAGTCGCAGGATGTAATGCCCGTCCAGGCCAGCCCAATAGCTCAGACAGTGAGACCACTCGTGTTGGTAGTACCAGCACAACACCGGTACCGAATCCCAGTGAAGCTGGCAGTGTCTACACAGATGTGTATAATTCGACCGCAGATTCCGTTGTTTTTATCCGGGTCTCACAGGGGCAGGGGACGGGATTCGTCTATGATTCGAACCATGTGATTACGAATGCGCACGTGGTGAGACAGGAGCGAACTGTCTCTCTTCGATTCAAAGCCGGTGAATGGACTGATGGAACGGTTATTGGTATCGACCCTCACTCCGACTTAGCGGTCATTCAAGTCCAGAAAATCCCATCAGAGGCGACCGGTTTATCATTTATTGATGGGTCTGCCACGATTGGACAGGAAGTTGTTGTGATAGGCAATCCGTTCAATTTGAATGGGACAGTCACGACCGGTATTATTAGTGGCATTGACCGCTCAATTCCTGCACCGACGGGGTTTCGTATCCCAGATGCTATTCAGACTGATGCAGCAGTAAACCCGGGGAATAGTGGAGGCCCAATAATGTCCCTCAGCGGCAATGTCGTTGGGGTCATAAATTCAGGCGGGGCAGAGAATATTGCATTTGGTATTTCAGCAGCACTCACGTCTCGTGTCGTCCCAGCTTTAATCCAGTCGGGAGATTACAATCACTCATACATTGGCGTTGAATTTGAACCGGTTGATCCAGCCATTGCAGATGCGAATGATATCGAAGATCCGCGAGGGCTCATTATCGTTGAAACGCGCTCAGACACCCCGGCGAGTGGGACCCTGCAATCGAGCGCAACTGAACTCTTTGTTGAGGGCCGGGAAGTTCCAGTTGGCGGCGATATTATCATTGCTGTTGACGGCCACCCGGTCAATACGGCAGAGGACTTAGGCAGTTACCTTGCCTTACAGACATCGCCTGGAGATACAATTCAAGTAACAGTCATCAGAGATAGAAAGCGACGACAGCTGTCCTTACAACTGATCTCACGCCCGTAAATGGGAATATAGATAATTTATGCCACAATGTCACGACCACTGTTAGTCTACGACGGGCAGAGAGACATCTTTCGACGAGTGGCGGATGGTGTCACGTCCTTGATAGGCGATGTCCAGCCCATTCCGTGGGAATCTGCACGGGTACAGCAGTTTTTAGACGCCCAATTTGGCGAGAAGGCATTTGTTTTTATGATTGTCGAAGATGAATATGTCCATGTCGGTGATCGGGCAGTTCAGCGGCTAGGGGAGCTATCTGAGCTATCAGCAGGGCTGATTAATACTCTCAGCTTGATATATCCATCAGTAGCTGGCCCTTTCGGGTTGATTGTTCACGGGAACAAGCCGAGCGATATACATGGATCATTTGAGTTGCACCCAACAGCTCAAGAGATCATTGCTCCACTTCGAAGTCCAACGGAAATTCCGCTCACGACAAAACACGGCGAGAGCACCGATACATGAGTGTCGGTTCCTGATGAGAGAGCTATTTGTCTCGCATACAACTACATTGACATTTCCCTCCACGTTCATGCGGAGAAATTCAGAGGGAGTTTCAGATTTGTCGTCCAATTGCCGGGCTCCCACATCGTATAGGTACAGGTAGTCTCACAGTATCAGTGTCGTCGACCGCTCGCGATGCCAAGCCACCGTTACTCCTCACCCGTGTATGGCGTCCTACTAGCAAAAACACCAGTGGGACGCGAGCGTTAGCAGGCATCAGCAGAGTCGGCGGTATCGTGTTGCCCGTTTTGGGCAGTCAGTACAGACACACACGTTTAGAATGTGCATTCACCGACTGGTCTTTCAGATATTGCCTCGTTAGGTAGACAGACAGGCCGCCTCCACAGAGTAGGACGGCCCGGAATCTGTTCCGACCGATTCCTCTGTTAGTTTCAGGTGGCCTGTCAATTAAACATCAGCATGGAAGAATTAAACCAGATGTTTGAACAGTGGTGTGTTTCTTCGGGCGACAACGTATATCTACGCCGCGCTGTAGACGGCGTAAGATGGCATCTGCTCAGTCTACAAATATCTCAGCTGCATACTGATTCAATCGAAGTGATCGTTTCGAAGACTTCGAACTCTCTCCATCTGGGGGATACTTTGTTGTGCACCAACGTCAGTGGTTGAGAGCGAAGCTGCGCATACAGCAATCCTCAGTGCTTCGTGAAAATCACGTCCCTCAGCCAATTGACTACACAGAAATCCATTTAAGATATCACCTGCACCGGTCGTCTCAACAGTTTCGACAGCAGGCGGCGATAGCACTCCCGTCTGTTCTCCCTCAATGGTGACTGGTCCCCCACCATGTTTGTGTATAATTGTCCCAGAAAATGCATCGAGGTGTTCAGATAGGGACGCATACTCATGCTCATTCGGTGTGATATATGAGATCACATCGTGATCTAATAACTTTTCAGTACCCTGGGGAGGTGCTGGGTCAAGAATGACCGTCGGCGGGGTTCGTTCATTTGCCAGTCTTTTGAGAAGAAAATGAACTGGTTCAATCGGAATCTCATTTTGCAGTAGAAGATAGTCCGCAGTCGTAATAGTTCTATAACAGTCGTCAATGTACTGTCGTCCAACCTGATTGTTTGCTCCCGGCACAACGATGATACGGTTTGACCCGTCAGGTTCAACATAGATATATGCAACTCCAGTTGGTGCAGTGACCTGCTGTATCGCATCGGTATCGACTCCTTTCGATTGAAGATGTTTCAACAGGTCATACGAATTCTCATCTCTCCCAACCATCCCAAGCAATTGAGTTCTGGACTCTCCCATCGCAGCTGCAACGGCTTGATTTGCTCCTTTCCCTCCATAGTACTGTTCCTCAATATTCTCATCAAGCTGTGGCTGTGTTTTTCCAATGGTAACTGTCTCTCCTCGAGACGGAAACCAGGGGTAGGTTTGGCTCAGCTGTGTGACTCTATCCACAGTGACCGACTTTTTCAGATCAATATTGATGCTACCCAGAGTGATAATTTTCGTCATTATCTTACCTCATATTGCCCCACAATCTGTGTGACTGACCAAACAGTAATAATGTGGTCAGATTCTGACGCGATACCTTTGCGGTGACATTACCGAATAGAAGCCAGCGAATATCTGGCCGGGGATGTATTCTTTTCACAACTATCTCTCTATTACACAGGGCTGTTCGGACAAAGGTACGTTTGTCGCTCATGAATCGCTACTTGCCAAGGTGGCAAATACAACGAGGCATAACCTCAGCCCAGAGTAGTTCGAGTGTAAAAGGTGATATATGATCGGTATCGCGGCATGAAAGAAACCGACGTTAATAATCTAATCAGCGTCTGACATCCTCCCACGACTGAACTCGTGGATTTCTACAATCACAGACCACGCCCACGACGGGGTGGTTCTCCACTCGTCAGAGACGGTGGGATTGTGGACCGTGCCAGTTCGGCCAACCGAGGTGGCGGGCTTCATCTCCCGCCACGGTGGCGTGCGTCTCCTTCCCTCACACTCGGGAGCATAACCAACGGGACGAACCGTGGGAGTTGTTCCGGCTGTTGTCGGATTCATCCCACGGCTGAAGCTGTGGGCTTTCTCCTCAAAACGCTGTAATGATGGTTCGAGAGACATGGATAGTCGACTTCGACGGCTGATTTCCGGACTGTTAAACTCCTGTAGTGAGTGTTCAGGATATGTGCTCAGAGAGGCGATATGAGTAACAATACGATTCGAGTCGGCGTAGACGTTGGTGGCACATTTACCGATGTCGTGTTGTGGGACGGGAACAAATTCACACAAACGAAGGTAGCAACGACAGAGAACCAGGCTGATGGGGTGGTGGCTGGAATTGAGAAAATATGTAATCTGACAGGCTCTGAGCCTTCACATATCGATAGTTTTGTACATGGAATGACGGTGCCGGTCAATGCGCTGCTTGAGCGGACTGGAGCCAAGACGGCGTTGATCACCACAGCTGGATTTCGGGACATTCTCAAGATAGGGCGACAAGACAGACCAAATTTGTATGATCCAACTGCCTCACGTGTTGCGCCTCTCGTCCCACGGGACCGTCGATTTGCTCTCTCAGAGCGAGTTGGCCCGGATGGATTGAAAGAGACTGTGTCAGCTGAGGAAATGCAACAGATAACGCAGGAAATCACACAGAAGCAGATCGATAGCGTCGCCGTATGTTTCTTGTTCTCATATCAGGATGCAACAAACGAGCAAAAGGTCAAAAACTATCTGAAGAACACGCTCTCGATCCCAGTGAAGATTTCAAGTGAAGTACTCCCCGAGATTCGTGAATACGAACGAACAGCTGCGACGGTTATCGATGCGTATCTCACGCCTGTGATGAATTCATATCTTGAGACACTCGCCCAACAGTGTCGTGAACGGGGCATTCCAGAACCACATATCATGAAATCAGATGGTGGAGTCGCACGTCTTGAGAGTGCACAATCTCGACCTATTACAACCATCATGTCAGGGCCAGCAGCGGGAGTTGTCGGAGCGCGATCGACTGCAAAGTCAGAAAGTGATAGTATAGCTACGAAGAGCTTTATTTCGCTTGACATGGGGGGAACTTCAACTGATGTGAGTTATCTCGATCGTGGTGAGATTACACGAACCACAGATGCAACAGTTGGAGAGCAGCCAGTGGCCATATCTGTTGTCGACATAGAGACTGTTGGGGCAGGTGGTGGGTCAGTTGCCTGGGTCGATTCAGGTGGTGCACTTCGTGTCGGCCCAGACTCCGCTGGTGCCGTGCCAGGCCCAGCATGTTATGATCGCGGGGGAACCGATGCAACTGTGACCGATGCAGCACTGCTCAAGGGATTCTTAGCTGATAATGCAACCCTCGGGAATGAGGTACAACTCAATCGGAGTAAGGCATATTCAGCACTACAGACAGTCGCAGAGGAATCCGACCTGTCAGATCCTCATACGGCCGCAGAGGGAATATTTGAAGTCGCAACACAGCGCATGGGGAGAGCAATTCGAAGTGTGACCGTCGAGCGAGGGTTTGACCCTCGAGAGTGCGGACTCGTTGCATACGGTGGTGCTGGCCCGATGGTGGCGACACAACTCGCGTCACAGCTCGACATCAACACTGTCATTATCCCGCCGTTAGGTGGGGTATTATCTGCATATGGACTTGTGAGCGCAAATGAGCGGTATACGTCTTCACAGACGTATCAGGCCTCCCTCGAATCAGCCAGTGATACCGAAATCGAGTCACTATATGCACAGTTAGAGGACAGTGTGAGCGATGAGTTCGATGAAAAACAGATCAGCTCACTGTCTCGGACCGCGGAGTTACGTTATGAGGGCCAAAGTCACGAGATATCAGTCGCTGTTGAGACACCATTCGACAGTAGGAAAATGATTGCTAAGTTTCATACAGCGTATGCAGATCAATATGGATACCAAATGGATGATACCGTCGAAATTGTCACCCTTCGTGTTGCAGCGGTACAAGATCGTGACATTCCACCGGCATCAGTAGGCGTCGCAGAGTCGACTCAACCAGTCGACTATCGTGATGTGCTCTTTGCCTCCTCAGGTGGAAAGCGTGAAACACCAATCTATCGGCGAAGTTCGGTATCTGTCAACGACTACATAGATGGACCAGCAGTTATCGAAGAAAGCGAGCATACGATTATTGTACCGCCCAGGTGGACCGCTGATATGATGAATAATGGAACAATACAAATCAGATCTTCAACATAATGAGTGAGTTAGATGCAATCACTTTAGAGGTCATAAAAAATCAGCTTGAGGAGGTTGCCGAAGAGATGGGCGAAGTGCTGATCCGTGGAGCTTACTCGGCGAATATTAAAGAGCGTGAAGACTGTTCAACGGCTCTCTTCGATCACCACGGACGACAAATCGCGCAGGCAGAGCACATCCCAGTCCATCTCGGGGCGATGCCTGATGCAGTTGCTGCTGTGCGCGAGCGGGAACCTGACCCAGGTGAGATTTGGATGCTGAATGATCCATTTATTGGGGGGACACACCTACCGGACATTACACTTGTCTCGCCGGTCGGTGTCCCAAATGGATCAGAGTGCACGCTTGATGATATCCTCGGCTATGTCGTCTCAAGAGCACACTATGCGGATGTCGGTGGAAGCGCGCCAGGGAGTATGCCGGCGGTAGGCCAAGAGATCTATGCGGAGGGGGTCCGTATTCCCCCGACTCGAGTCGCAACTCACGATGGTCAACAAAAAGATATTGTTGAGCTTATTCTCTCGAACATGCGTGGAACAGCGAAACGTCAGGCTGATTTCAGTGCACAGGTCGCTGCACATAGCCGTGGCGCCGAAAGGCTCAAACAGTTGAGTATGACACACGGTGAGAGGCTGACTGAGGCATATGACGCTGTTATTGAGTACTCAGCAGAGCGAATGGAAGCAGAATTGGCTGAGATTCCAGATGGCGAGTACCAAGCGCGGGATGTATTGAGAACAGTCGAGTCTGAGAGTATCGATATTAGTGTCACTATTCGAGTCGATGGAAAGCAAGTATATTTTGATTTTACTGAGACAAGTGATCAAGTCCAGGGGAATCTCAATGCCCCGCAAGCGGTCACAAAAAGTGCGGTCTATTTTGTGGCACGATGTCTGACCGACCCAGATATTCCGCCAAACGCAGGGTGTTATCGACCAATTCAGATACATATCCCAGAAGAAAACCTTCTCAACCCGGACCAACCAGCCGCAGTCGTTGGTGGAAATGTTGAAACCAGCCAGCGTGTGGCGGATGTTCTGTTTGCTGCGTTCGGTGAGGCAGAGCCTCAGATGGTACCAGCACATGGACAGGGAACCATGAATAATCTTGTTATCGGATCGCGTAGATCAGGTTTCACTTATTATGAGACAATCGGTGGTGGGGCGGGAGCCAGCGCAACATCTGACGGTGAAGACGGGGTGCAGGTTGGGATGACAAATACGCTTAATACCCCGATTGAAGTTATTGAGACAGAATATCCACTACGGGTTGAGCGATATGAACTCCGACAGGGGAGTGGAGGAGCAGGCGTTCACTCAGGCGGTGATGGCGTTGTCCGAACCCTGCGAATATGCGAGCCAGCAACAATCTCACTACTGACAGGGCGCAGAGATACCCCACCGAAGGGGATAGACGAAGGTGAGTGTGGATCAACTGGTAGCAATCGTATCGGGGGGAAAGTTGTCCCTGGAAAAATCACGACAGACGTTGAATCTGGGACGACTGTGACTGTCAAAACACCTGGTGGTGGTGGCCATGGAAATCCAGTCATGATGGATGATGAGACCGATGAGTGAATGCTGGTATGGTGAGCACAGGACACCAATCAGCGCCGTGCGTGTCGGACTATCACTGAGTGTGTTGATGTTTTGCTCTGGTCTGTTTGAACAGAGATGATCAGACGCAGTTCACATATCCTGAAATACCCATGAATCAATATACCTATTGAATAAATTAGTTGTATGAATTGCCCTCGTTGTGAAATACAACTGACAATAATGTCGCTTAGCGGTGAGCATGAGGTGACTTACTGTGATGACTGTGGGTTCGCTGATATTGAGTCGGATCACCTCCGCGTCAGTCAACCGACTGAGTCATGGGATGATGCGTTTGAACGATTCGACACTGTTCACCACACCAACGAAACAACCGAACACGGGGCACATACTGAGGACGAGGAAACATCATCGGTAGATCTCCCTCGGCTCAGATCTGATACTGATGATATCGGTAAGATACGTGTTCGAAAAGAAGGTGATGGCGACTCGGACGCACAAACCGACGAGCAAAACGATGAGAACAGGTCCTAAAAGGCGCGCAGTGAGTGAATATTACTCTTCGTTGGCTGACGCGGTCGTCCCCTGTGCTGATTCCTCTTCAGACCGAGCAGCCACAAGTGCACCACGACCAACGCTATAGAGGGGGTCGTCAACGCTTTGGACGTCACTGATTGAGAACGGAATATCTACATCCTTTAGATGCTGTTCAAACAGATCTTCAAACCCGTCCGGACTTGATGTTCCCCCCGTAACGACAACTGGAACATCTAAATCCTCCTCAATATCCTCTTCGTCTACCTCTGCAGAAATATTTTCAATCACGTAATCAAGCAGATTTTCATAGTAAATCGATAGCGCACCTTCAACCCCACCGACATCAGTGGTAAAATCGATACTGAAATCCTCTTCCTTGATCGACGTTATTTTATCAACTGGTGTCCCAGTAGCTTGAGCTGCTTGCTTGTCGATATAGTCCCCACCGCGGGCAATCGAGAATTTCATGACTGGGACCGCATAGTACGAAAGACAAATATTCGTCATTCCTGCACCGAATGAAACGCCTAATCCAGTGAAGTTGTTATCTGCAAGTTCGCTATATATGACCGCCATTCCCTCGTTGATTGGCTCCGGGTCGAAGCCGGTGTCTGAGAGCATCGATTCAAGTGTTTTTTGATGATATAATGTCGATAGGTCAGAGTCAATCGGGTCAGCTGGTGAAGAGAAGAAGATTTTCTCGTTCGGTCGGGACGGTGACCCGACCACCTGCTCAGAAATTAATTTGATCATCGGGATCGCAGAGGCTTCGTCACTCGAAAGAATCCCCTGTTCCATCGGGCGGCGCGTTTCCTTGTTAAATATGTTTGCAAAATTTAGCGCATCGTCGCCGACGACATATACCTTGTCGTCCTTGCGGATATGGAGAACCTGACTTCGGGATAGCATCTGCTCTGCCATATCGCTATAATCAATCTCGACGAATGAGTTGCGTTGTTGAACGAACTTTGTACCATCATTCTCTGGAGACGCCGAAATAATATTCATTGTCCCAACATCCAGTCCTTTCGCCATACTTCTACCTCAGAGGGAATGGATAAAAATCTTCAGTGTTGACCGGTGGTAATTGAGGGAAAATTGAGTCACAGAGCAGTTGTTCAGTCATTGCGTGCCAACTTCTGCAAGCGTATCACTCATCGACCAAACAATGACAGTATTTTCTCAACGAGTGTGGGTGTGGAGTGTGTTTGTTCTGCATGGCGCTGCTCTTGGGTTGTACGAAGCTCAGCAAGTGCGGAGGCCTGATCTGTCGTTCCAGAGCCGGTTTCGGTTTTTGTATCCCCACCTTTCAATCCTTGCAGTCCGGCTACAGCATCGTCAACGCTGCTTCCTGTTGACTCCTCAGCTGAGATATTGGACAAATCGACGGAGGCAAACTCATCTTCGTCAGCAGTAAGTGTGATCCCGCGTGTGTCATCTCGCTCGACTCCCCCCCAGTTGATCTCTGCACCTTCCATAGCTGTTTCAATATCACGGCGCACTTCGGCCTCAGATACATCATCTTCTGTTGCTCGCTCTTGTTCAGCCTCAGCATTTGCCTCAAGTTGTTGCTGAGCGAGCTCACGGCTCGTTCGCTCAACATAATATCCCGAAAGTGCCGTTCCTGCGGTCGCAACAACAATGATTGCTCCTAATGCATATAGTCCGACCACGATGCTGCTATTGTTGTTTAGAAACCACTTCTCCCAGTATACCTGAGTAAAGCGGACAGCAGCAATCAAACAAAGAGCAACGCCGCCGCTGCTAATAAAGTCAATCCGGCGCGAAACTGGCAGGAGCACAGTAGTGCCGAGCAGAAGGGTTGGGATGCCACTTGCACCAGTAAAGACCGCAAATTCACGCAGAATATATTTAAATTCTTGCCCAGGTTGAATTGTCGTGCTCCACAGGAAGATTGCAATCGATGTGATGATCAGGCCGACTCCGGTAAAAAACAGGCCGAACCCAACATACACCGTGCGGCTATCTTTTACGGGTCCGATGTACTGCCGATATACACGATGGAGGAATTTCTTCGAGCCATTATCAGACATACCTATATTGACCATGACGAAAGACAAATATCTTCGCCCCAATTCTGAACAACGACACAGACACACGTGAGCGGAGTGCCAAATCAATGGGAGCAATCAAGTAGAATAGCTATTCAGATACGCAAGATATGCTTCACACGGTATGTTGGTACTTCTTGAGGAGAGTGAAAGAATACTGTACTATGCTGGGTGCTACCCAATCCATATGTCTGTAAATGACTCAAAGAAATCAGAGTCTGTTGGAAGCATATTGTGTTGAACGGCTAACTCTTGTGCCCGCGAATTAACGTCATCGACAAACTGATCAACAGCAGATTGATACTGTTTTGCCCGGCTCCCACCAAAATACGTCCGTCGTTGGATAGCCGTCTCAGTGCCTTTGAAAATTGTATCACCGCTAATATCTGGGTTAATCTCTCCAGGAGCGAGAACCTGTGCCAGAATGACCTCATTCTCAGCCAACGAAGAAAGTCCAGTTTCTAACTCAGATAGGTCGCCAAGACAATCAGTTACGATAACAACAAGAGAGCGCGAGTTGATACTCCCAGCATATGTTTCGAACGCAGTCGCAAACTCGGCCTCGCCGCTGGGGGTGTATTCATTCAATTGATCAATGAGAGTCAAAACCTCCCCGCGGGTTGAGGCACCTGTATCGATCCGGTCATATGAGTTTGTAAAGAGTGAAAATCTAAATTCGTCGTGCGCTTCAGCGGTGAGATATGCATACCCCAGCCCTAACTTGGCTCCAAACTCAAATTTATCCTGTAATTCTTCTCCAAAGTCCATCGATGCACTTGCATCTAGGAGGATATGAACCGTCAAATTACGTTCTTCCTCAAACTGCTTGATATAGTATTCACCGGTCCGTGCATACAGTCGCCAATCAATCAACCGAGTATCATCACCACGTGAATACCGCCGATAATCACTAAATGTCAATCCCTCGCCGACGCTCTGTGACTGCTGTTCTCCCTGTTGAATACTCGTTGTCTGCTGATCTATTCCAGATTCAAATCGTGCTAGTTCGTCAAGGAATGCAGGTGAAATCACGAGAACTCGCTCACTAGTTCGCGTATCACATCTTCACTCGTCACACCATCGCGTTCTGCGCGGAAGTCAAGAAGAATCCGATGTCGGAGCACGGGGATTGCCATCGCTGTGACATCTTCCCAGGAGACATAGTTTCTCCCTTCAAGAAAGGCACGCGCTTTGGCAGTTCTTACTAACCCCATGCTTGCTCGTGGAGAGGCTCCAAACTCAACTGTCTCAGCTGTCCGTGTTGCACGGACAAGCTTAATCGCTTTATTCCGCATATCTTGGGCAATTGGAACATCCTGAACCAATGATTGAATTTTCATCAGCTCTTGCCGGTTTAAAATGCGGTTGACTGGCGGTGAGGACTCTCCTTCTACGTATAATTCAACGATATCCTGCTCTTCAGTGTCCGATGGATAATCCAGGACTAATTTTAATAAAAACCGATCAGTCTGGGCCTCTGGAAGCGGGTATGTTCCCTCTTGATCAACGGGATTCTGTGTAGCAAGAACGAAGAATGGACGCGGCAAATCATATGTTTCGCCCCCAGCAGTTACTTGTTTCTCCTGCATCGCTTCTAGTAGAGCAGCCTGTGTTTTTGGTGTCGCCCGGTTAATCTCATCTGCTAAGACAACATTTGCAAAGATCGGCCCTTTTTCGAATACAAACTCGCGCTCGTTCTCTGATTCACGGATAATTTCGGTCCCTGTGATATCAGATGGCATCAAATCAGGGGTATTTTGAATACGCGAAAAATCGAGATCAGTTACATCGGCCACCGTCCGAACCATGGTCGTCTTTCCCAATCCAGGGTTGCTTTCGAGCAGTGCATTACCATCTGCCAGGATACAAACCAATAGCCGTTCTAATACGTCTTTTTGACCAATGATTCGCTTTTCAGTCTCCTCTCGGACTTGCTTCAGCTGTCTCTGCAGCGCGTCAACGTCCAGTTCTGTTTCACTCATATTGTTGTTTAGTTATCTAGAGTCTGTTTCTGTGCGGATTTGAATATTGTACTCTCTAATGAGTGCTGCATCCTCAACATCTGTGCCACTATCATATGCAGCACGTTGGCTTTGAATATTCGTTGCTGAGTCAAATCCCGTGTTTTGATAACCGGATGGTGCATCAGTCGCGTTTCCGTCTGTATCTCCGGATCCCGTAGAGCTGACCGTTGCGTTCTCAACGGCTTCACCCTCTGGGACATCCGTTGGGTCCCCTAATAATGAAGAACCATTCCGTAATCCATCATATTCGGTTTCTGATTCACCAGGAATCGTCTCAACGGAGTCTCGCTGTCCCGTGAGCTCAATGTCGACAACTGCCAAGTTAATCGTTGCTCCACTTAAAATAGCAACAAGTACGAGGGATGCAGCTATTCGTTTAAAATTAAGCAATCCGACGCTCGATGCTTTGTTGAGATTATCTAAGACCTCGCTGTACAGTCGATTTATCATTGCGGAATCTGCGTCTCTTCGCACTGCATCGCGCGCAGTGCGGAGTGACTCCTGTAACGGTGGATTAGCTGCTTCGAATTGCTCGATAAGTGGCTGTCGCTGCCGCCACCATACTTCAGCTACGAACACGACTATCCCTGTAGCACTTCCAATGAGAACTCCTGCGGAGAGCAAGACAGGCTGGCCGCTGGTTCCTAATCCAAGCGTATCGCTGAGCAACTCAGACGTCGTCGGATCAAGCGGTATCTGGTCTGGCAAAACCGGAACCGAAAACACCGTCAACACGACATTAACTAACAGCACAACTGCCGCAGCGTCGATAACTGCGTAAATCACTGCCAGTTTGACTCCTTCGCGATTGATTTCAGATAGTGCCGTTCGGATTTCTTCCTTGTTGGCGGATGAGGAGTGTGAGTTGTGTTTTGGAGTCATTGAGCTGATTGAATTGAACTGATTTGAGTTATGTCGGCTATCTACTTAACAGTACGATGGGATTGCAATCGTTGCATTTGTTCTGGCATCTGCACTTCTAAGTCTGGAGCAGGCATCTTGTACATCATTTTGCAAGCTCTCTTTTTCAGCCTGAAGATCACTCACTTGATTCTCAAGATCGGTGACGTCTGATTGAAGTTGCTGATTATCTTCCTGCAAAGTTTGTACCTCGTTTCGTAACTCACTGTTCTGTGCATTGAGTTCATTGACTCGCTGTTCAACTTGCTGAAGTTCTTGACGCGTGTTCGCTAATTCTTGCTGAGTCTCTTCCAAATTCGACTCTGTCTGTTCAAGATTGCTCGAAACCTGTGACACATCTCCCCGAGCTGTTTGCAGTGTCTGATTCAGCTCCTGAACGCGCTGTCGCGCAGCGTTCAGCTCAGATCGTGTTTGATCAAGTCTTTCCCGAAGTTGCTCGTTTTGTGATCGAAGCTCACTATTTTCACTATTCAGACCCTGTACCGACTCTTGATAAAACAGAGTCGCCCCCGCTGTTCCGGCGACTGAAAGACAGATGAGGAGTGCCAATCCGATATTGATTGACTGTCCGATGATACTCATTTCAATCCGCTCTCTAGTGAGGTGTGACCTTGGTATACTTGAACTCGCCGGAGAACGACCTCTGTTACGAAGACGAGCAGTCCAACTGTGATGAAAACCCAGTCCCACTCACGACGGATATCACGGACACGAACTGACTGGTCACGGGCAAACTCCGCAATGTCTGCGGCTTCGCCAGTTCTGAACTGTTGCCCACCAGTTGCAGATACAGCTTCTGACAGAGCTGGCGATGAACCAAACCCAGCGAATTCGGCTGGATAGTTTGCAGCGTAAGTAATGTTACCAACCTGATGGAATCCGATTCTCTCTGGAGTGACGGATGCTTCATACACCTCATCTCCAACCGACCGAAAACTGCGATTTTCAATCTCTGGTGGCTCGCTCCCACGGTAGGTTATCGATGTCGGCTGGTTGAGACGTGTATCTGGAGCATCAGTGAAGCCGGTTGCTTTTCGATCTGGATTACCGATAACATAATTTGTTGTCTTCGTGAGCAGGAGAGAGTCCGACTGGTCAAGTAATCCACCAAGGGATCCACCCAGATCATATGTTGTTAAAGTTGCTACACGCCCCAGTCCGAACTGCCAGGTGGCCAACGCTGGATCTCCGTCAGGACTGGCAACTAAGAAGTTTGCACCCGGACGAACAGACACGTCATTCGCCCGTGTCGGTGAAGCTTCTAATGAGATACCCTGGGTAATATAATTCTGAGTATCGACGACAGTGAGTGAGTCGCCACCGACCGCCTGGCCGGCACCACCGAATAAAATACGTAGTCGGTCTGTTTGGTCGGCTCTAAAGTACGTCCCCCCAGATATGTCAGCTAATCGTTGGAGGAGTGGTTCATTGACCTGTGCTCCGGCGCCGATTGTGATCACTCTAATGCCCTGCCGGCCAAGTGTCTCTGCAACGACACCGGAGCGACTGCGGCTATCGACACCGTCACTAATGAGTAGCACTGTCCCACGCTGTCCATCGAGTAGCTCTTCTGCGCCGCGGAGTCCATTTGCGATATTCGTCCCGCCTCGGGATGTCAGTCGACGAATGTTTTTACGGACTCGGTCTCGACTTTGCCCGAGGTCAGATAGATTATTAATTCGGTATGCTTGCCGATTGAATCCAACGACCCCAACAGTCGTTTGATCGCCGAGTTGTGAAAGCGCGTCCAATGCAACTGCCTTTTGAATCTTCATGCCACCCTCGGTACTTCCTGAGACATCGATTGCCATAACGATCCGAGCGCTGCCTGGTGACGATTCTCCGAATTGTACCGGTAACATCGTCGCTAATGTGGTATTATCATAATTGCCACTTTCAAATGCACTTGGGCCTCCAGTGATAAACAGACCATTTCCATCAATCACGAACTCTTGAAGCGTTCCGATATTTCCCAGCTCACCAGCTGCAACATTTTGAACAACAACGGCGCTGTAGGGGTCTAAATTCGAGGGAACCGCAGTCGCAGTCTCGACTCGATACAGCTGCGATAGGTAACTCTCGAATGGATACGAACCACGAGAGATATACAGGATTCGTGGTTGCTGAACCACACGGGTGGTTGCACGCGCAATATTATTTACCTCAAAGAGGTCATCGCTGGCAATTTCAGCACGTATCTGATGTGAGCCAACCGAGTCGAACGTATGCTGTATCTGAATCTGTCCGGTGCCAGTAGAGATCTCTGTGGCATTGACTTCTTCGCCGTCGATTAATATACGAATAGGAAGCTCTTCAGATGCCTCGACACCTTGTATAGTAACGCCAATTTGAGTCGTGACACCAACGCTTGTTTTCTGCGGGGCTTCTATGCTCACATATTGTTCCGTTCGCTGCGCATCTGGGGAGACTGAACTGATTGTTGCATTCAACGAGCGAGCGAATTCTGCTGTTTCAGCTAAACTCTGCCCACCAGTTCGTTGACCGTCCGAGAGAACCACGACCGAGCTATTCTGCCTGAGATTCGCAGCAATTGAGTCGCCAAGGCGCGACGTATTCGCCGTCGCAATTTGTGACCTCCTGACCGGCATTCCGGTCTCCTCAATATCAGTTTCAAGTTGGTCAGCGACCGTTGGTGAGACTGACATACTACTTGAATTGTCAACGAGCAATGTCACTGATGGGTCACCAGCACTCTCCACGGTTGCGATGCTGTATGGGCCTGCTGCTCCGATAATTAATAACGTAATAATTAGGAGCCGAGAGATAATAAATAAACGTCTGGACCGAGCTGATGCGGTTCCATCAGTACGGAAGTAGATTAACACAAATAAACCAAAAGCACCGACTGGGAGTCCAACCAAGGCAATAGGTCGGGAAAGACCAATTAACGTATCTAAGAGTGAGGTCTGTATGTTAAGAAGCCGCACCCAAGCTGTAGTGAATGAATAAAACAACAAAGTCATCACAGATCACCTCGTCTACGAAGGAGACCAACTTCGAGAAGGCCAATCGCACCCCCGAGCAGCGCTACTACCCACGTTAGCGGGCGTGAAACGACGGTCTCCTCCTGTCTTGTCTCAAGCGATTCCGAGGCCTGCGTCTCAGAGACTGAGGCGGTATCCACAGCTGATTCAGATTCGCTCATAAGTGATACAGCGTACGTCTTGCCTCCACCTCGGTAGATGCCTGTCTCTTGTAACGAAATCGTTTGACCAGTCAGTGTTGTCGTCGGCCCCTCAACAGTGGTTGTATTTTCATACTGGAGTCGTTCACCGGTTTCGCGATTCAGCGACGATGTCTGGGCACGGCCGGCTAAGTAAAACACCGCTCGTTTCCAAAAGACGGGATACTGATAATTAAACCGAAAAGGATCACTATCAGCGAGAGACCCGTAATATAGAATTCTTCCCTGACCACGCTCAGCAGTCGCGATGAGTGGACTCCCCGAACTGGTTGCAATATGAGTCTGTCCGTTTGTCAACGAGCCCCTGAGATACTGCTCTGGCGGCGGAAACTCTATCTGCTCAGTCAGTGGTGATGAGCGACCACGCACGACTGTTGGATTTGCTGCGGTTCCCTCTGGATTAATCAAGAGTAGATCCTGATAGGATGTTGGCGGCGATTCCTGAGCCACGATCCCTACTCCGCCACCATTTGATACGATATCGCGTCCAGTTTCGACGCTCCCATCAAGCAGACGTTCGGGTGCAACATCACTATACAGTATCACATCATAGTCTGGTCTGATTGATGTCGGTGGCTCTCGCACCGACAATGATACCACATCGATCACTGAAAGTGCCGTTTGAAGATATCGATTCGGGTCGTTTGACAAGAGCAGCACATCAACGGTGTCTTGGGTTGGTGCCGAGACGTACGCAATATTGTCCTCCGCGAAGGAGTCTGTAGGACGCAACTCTGCACGCCCTCCACCAGGGGGCGCACGAAAGGTCATATCGGTGATTCCATCAGGCGAGAGGCGGACCCGCTTCGTTGAGTTGCCAACCGATACCGTGCTGGTGACTGTGCTGCTACCGAAGTTTTTGATTGTATATGTGATGTTTTGCCCAGAGAATGACTGCGAAATGAATCCGATATTTGCTTCTCCTCCATCGTTGAACTGTTCAAGCGAGACTTGCAATCCCTGCGCGCGAGCCGACCTCACTGCTTCAACCCATCGGTTTCCTGCAAAGTCGCTCAAAACGACTATCCGAGCGTTCTCTCCGGCGACCGCTGTCGCTTGTGTGATTGCTGCCTGTAAATTTGCAGGCACTGGCCGTGCCTGCAATCCGTCTAAGGCAGTCGCTGTTTCACTTGGGGTCCCCGTCTGCAAGACTACCTTTGGTCGATTGCCAGCATACACAATTGAATTTGTCCCAGTGGAGGATTGTTTGGCTTCCGAGACTGCCTGCTCAAACCGAGTGCTATCAGATGTTTCGGTGAGCATACTAGCACTCCCGTCTATGACCAACACGGTTTCCGAAACGGTCTGACTTTGCGCGACCGAGATATATGGGCCAGCGAGTGCTATGGCAAGGATAACGATGATGAGCAGCTGAAGTAATAACAACGTATTCCGACGAAGTCTATCAAATAATGGGCGAGATGAGTCTTGTTCCTCCTCCTCAAAGATGAACCGGACAGTTGGTAGTTCGATTTCTTGTGGATCAGGTTGTATAAGATATAAATAAACAACTGGAACGGCCGCGAGGAGGGCTCCAAGTCCAATTGGAGAGAGCAAGAAATCATCTAGGACCATATCGAAAAGATTTCTGCAGTGAGTATTTGTCTTTCGGAACACGGAATGGAATGAAGCTGAGCTGAACCGAACTCACCTCACCTCCACGGGATTACAATACAGGAATCAGTGGGTTTGATTGCCTTGCCGATTCTGCTTTCGCTCCTGCGTGGGATGATTCGAAATATACACTTTGGTATGGTCGGGAATATCCTCGGTGATCCAAGAGTTTGCCCCGATTGAGACATGATCGCCGACATTCACAGGCCCGAGAACCTTCGTTCCCGCACCGATCACGACGTGATTGCCGATATTTGGGTGTCGCTTATAATCTTTTTTGAGCTTGTGAGCTTCGCCCTCCTGCTCTTTAAAGTGAAGGGCACCAAGAGTGACATCCTGATATAATCGAACCCACCGCCCGACTGTCGCTGTTTCACCAATTACGACTCCGTTTCCATGATCAATAAAAAAGTGCTCACCAATCTCCGCTCCAGGATGAATATCGATACCAGTCTGTGTCTTAGCATACTCTGTCAGCTCACGAGCATACTCAGGAGCTCCTGCTGTGTACAGGACATGTGCAATTCGCTGCATGGCAATCGCAAGGAATCCAGGATACGAGCGAATAATCTCCGTGTAGCTCTTCGCAGCTGGGTCGCCTTTATACGCCGCTTCGACATCCTTTTTGAGTGTTTCACGCAACTGTGGCAATGTATCAAGAACACTCGTAACGATTTCATCAGTGTTCGAACTCGTGTATGGGCAGACGCCCGCATGAAAAAGACTACCAAGTTCATCAAGTGAGTCTACGATGGCAAGTTCATCTCGAACTAGCTCTGGGGCATTCCAACAGGTCGGAAACAAGAGGCGTTGAATGAGCTCAATCTCGCCCCGCCGCTGATCTCGCTCTGGAAAACAGACCGAAACACTGGTTGGAAACGGTTCCTCGTCTGCCTGTATTGAGGTATGTAACTCCTTGTGTGCGTTTCCACCATATCGGTAGTTCATATATATCAATATTTACGCCACGGTTTGACCTTAGCGACTGCAGTTGCACGGTCTTAACGAGCGAATGTCATCAATATGAGCATTTGAGTAGAGAACTATTTGAATTTCCAGCAATAAACAATGGTATTGAGTAACCAAAGAATGAATCAGCATTGGACAAACACAAATATCGAACAAAATGTCTAAAGACAGTACGAAGTGTCGTGTCGAGACGACACAGTCAGCGTATCTTGAAACCGCAGATGGTGAAACGGCCTCAACCCGAATCCCTATCGAGGTTCGTACAACAGTTGAAGACCCGTTCAGAGCCTTCCAGCGAGTGCGGGAAGATACAACCGAGTCAGTTCTCTTAGAGACCAGCGGTGGAAACTCCGGTTGGTGTTATGCTGCAGTCAATCCGATTGAACGTCTTCAGGTCAATGAGCATGCTGAACAATTAGATAGCGCGGTCCGCAATTCTTCCAATCAAATAGCAAACGGGAGTCATTCACTTGAAGCACTTGATGCAGTACTTCAAAAAGAGAGCCTACGGCGTGGAGAATGTGAGGTTCCATATCCATGCGGAGTGTTTGGCTGGCTATCGTATGATATCGCACGTGAAATTGAGTCACTCCCAGACGAGACGCCACCCTCAAAGCTTCCGCGGCTACAGGTGGGCCTCTTTGAGAGCGTTATCGCGTGGAAAGTGCCGCAAGACTCTCCAGTTGAGTTACAAATCACGCACTGTCCACCAAGAGGGACGGATCCTCGCGAAACGTATCAAAATGGCAGAAAGCAAGCAAAGCAGCTTGCGAGAACGTGCACCCATCACGCTGCCTCTGTCGACCAACATGCCTCGTATGCAAACACAGATGTTCAATTCAAAAGTGAGTGCGGTCGTGAAAAATACGCCGACCGGGTAAGGCAGGTAAAAGAATACATTACAGCAGGTGATACGTTCCAGGCGAACATCTCCCATCGGTTGGTCGCCCCTGCACCGATCGAGTCGATTGCGGTATATGATGCCCTTCGGGAGGTAAATCCTGCTCCGTACTCTGCGTTCGTCGAGTTTCGAAATATTGATTTGATTAGCGCAAGTCCTGAGCTGCTCTTAGAAACAGATGGTGAGACGCTCATGACTGAGCCGATCGCTGGCACGCGTCCACGTGGGGAGACGTCAAAAGAGGACAGGCAATTGGAGACAGACTTGTTGGCCGATGAAAAAGAAGCGGCCGAACACGCGATGCTCGTCGATCTGGAACGAAACGACATAGGGAAAGTTTCCAGCTACGGCACTGTCGACGTAAGCGAACACCGTCGTATCGACCGATATGCATCGGTCATGCACCTCGTGTCGAAAGTAACAGGGAACAAAGAGAGCAGTTTCTCACTCGCTGATTCTATCGCGGCAGTGTTTCCAGGCGGAACGATTACAGGCGCACCAAAGCCTCGGACAATGGAAATTATAGAGTCGTTAGAGCAATCCCGCAGAGGTCCATACACTGGGAGTATCGGTGTTTTCGGGTTTGATGGGAAGGCGACGCTCAATATCACCATACGAACGATCACCCACGTCGATTCACAGTTTCGGCTGCGTGTAGGTGCTGGAATTGTTCATGACTCGATTCCAGAGGCAGAGTATGCTGAGACGTTGGATAAAGCTGGAGGACTCATCGAAGCAATGAATGAGGCTCTCGGCGAACGAACGTCGCTCTCGGTTGCACAGCACCCGATTGAATCAGTGCATGAGGAGACTGTTGATGCGGCTCAGTCTGCTGGGGGATCGCAATGATTCTCGTCATCGACAACTATGATTCGTTTGCGTACAACCTTGTGCAATATGTTGGAGAGTATGACGAGGTTGTCGTGCGGCGAAACGATACAGTCAGCATTGATGATATCCAAGAATTAGACCCAGATGGAATTATCGTGTCGCCGGGACCAGGAAGCCCTGAAGAAGCTGGCATATCGATTGATATATTCCGGCACATGACTATCCCTACGTTGGGTGTGTGCCTGGGTCATCAGGCCCTCTGCGCAGCGCACGGGGCTACTGTCGGGAGTGCTCCTGAGGTAGTACATGGAAAGAAGTCAATCGTGACACATGATGAAAGCGTGTTGTTTGATGGGATTCCAAGTGAGTTCGAAGTCGGACGATATCATTCACTGGCAATCAGTGAGCATGAGATTCCATCGCCGCTGGTCCAGACTGCAATTACAAAAAGTGCTCAAAACGTCGTGATGGGGGTTCAACACCCAAGATATCCACATTACGGTGTCCAGTTCCATCCGGAGAGTATCCTCACCACACAGGGAAAACAAATCATCTGTAATTTTTCAGATATCACCTAAACAGGTACAAAAAGCAGATATCGTATGGGAATTGTCCCAACAAACGGTATGAAAGATGTAATCAAAGTTCATTGCATCGCAACTTTTAATAAAGTAGTTGGTACAGTTTACATCGGGACACTAGTCCAATCTAACTATGGCACAGCCAGATTCTTCAAGTTTAGCAGAAGTGCTGGATCGAGTATTAGACAAAGGAATCGTCGTTGACACATTTGCCCGAATCTCGCTTGTCGGGATTGAGATTCTGACCGTTGAGGCGCGCGTCGTTGTCGCATCTGTTGACACATTCCTCCACTACGCAGAGGAAATAGCCAAGATTGAGCAGGCGGAACTTACCGCAACAGCTGAAGCCTAACGAGTTCGCGTCTTATTTTGGCTTGAGATGAACAGCGCGTCAGCGATCAAATTTTTTCACATTATCCACCAAGCATGAGTGTACAAGACAAGCAGGATGCTATTGTAGAATATCAAAAAGAGGCCGCAGAGAAAAAATCCGTATTTGATTCATACGTGGAGAATTTCCAAGAAAGTCTCTCAGAGAAGCAGGAGACAGAACATCTCGAAGCTGCCTTCGAAGAGTTCCGCACCGACATCATCACACAGGTTGGATCGTTTGAAGAATATGCTCACTCGTTCAATGCTGCGGTGGAGGAGCAGCACCAAGCGATTGAAGCTCTTCAATCGGCAATCGAAGATGTCAAGAGTACTATGAGGGAGTACAGCACACTGTTTGAAGCAGATGTTACCGAAAAACAGGACATCTCATCCTTCCTCGCCGCTGTTGAGGAATTCAATGCTGAAATTGAAGCAGCGAGAGACACCTTTGATGCGTTTGGCTCCGAGTTTGATGCTGACGTCGAACAGATCCAAGACATCAGCCAGCTTCAGACTGCCATTGAGGAGTTAGAAGAGGAATTCACCCGAGTGAGTGATGTATTTGGGCAGTACAGGATCGTCTTTGCCGAAGATGTAGAGTCGTTAAATTCGGAAATTATCGACAAACAGGATGAATTTATTATTACGCGGGATACGTTCGTGGAGTATCGCCAGCGATTCGACGATGAATTAGTCGCACCGATGCTTGCGAGTATTGATGATGTCGAATCCGCAATGCAGATGATGCAAGACGAATTTAGAGAGACAGAGCGCAATTTTGAGATTTATAAGACTGAATTCTACGGAAGACAAGAAGCTTCGACTGAGAGCCAAGGTCAAGCGGAATCCGCAGAAGATGTAGAATCGTCAGAGGAGACCGAAGAGAAGTCATCGCTCGAAACTGACTTTGCTGAAAACTCAGAGTCACAGGGAGAGCCGTCAACTGAAACTGAGGAGGGTGAGGAAGCAGAGCAATCAGCAGAAATCGAGTCAGTTGAAGTCGGCGAAGTATCCACATTGATTGAGGAAGAGACCGATGAAAATGAAGCTGAGGACATGGTACGGTGTAAAATCTGTGGCGAACAATATCAGGCAATTACAGAACCACATCTACAGACACATGACATGTCAGTGCAAGAATATCGCGAAGAGTTCGGTGAGGATGTCCCTCTCCGTCCATAGTGTAATATATGAGCAATAATTCCCGTGAACGAAAAGTCCGTGGAAGTCAG
Organism: Haloquadratum sp.; assembly: GCA_028275165.1. Taxonomy (GTDB): domain Archaea; phylum Halobacteriota; class Halobacteria; order Halobacteriales; family Haloferacaceae; genus Haloquadratum. The sequence continues at coordinate 32,524 of JAQCNF010000100.1, forward strand.
ATTCGTTCATCTCGAGAGAACAAGCGGTCGAACAGTCGAGATAAAAAAGAGATTCGACGCTTAGAACGACAGCAACAGGGAGATGATGATTCCCAGTATCAATCGAGAGTGCTCCCAGAGTCTGACTCATTTGTTGAGACACCCGCAGTCAAGCGAATAAAGCGTCGAGCCAGTCGCTGGATAGATGTGAGTAGGCCTGTCCATCTTATCGGTCCTACTGGCTGTGGGAAAACAGCACTAGCAATGAATATTGCTGGAATGCGTGACCGACCAACTGTGTGGATCAATGGTGATGCAGATTTATCAACCAGCGACCTCATCGGTGAATTCGGTGAAAAAGAACGAATCAGTGAGAAAGATAAATACGTTCACAACGTTCAAAAAAGTAAGGAAATAATTCGTGATAGATGGGTCGATAACCCACTTAGCATTGCTGTCAGAGAGGGTGCAACGCTGGTGTATAATGAATTTTCGCGAACGAAGCCGGTCGCGAATAACGTCTTACTCTCTGTCTTTGAGGAGGGCATTCTTGAACTGCCGGGTCAACGTGGTGAATCACGATATATCGAGGTTCACCCGGAATTCCGTGCGATTTTGACTTCGAATTCAACTGAATATGCAGGAGTCCACAAGCCACAAGATGCCCTTCTTGATCGACTTATCGGAATTCACATGAATTTTTATGACGAGGAAACAGAGCAAAAGATCGTTTCCCAACATGTTGACTCATTGGATGCCGATACAGTCACCGAGATAGTTCGATTCTTTAGACAGCTTCGAGGAACAGTTGAGCACAGTATTGGGACGCGGGCAATGCTCATGACTGCCGAGGCGCTGAGCACGATGGAATCATATGACGAGACAGATGTCATTGAGTTATCTACAGACGTTCTCGCCTCAAAGATAGCTCACCAAGACGAGTTAGACCATCTTCGTGAGCAAATTGCTGAAGCGATTCATAAATCCGATACCGAGTGGAGATAGCGCCCAGTATGAGCGACGATTCACAGACAAAGCCACCTGAGGACTCAACTGAACCCGAGAGCCAGCAAGAAAATAACGAATCGAGCCAAGATAAGGCACTCTCGCTGGCTGAAGCACAGGATATCGTTGAGGAGGTCACTGAAGATTTGTTTGATCACAGCTTCGATGGGATAATCAAGGCGGAAACAACCGAGGAGGGTGGATGGCGGACCCTTGTGGAGTTGGTGGAGCGAAGCGCAATCCCAGACACACAAGACATCATCGGTCGGTATGAGATCACACTGGACCACTCTGGTAGTGTCGAAGGATACGAGCTACGAGAGCGATATCAGCGTGGCGATATGAAAGAGGAGATCTAGCCCACGATAGTGCAAGAAATGCACTACTATGTCGCAGTAGTCAATGAAAAGGGCGGTGTGGGCAAAACCACGACAGCCATTAACGTTGCTGGAGCCCTGAGTGCGGAGGGAGTTGAGGTATTGCTGATTGATCTTGACGCGCAAGGCAATGCGACAACGGCACTTGGATTCGATTCAGCATATACCGATGACAGCCTCAATATGCACGACCTGCTTACAGATGTAGGGAAGCAGTCCGCGGTCTCTCATGTTATAGAACAGCAAGGCGAAAACCACGGCTTCAGCCGTGTAGATGAAACCGACATGAGATGGATCATCCCACAGGAATGGCCGATCTGACTCCCCGATGTATCTAAATACCCAGTGTTACGCACACCATATGGAAGTGCGGCGAACTGTCCCGGTTGCACTCGATGTTGACAGTGATAACGCCGCACTCCTTGCAGACATAGTGGATGCATTCCTCCGGTCGGCGCAATACGTCGTTGATCACGCCTTTCGGAGCGAGTACGTCACGACGAGGAAGACGACGCTCAATGCCGAGACCCACGACGATGCGCGAGAGAAAACGGGTGGTTTTAATCGTGGATTAGTGCAAGCCGCCCGCAACAAAGCCGCCGAAGCCTGCAAGAGCGTCGTGCGGAAGTGGGACCGTGGAAAGAAAGCCACTAAACCGCAGTTCACCAGTCCACACGTCGTCTACAATCACCGCACGGCGACCTTTCATGACGACTATGTAAGCCTCGCCACAGTAGACAGGCGAATCGAAGCCGACTATGTCCTGCCTGACGAGAGTAGCGACACACCGCACGCGGAATATCTGTTTTCGAGCGAGTACGAAACGACTGGTGCGGAGCGACACTACAACAACGGTAACTGGATACTCCACATCCACATCAAGATGGAGGTGGAGTCTGACACACCGGCACAATCGACACCTGAGAACAGGACAGTCCTCGGGGTCGACCTCGGAGTGAACGACCTTGCCGATACCAGCACTGGCACGTTCTGGACGGGTGACGAGTTCGATCACTGGCGACAGGAGTATGAACAGCGGCGTGGCAATCTCCAAGCCTGTGGCTCTCGATGGGCACACCGAAACATACAGCCTGTTGGCCGGAAGGAGAAAGGTCGGTTCAAACTGACTCTCCACCGTATAGCGAACGAGCTAGTTGCAGAAGCCCGCGAGTACGGTTGTTCGGTGATTGCGTTTGAGGACTTGACCGACATTCGTGAGCGCACTGGCGCGTCGTGGGGCCACAAGTGGGTCTTCAACCGACTGTCCGACTATGATGAGTATAAGCCCGAGGAATACGGTATCGACGTGGAGCAAGTTACTCCCGAAAACACGTCACGCCGTTGCTCACACTGCGGGTTTCCGCATCCAGATAACCGCGCTGATGAGTTGTTTGAGTGTCAGAAATGTGGCTACGAGACCCACGCCGACTACAATGCAGCCAAAAACATCAGCTTGCGGTATCTTCGTCGCAACCAAACTGGAGGCGGCGAAGGCGCACCCCTGGGCGTGCGCTTGAACAGCGGGACGTTGAACGCGAATGGAGGCTATTCCCCTGCCGAGGATTCGGCCAGAACGGGAGTCCACGCTGAATCCCACGACTTCTCGTGGGGAGCTCAAGAGACACATATATGAGCATATCGTGGTCATACCACATCGCAGGCAGTAAATCACAGAGACTAATGATGATATTATGAGTGAGAATTTGTACACCTATGGTATAATCGAACAGGAAGACATTCAAATGGATATTGAGGGTGTTCAAGATGCAGAGACACTCTATACCGTCGATTATCGAACTCTCTCCGCACTCGTATCAGAGATTGATACAACAGAGCCAGAACGCACCGATGAGGATGTACAGAGGCATAATCGAGTCCTCCAACAGGTGCTAGAGTTTGAGGATGGCCGGACTGTCGTTCCGATGAGTTTTGGGATGGCGTTCAAAAATAGTCGAACGATTAAGGGAGTGATACGCGGCGCTCGACGGGCACTCAGGAGTGCATTGAATGATATTGATGGGATGATCGAGCTAGGTGTGAAAGTGATTACAATTCAAGAAGACACGATCAATGAAGGCGAACTGCGTAATGATATCGTTGAACAACTCTCTGCAGTCAGCGTGAATGAGACTGAAAATGATCTCTTCAGCGACCGGCTTATCCTGAATAAATCATATCTGGTGGATCGGTCCAATCGGAGTGAATTTGATGAGGCAATCGAAGCGATTGAATCGACACATACTGACAGCGTAAAAATACAATATACTGGTCCTTGGGCACCATATAATTTCGTGGATATACATATCGGTGCTGAACAGTCTGGTCGATAACTCATGTTATTAATCGATGATTTACTCATACGACCGTTTATCTCGCTTGTAGAGATCATCCAAAATATGGCCTTAGATGAAATGTATGATACCGAGAAAATACGTGATGAGCTGAAAGAAAATCAACTCCTATTTGAGTTAGGGGAGCGCTCAGAGTCTGAGTATCGGCAGACAAAAGAAAAATTAGAGACACAGCTCAAACTTGCAGATGAAATACGGTCGCAGATGAGTAGTAAAGTCGAGATCAAACAGTGATGTCAGACAAACACTGACACTTGAGGAAACAACATACAATTAAGATGGTAAAAATAACAAAAGCGTCTAAAATGATCGCGGATACGGTTAGTTACCTGACAGAGCTAGAAAACTCTGATTGTGATGTGCAATATACGCGGGGTCATTTTGATACTGGGCAATGGTCAGTTGAATATAGCCACCGAACACAGATTGGCCTTGACCATGGAGTGTCTGTAGACTCTCAGAATCAGACACAGAGAGATGCATCTCTACAGGTGGAACTGCATTCGACCACAGATCAAAGGATACTCGTCGCTGATCTTCCTGATTCAATTGATTCAACAGAAGTTCGCGCTCAGCTTACCGACTCATCGCATGCAGTAGTTCTTTCAACCAATGGTAACAAAATTGCACACATTGATGTTGAGGAGTCAATCACACACATTGAAGAGACAGCGATTGAGAACAATGTGTTGAGAGTAACACTCCTCACAGGATAACAGTATGACAGCCAACGAACACGCCCCCACAAAACAAGCCACGCAGGCAATTAAAAAGGCAAAGTCGAATCGGGATCAAGCACGCAAAAAGTTGCTCCGGCAGCGAGAACGCCTAGCAGAGCGAAGAAAACAGAACAAATCCAAATCTGAGCAGAATCGGGCGCAAGATCCAAGCTCTGAAACGACTCAAAACCCGTCCGCACACTCAACGGTTCCTCCACAGAAAACGAACGGGCAGAACGCGGCACGGAACTCGCATTCAACGGTCCCAAGAGTGCCGAAATACTCAGACGTTGATGCTCAACAGCGGTTGTACGGACTTCGATTAGCTACACACCAGTCTGGGGCAGACACTGACAATGGGGAGTGACCCAAAGCCAACCCGCTCACAGGGTGACCTTGCAGAGATGCTTGAACTGCTTCTTGATAAGGGAGTTGTCGTGAATGCTGATATTGCTGTCAGCGTAGGCGACACTGAGTTGTTGGGAGTCGAGATTCGGGCTGCCATTGCCTCATTCGAGACTGCCGCAAAATATGGTCTTGAATTCCCTGCTGGGACGGACATGTCTAAACTTCCCGAGGAAGCTGACAATAAACAGACAGGTAAGATATCATCCGTTACCTCACAGGACAGCTCTGAGAGCAATTCAGGCACAGTTGAGCATATTCCCGATCATCTGAATACCTCCGAATAGTATGGAGTTCACACTCGCAGATTCCGATGGTGATGTTGAAACAGGACTTTCAGCTCTCGTTATCACAGTTGTCGAACTTTTGATCGAGGCATTAGAGCAGGAGGCAGTAAGACGGATGAATGCCGATGATCTTTCAGAGGCGGAAATTGAACAACTTGGTCGACATCTCCTCACACTCGAGGCTGAATTGGACTCACTGAAGACTGAACTCGAGATTGATGAGGACGTCTCGAACATGAAATCAGATCTTGACTCACTTATCCGGTCTGCGCTGGTGAGTTCAGACTCAATGAGACATGGTCAGGGGACACCGAATGGGGTGATAGACTTTGGGAAGCCCAAGTGATGGTTCATCTCAGCAGGATAAATCCAACACAGACGTATCTCAAAGTTACTATCTCTATTGTTTGATACCCGCTCCACAGGGTGAAAACGGCATACCTGAGTTGAATGGCGTTGATTCAACTGGAGTCGAATTGATACAGTCGGAGGGCATCGGATGTATTGTACATCCGTGTGATGGCCCGTATGAGGTCTCAACGATAGATATTCTGCAGAAAGAGATTCTGAACCACCAACAGGTCGTTGATACGATAGGTGAAACGTTTGGAACCCCGCTGCCTGTGCGGTTTAATACAGTGTTAGCAGGTGGTAAACGGCGAATACGTGCGTGGATTACTGAAAATCAAGACGATATTCAAGATGGGTTATCAAGCCTCGTCAATCACTGGGAATATCGCGTCCAGGTGCGATTTAATCGGTCCGGATATCAGCAGACGCTCACCGACTCAGACAAGAGATTACAAGAGATTGATGCTCAAATTGCAGCTGCGTCTGAAGGCACTGCATTTATGCTCGAAAAGAAGCGAGAAAATCGTCTCTCATCGCTCACAGATGAGAGAGAGTCTGAAATTGTCTCGCACGTTCGATCCATACTTCAGTCGAACAGTCGTGAATTTCAGTTAGTTGAAGAAACTGCAGCATTAGATTCAATTAGCTCGGAATCATCGGATGAGAAACAAGACGTCGCCAAATTTAGTGCCCTTGTTCACAAAACAGACGAGGGATCACTCGGGAACGCGTTGGACGAAGTCGCAGAGATACAGGGTGTCTCTATTCGATTCAGTGGTCCATGGCCACCGTATTCGTTTGCACCTGACATAGGAGAATAGATGAAGCCGACAAAAGATAGTCAACATGCATTAGTTGAGCTCGTCGATATACTGCTCCGGGATGGGGCCGTCATTGAGGCTGATATCGTCGTAACAGTTGCTGATATTCCACTGATTGGAATCAGCCTTCGCGCAGCAATTGCAGGAATGACGACGATGACACAGTATGGATTGTTCGCTGAACGAGCGAAACGCCGTACACAGAGTGATTGACATCCTCCCTGCCCTGAAGAGCGGGATCTTCATTTTGAAACTTCTGATCATAAATAGCTAATCTATGAGTTATACGAAGGATTACATATCCGATTGAGTATTTTGTGGGTCGTGATATACCTATACTTATACTGCTCCTGTGGGTTGAATTACAAACATGAAAGAAGTTGTTGACACAACTGATGCACCTGCTGCAGTCGGTGCGTATAGTCAGGCAACTATGACAGATGATTTACTGCTCACTGCTGGGCAACTCCCGCTGACAACAGAAGGAGAGTTGCTTGATGAAGCGCCAGTTGGCCAACAAACACGGCAGTGTTTAGAGAATATTGAAGCCATCCTTGATTCCGCAGGGTTGGAGATAGAATCACTCATCAAAGTGAACGTATTTTTAGACGATATGGCTGATTTTGACGATTTCAACGACGCTTACGCGGAGTTTTTTTCGAAGGCGCCACCAGCACGAAGTGCCGTTGAAGTAGCGGCAGTTCCCAAGGGGGCTGCGATTGAAATCGAAGCGATCGCAACACGCTCATCATAGCCGATCTTTGTGAGCACAGACGTCCGTTGATGTTCACCTGAGTTGATATCCTCCCCGAGATAAGACCCGAGGATTGCCAAGCGTTGTGATATGAGGACTCGGGACCTAGGTATAGCTGTTCCTTCGGGTGGAACGACCCAGAAGTTTAGTCGAACAGGAAGCTACGAGCCGTGCCAAACGGCCGTTACTCATCTGCTCCGGGCTGTGAACGACTCCCGCTCGCGCTCGCTGAGGCTTCCTGGTTCTGCGACACGTCACAGATGCTTGACTTCGGGTGCCCACGCAGTCTCCGCAGGTCGTTCGAAAATCGGAAATTTTCGTGATCACGAGAGACACCGCCTCTCAGACGACCTGGATTCGGAGTGACCCATACCCACTCCGACTCGCTCGGTGGTGATGGCGAGAATCATCTCACCGCTTGTCGGGCTCTCAGCCGAGACAATGAGTTGCTGCCATTATACGACCAGTGTTCGACTAGCAATGGTTTATCCAGTACCCGAGAGTGAAACTGAAACGATGACCTGTCTCCCATTTCGCTCTCAACTGTGCTGCGCTCTCGCCCCACTGGCGCGGATTGCGCGTCCGAAAATCGGCGATTTTCGGGACCACATCTTCGATTCACGAACGACTCCTTGAGGGGAGAGGGAGGGGGCTGAGCGCCTGCATTCAGCTAAATTTGTGTCTCCGATGGTTAATATAATCACATCTGCACTCATTTTCGCACTGCACGACTCACGTATAGTCGACGCTCTGGGCGGTTCGCGCCACGCTTCTGCCCGCGACACGAACACGTGTTACTCGTGTGCTGTAGGGGCGGCGATTGCCAAACGCCTGCTCACTGCATACTGATCTCACTATAATGCTGGTATCAATGCCGTGGGAGAGACGCCACTCTGATTAGAAAAGATAAATTTAGATCAAAATCATACAAATCTCAACTGAAACCTGCCGTCGGCCGCGGGCAAAGATAGGTATAGGTTGGCTATTCAGGCATCAAAAGAGTCAGAACAAGCCTGATATATTCCCGTCTGCATCGATATCCATTTCTGCGGCTGCCGGGTCGGCCGGCAGTCCAGGCATTGTCAGCACGTCGCCAGTGAGCGCAACGAGAAATCCGGCTCCTGCAGATGGGTAAATCTCGCGCACATCTAGGCTCCATCCATCAGGAGCACCTTTCTTGCGCGGATCATCAGTGAGCGAGTGGAATGTTTTCGACATACAAATAGGCATATCATCAAAGCCTAATTCTTGCATTCTCTCAATATCCTCCCTTGCAGTCGTAGAGTATGTGACACTTCCAGCGCCATAAATCTCGGTCGCAATCGTTTCGATTTTCTCAGTTATTGAGTCAGAGCTCTCGTAGAGAGGCTGGAACTCCGTCTCGTCGCCTGACTCAACTGCAGAGATAACGCGTTTTCCTAATTCCTTCCCCCCATCGCTCCCCTCAGCAAAGACTCTGGACTCAGCTGCCTGCACGCCGATTTCATCTCGACAGTGCGAGAGAATCGTATCTACTTCTCTGTCGGTGTCGTCAGGGAACCGATTAACTGCCACGACAACTGGAATACCGAATTTCTGCAAATTGCGGATGTGCTTATCAAGATTTTCAAAACCAAGTTTCAATGCGTCGATTCCTGCATCATTAATGGCGTCCATGTCTGCCGGCCACATCTCGAGGCCGTGATATTTGAGCGCTCGCGCTGATGCGACGAGGACCACTGTATTTGGTTTCATATTACCCAGACGACAGACGATATTCATGAACTTCTCCGCACCAAGGTCTGACCCGAACCCAGCCTCAGTAATTAAATAATCGCCCATCCCGAAGGCAGCCTTATCAGCAATGAGTGAGTTTGTCCCATGAGCGATATTTGCGAAGGGACCGCCGTGGACAAGTGCGGGCGTGCCCTCAATTGTCTGGACGACGTTCGGCTCAATCGCATCACGCAGTAACATAGTCACTGGCCCAGTTGCGTCAATATCCTCGGCAGTTACTGGTGCCCCACCTTGATCATAGGCAACGATAATTCGACTCACTCGTTCTTTCAGATCTTGAAGATCACTTGCGATGCAAAGCACGGCCATGAGTTCAGAGGCAGCCGTCAACAGGAATCCATCCTCTCGCGTCGTCCCACCGCTTGTCCCACCGAGACCAATCACCGTTTCGCGGAGTGCGCGATCATTCATATCTAAGGCACGTGGCCAACGAACATCGTTCGTTTCGATCTCGAACTCATCGCTTTGCGATAGCTTCGCATCAAGCATTGCCGAGATGAGATTGTGGGCCGAAGTAAGTGCGTGGAGATCTCCAGTAAAGTGTAGATTGATCTCTTCCATTGGGAGAACCTGTGAGTACCCACCACCTGCTGCCCCGCCTTTCACCCCAAAAACAGGACCTAATGAGGGCTCACGGATTGCAATCATTGCTTCTTCATTCAACGAGTTCAGCGTCTGACCAAGGCCTACAGTAGTGACAGTCTTTCCTTCGCCCATCGGTGTCGGTGTCATCCCGGTGACGAGAACGAGATTTTGCTCTCGGTCAGCGGCTTTTTGTTGTAACTGCGACACTGCGTCATGAGACAACTTTGCCGTATATTCTCCGTAGTACGACAGTTCGTTATTCCCGAGACCCCAAGGCTCCAACAGCTCCCAGATCGGTTTCATCTCGGCGTTCTGTGCAATTTCATAATCGGTTGGCATTGAGGCTTCATCGCCGGAATTAGTCATGTAATTGTGTCTGCACGTGGCCACCCTAAGAGTGTTCGCGATAGTGACAATGTATTACCAGAATGAGTTTTTGCCATATCGTCATCACGCCGCATAAAATATCCACCTGCTGAGATATCGACCGTCCCAAATCGGAGGCTCAAAAACGGATCCAAACACAGGCTGGACCCGTCCGACAGTATCATTAATCGTGGAACATCCTTAGCTGGTATGGAATATCAAGAAGCAGCTTCTCTTCTCTCGTCTCTTCAAACCCGACGACCGAAGCTCGGTATAGACACGACGTCTAAAATGCTGGCGCAATATGGTCACCCTGAGGAGGATGTCGACTGTATTCAGATTGCTGGCTCAAATGGGAAGGGAAGTACAGCAACGATGATCGAGAGGATTCTCCGAGAGGCAGGCTTCTCTGTTGGACTGTTTACCTCTCCAGCACTGGATGGATTTCGTAAACAGATCACTGTTGATGGTCGTCCGCTTCCCAAGCGGGCACTCAGAGAATATGGAAGTGATTTTCAGCCTATCTTAGAAGAGCTTAGGGAGGAGGATGATGAGCCCACACACTTTGAGGCCCTTACTGCAGTTGCAATTCGACACTTCGCTGAGAGTGACGTGGACTTCGCTATTCTTGAGGTTGGTATTGGGGGGCAATATGATGCAACGAGCGCTGTGAACCCTGTCGCGAGCGCAGTCACTAGTATCAGTCTTGAGCACACTGAGTTGTTAGGAGAGACTCGGGCCGAAATCGCACGTGATAAAGCGCATGTCGCTCCAAAATCTCGGCCGCTCGTGACTGGTGCGACAGGTACTGCGCTGGAAGCAATTAAAGATGAGACGGAGGTGATAAGCGTCTCTCAATCCCATGCTGAAGCTGATGTAACTGTGACATACGGCGGATTGGCGAACGAGACTGAGTGTCTGATTCAAGTGACGAGCGGTGGGTCTGATTTGGAAGCGGAACTCCAGTTGCTTGGTGAGCATCAGGCGCAGAACGCAGGGGTCGCTGTGAGCGTCGTAGATCAGTTGGTTGATATTAGCGACAAGGATATCAAGCAGGGACTGCGAAAAACAACACTACCGGGCCGGTTCGAAATTATTGATCACGACCCAATCGTCATTCTTGATGGCTCGCACAATCCTGGGGCATGCAAAACACTCGAATCACTTACTCGCCACTTCGAGTATGATAATCTGATCCTTGTTTTTGGTGCAATGCAAGATAAAGATCATAAAAAAATGGTCAATCAACTCCCCCATGTAAATATTGGCTATGCGACGCAACCAATGGTTGATCGGTCTGAGAATGCCAACAAGATTGCAGATGTTCTCACTGACTGTGCGGAGGTCGTCTATACTCAGCCAAATAGTGGTCGGGCAACCGAGAGAGCACTTGAATCAGCTGGAGAGAATGATATGGTTCTTATCACTGGCTCATTCTATCTCATTAGTGAAGCACGGGATCGGTGGACTCAGCGGATAGTGCCACTCTCGAACAATAGTGAGTCGACAACGACGAGTTACAAAGCTCTCCGTAATGAATTCAGTACCGTCGATACGCAAACAGCGACACAGTCTTTTCGTCTCACAGTTCGGCCAGATCAGCAGGAGGCAATTGAGCAGTTAACTCGTGACAAAGGAGCAGTTGTGCGTATCATCGATGAACATAGTTCTAGTAAGTCATTAACACTACTTCTTCAAGGAACGCTCTTGCAATTACGGCGAGTTGCAGCGCAAATGGAGTCTACCGGAGATGGGATCCAACACATAGGCTCGCAATTACAGGCGCAACTCTCAGATGAAACTCATAGTCAAGTCCCAGGCATCCAAGAGCAGCGAACAGCTGTCATGGGTATTCTAAATGTGACGCCAGATAGTTTCTATGACGGTGGAGAGTATAATACAGTAGACCTAGCAGTCGAGCGAGCAAAGGAGATGACGAGTGCAGGAGCAGATATTATCGACATAGGCGGTGAATCAACCCGCCCGGGTGCTGATCCTGTTTCAATACAGGAGGAGATCGACCGCGTTGTTCCAGTGATTGAGCGACTCCAAGCTGAAAATATTCCACTTTCGATTGATACTCGAAAAGCGCCTGTTGCCGCAGCAGCACTACAAGCGGGAGCTGATATCGTTAATGATGTATCTGGACTTGAAGATCCAGAGTTACCGCATGTTGTTGCTGAACATGACGCGCATCTAATTTTGATGCACAGCCTCTCAGCACCGGTTGATCCGTCATTAACTCCAAGATATGATGATGTTGTTGATGAGGTACAAAATGTGCTAAACGAGCGTATTCTTCGGGCACAAAGGGCCGGAATCTCCCGAGATAAAATTGTCATCGACCCTGGACTTGGGTTCGGAAAAACCTCACAACAGTCGTTTGAACTAGTTGATCGAATTCACGAATTTAATTCACTGTGCTGTCCTCTTCTGATTGGTCATTCAAGAAAGTCAATGCTGAAGAACGTCTCAAGTCCAGAGTCAGACCGGCTTCCTGCAACAGTCGCCGTGACTACGTTGGTGGCTCACAATGGAGTCGAGATTGTTCGAGTGCATGATGTAGAGGAAAATGCAGCGGCTGTTCGCTCAGCGGCCACTCAAACACGGTAAGAGTCGCGTCAGAGTAAATCTGACAACTCCGTTCTCTTTGCCGAGGGTCGCACTGACCCCACGACTCCACCGAACGGAGTGAGAAATTCCCGGAGTCGAGGCACGGTCTATGGCTGTGGAGTCCCACGAGTTCAGTCATTGGTGGATGTCAGACCACGATCACTGTTTATTTCCTTTGTTGCACGCTTTTCGCACGCTGCACTCTGCCGCTTACGTGTCTTCGATACTCGCAAAACGTGACTTGGAGGTGGTGATGGAGCAGTCGAACGTCGACGCATTTAGAGGGGACCCGAAATCGCTGGGGACTCTCGACGGCAGCCCTGTGAGATATTTCATTGCTGACTGTCTATTCCCGAGCGGTGTGAAGATCTACCGCGTACCGCACGCACTTGCTAAGCTATCATCCACAAACTATCAAATGATTTACATCAATAGAAAAATCGCCGATTGAAGAAGACCCAAAATACTGCCGTATAAGAATATAACCAATTCGGTAGCACGTGGGGTGAACCTTTATATGTCGATAACTCTCAGATGCGTGTAGTTGTGTAGCATGGCAAAGTCCATACTCTTGATCAAAGCGAGGTTCGATGGGTTGTCGCACTCCCCGACTATGAAGAGGAGGTGAGTTGGCGTATGTGCACACACAGAATGAGAGTATGGGTGCTACACATACCAGTTCCAGGTCCGATACCTGTGAAAGGTTCTAATTATGCCAATACAAACATCACAAAACCGCTTGGAGGGATCGTATGTCAGAGAATGAAGACGCAGCAGGAGAGATGTCTGATGGACTTCAGGTAGAGCTATTCCATCCGGAGTCTGACCGAGAGCCCGGGGACACAAATATTCAGAAGTGGGGATTCGACATTCACCCAGTTGTGTTCCCTGTCGCTCTTGTTGTCATTGCGCTATTTATTGCAGTCACACTTGGGATGGGAGATTCAGCTTCTGCAGCATATACGTGGTTATTCAACACAATCGGTGATACATTTGGGTGGTTCTATCTACTGGCGGTCAATATATTTATTGTCACTCTACTGTTCTTCGCGTTGAGTAAATATGGAAAGATCAAGATTGGTGGTGTTGAGGCTGAAAAAGAGTTCAGTGACTTTTCTTGGATGGCAATGCTATTCAGCGCAGGCATGGGTATTGGACTCATGTTTTTCAGCGTCTCTGAACCACTCTATTACCTGCAGACTGTTCCGTCATTCTTTGGTGCCGAAGCTGAAACAGGCGCAGCTGCGTCTGCAGCAATGGCACAAACATTCTTTCACTGGGGGTTCCACCCATGGGCGATTTATGGCCTTGTTGGATTGGGACTCGCATTCTTTTCTTTCAATCGTGGACTCCCACTCACGTTCCGATCGATATTCTGGCCACTTTTAGGTGAGAAGATTTACGGCTGGCCAGGACATGTCATTGATCTCGTTACCGTTTTTGCAACCTTGTTCGGCCTTTCAACTTCATTAGGGCTCGGCGTTGCGCAAGTCAACACAGGCCTCTCATACGTCGGTGGGGATATGCTCGGCGTCGCTAATATCCCGACTGGGACGATTCCACAGGTTGCATTGATCGCAGGGATCACGCTGATAGCAACAATGTCAGTGGCAGCCGGATTAGATGGAGGAGTCAAAAGGCTCAGTACGCTCAACCTGTATCTGATGTTTGCGCTGCTGGGCTTCCTGTTGATTGTCGGTCCAACAGTCTATATTTTCGGTTCCTGGGTTGAAGGATTGGGTGCATACTTTGGAAACATTCTTGCGCTGAGCTTCTTTACAGGAACCCTTGGTCAAGCTGCTAACGGCACCCCAACAGCATGGACAGTATTCTATTGGGGATGGTGGATTGCATGGTCTCCATTTGTGGGAATGTTCATTGCCCGGATTTCAAAAGGGCGTTCTGTTCGTGAGTTCATCATGGGTGTACTGTTCCTCCCGTCTTTATTCTCCACGCTATGGCTATCTACCTTCGGTGGCTCAGCACTATTTAATACTCTTGAAGGAAGCGGTGCTGCAATCGCAACTTACAATGAACTCGGACAAACTGTTGCGATGTTCGCAATGCTTGAGCAGTTCCCATTGGGCGCGCTGTCTGGCATTATTGCAACGCTGTTAGTCATTACCTTCTTCGTGACCTCATCAGACTCTGGATCGCTTGTTATCGACCACCTGACTTCTGGTGGGAAGCACGATGTCCCGAAGGCACAGCGAATTTTCTGGGCTGTCACTGAAGGAGCCGTTGCATCGATTCTGTTGATCGGAGGGGGCCTGACTGCACTACAAACAGCATCAATTACCACAGGTCTTCCGTTTGCTGTAATACTGTGTCTGATGTGTTATACAGTGTATCAGGGTCTCCGAAATGAGTACCAAATATTGGAGTCAGAGGAGTTCGCAGAGTCGATCCAAGACCTTACTGACCAAGATGAGGTTGAAGTCGTCACCTCAGGTGATGAGATGGTGACTGACATATCAAATAGCGATGAAGCACCAGGGAGTGATTGACACGGACCAGATTGGCTTCACTCGATCGAAGGAAAGTTCTCAAGCGTTTTTTTATTGAAAATTAATCACGATACTGCGAGCTACTCTCTTTCAATTTTATCTTCACTCTCTGAGAATAAAAAATACGGGCTATGATATATATGTCTGTGACGAGTATGACACGGTAATAAATGAGTTTGAGTTCACGTGGGGTTATTAAATGGTGTGCATCGGTTCTTCATCGCATCGTGGCGCCACTGCAGAAGGGAAATGGTCCGAATAAGTTTCAACTTTCAAGTATCGAGACTGCAACAACGACTTACCATGGAGATGTGGGATGGGCAAACCGACCAACGGCAGTAATTGAATGCCCGAAGTGTGAGGCAGATATTACACAACCGATGTCATCTGATCGAATCGACTGTGATCGATGTCGAGCACGACTCCCACACTATGACTTTCCAGAGGCGACTCTTCTCTATTTTCAATGCCCAAGCTGCGGGAGTCAAATGAAGCACGGAAAGCGCCATCCTGATGAGTTTGAAATTCCTGAGTGGGCAACCTGCAGTCAGTGTCGGTATCACTGGGAGTTTGAGCATTCATACAGTTAGGTGATTGAGACAATCAGAGAGATGGTGTCGATTGAATTAATTAGCTCGGATAATTCGAATGAAATCGTGAGTCCGACTACATGTGGAAGAATATGATTGCAGTAATTGCCGCTATCCTTGCTGGGCTATTTTTCTTGCTCGGATTAATCCTGATGACCGTCGGCGATTTACAGACAGCGGGGGCCACATTCCTTATTGCGAGTTTGATTATTTATCTCCGCGAGACCCGGCTTACCGAAACCTCATAGCAGCCGCTTATTTTAAATCGTGGACGCGGAAAGTCTGCAGCAGTTCAACTGATCTCATCGGCCTCCATTCGGCGAGTGATAACCGGAACAGATGCACTCCGAACAACTTTGTCAGTTGTTCCTCCGATCAAATTGCCTAATTTCCCCCGATATGCTGATCCAATCACTATGACGTCCATTTCTGCTTCGGCAGCGAACGTCACTATCTCATCACTCGGGGATCCAGTAAGAATATGTGATTCATAGTCTACACCTGCTTCTGCTGCCATCGAACCGAGATCATTCAACACAGATTCACCGTACTCCTCATACTCTCGACGAATTTCTTCCTCGTCATCACGGAGTGCAACAGCACGCGGCGCACCAGGGAGACTGATAACATACAATCCATGAACCGTGGAACCTACTTCGGCGGCTAGTTCTATGCCATGTTCAACACCTTTATCTGCCTCTTTGGTTCCATCATACGGCAGCAACATATCATTGTACATAGTTAACGTATTACAGTCATACGATAGCAATTTAAAATAATTTTCGGCAACAGACTAGCAATGCACTGTGTGTCGGGTCAAATTCACCCAGAAATGGCGACATTTTCGACTGGATACCCAGCCGACTCTATCGAGGTAATAATCGTATCAGCATGCTCAGACCCACTCGTCTCAATATTAAATATCAAGAACGCCTCACCAATATCGAGATCTTGGATTGACCGTTCATGCCGAACATCGTGGATATTCGCATCATGATCGGCGATTACGCCCGAAATGTCTTCTAAAACGCCAGGGGCATCATCGATTCGAATTTGCAATCGTAGCCGTTGCTCACGGGCGGTAAGAGCATGATCAAGGATCTCCCTGAGTCGAGTCATGTCAAGGTTTCCGCCACAGAGAAGTGGCATAACTGTCTCTCCAGAGACATCAGTCTGGTCGCTCAGCAGAGCGGCTACAGACGCTGCGCCAGCACCCTCAACGACCTGCTTTGCACGTTCAATGAGGAGTAGAATTGCTTGCGCGATTTCGGTGTCACTCACCGTGATGACTTCATCGACGTTTTGCTGTATGAGCGAGAGCGTTTGTTCTGAGATACCACCAGTTGCAATACCGTCGGCGATCGTGTCAACTCGATTTAACGTAACCGGGTGGTCTTTTTCTAAACTCTTGATGACTGTTTCGGCGCCATCAGCCTGGACTCCAATAACTCTGGTCTCTGGAGAGAGGTGCTTAATTGCAGTTGATATGCCCCCGATCAGACCACCCCCTCCAATAGGGACGACCACAGTGTCCGCATGTGGCAGGTCGTGATACATCTCAATACCAAGGGTTCCTTGCCCTGCGATAATCGCTGCATCGTCAAATGCGTGGACAAATTCTGCTGTGCTGTCCTCAGCAGCCTGCTTGGCATGCATCATTGTTTCTTGGAAGTCGTGTCCGACTAATCTTACACTCGCTCCGTAGCCACGCGTTGCGTCCACCTTTGTTTGTGGAGCATCAGTCGGCATAAAGATCTCCGCTTCTGCGTTACACTTCGCTGCTGCTAAGGCGACCCCCTGTGCGTGATTGCCAGCACTCGCTGCGACAAAGGAGTTCGTCCCATTTGCTGTCGATTGTTTGATTTTATTGTATGCTCCACGCGTCTTGAACGACCCAGTCCACTGCAGATGCTCCATCTTGAGATGAACCTCCGCATTGAGCATCTGTCCAAGCGAAGTGCTTTGCTCAATCGGCGTTGACTTCACGACTGATTCGTCAGTCAGTCGTTCGCGTGCACGCTGGATATCGACATAATCGATCGGCAGTGATTGTGTTGAGCTTATTTCGGTATCGCTCACAGTACCTCACCTCCGACCGGTATCAGTCCGTGAGATCGTTCTCTATGCATATGAGCCTCACCGAGTGATTTTCTCTCGGGCTGCATCATACAGTGGTTCATCACGAACAGTAGCGTCATACTCTTGACCTTCACATTGAATTGTGACTGATGTACCTGCCTCTGCGACTGTGGCAGGAAGGTAGGTATACGCTATTGAGGCATCAACACTATATCCGTAACTACCAGCTTGGACATATCCTTTCACTGATCCATTATGTGAGACAGGTCGGCCGCTCAACATAATATCAGTCGAATTATCAATCGTGAGTGGCGTGATTTTGTTCTGAGGCTGTCTTTGTCCTTGGTTATCTAACGCAGCTTGGCCGATAAAGTCCGTCTCCATATCGACGGCAAAGGGTAGTCCTGCTTCGAACGGATTCACGTCGGTATCGATGTCGGTTCCCCAGAGTCGATATCCTTTCTCTAAGCGCATTGACTCAAGCGCACCATCACCCATCGGTCTAATATCAAGATCTTGCCCGGCATCCCATAGGGTCTCCCATAGACGAGCACCGTACTCTACTGGTGCCCAGAGTTCCCAGCCCAGTTCACCAACGTAAGATACGCGCAGTGCTGTTACTGGGACTTCACCAACATAGAGTTGCTTAGCAGTGAAATATGGGAATTCATCATTAGACACATCAGCGTCTGTGCATCGCTGCAAGAGCAACCGAGAGTCAGGACCCCATAATCCAATAGTGCTTTTAGCGCCTTCTTCAATATTGACTGCGACAGTTTCTGGAGCATGCGACTTGAGCCATGACCCATGTATCTGTGGAGAGCTCCCGCCCCCAGTGGTAACCATATATTTCGTATCAGCGATTTTAACCACGGTCACATCGCCAAGGATACCACCACCTTGGTTCAAAAGCAGTGAGTATCGAACATCCCCGACATCAAGCGAGATATTATTGCTGCACATACGCTGCAGGAACGAACCTGCATCTGTGCCTTCGATCATGATACTACTGAATGAACTCATATCGTAGAGCGAAACCGCCTCGCGCGTGTGAAGATGTTCGGCAGCTTCGATACGCGAACGGTTAATCGCCTGCCACCCATCTTGGGCTGGTATCTTGTCCTCGTATCGCTCTAACAGGTCCTCGTTGCTCGCATACCATCGTGCAGACTCCCACCCACCGCTGTGGGTGAACTCCGCACCAAGATTATCCTGGTGAGCATGGAATGGACTTCGGCGGAGGCCTCGATGTGATGACGATTGCCATCGAGGTTCAACGATAGAGTAGACTTGTTGATATCGTTTGGCACCTTTGTCAACGAAATAGTCTTTCTCGCCGACATGCGGGGCAAATCGCTCAACATGAATCGCACTGCTATCGATGCGCTGTCCATCCAGCTGAGGAACGCCACTCTCCATCCACTCTGCTAATATATTTCCGTATCCCCCAGAGTGTGTCCACCAGATAGCAAGTGCACTCCAGAGCCCATCGACATCAGCGAGTGGTCCAAGCGCTGGCATTCCATCTGGAGTAAAGACGAAAATGCCATTCTCGGTCGCCATGTATCCCTGATCTTCGACGGCCGGCAGTAGCGTTTCAAACGCTTCCTGCGCGGATTTCTCTCGGTTTGGATGTGTTGGTTGCTCCCAATGCTTGGGTGTAAATGGATTCACAGACGCTTGCTCGTCTGCTGAATTCGTCCCCATTTCATCGGGATCGACCGACAACGACTCGTGATTGTATGAGCCTAATCCGATGGAGTTACCATGCGTACGGAAATATAGCGAATTGTCTTGGTCCCGACCAACTGGCAGAGTCGGGCCTTCACTCATTACCTCCTGAATGTCCCGATTGCCAGGTATCTCTAATCCTGTCGTATTATTCCCAATAGTTGAGCGTTCATTCGAAAGTTCAGTGAGCGGCTCAGTGACGACATATTGGTGTTCGACAGGTGCTATTGGAAGGTCAATATCAGCGAGTTGTGCTGTCTGATACCCCCAGTTATTGGTCGCAATCACACACCGTTCACACTCGATATTGCCACGGTCTGTGATGACACGGGTTATTGATTGTTTGTCTGTCTCTAAGTCAATAACTTGGGTATGACTAAAGAAACGTCCATTTGTGTGCTCGCGATACCACTCTAGTGCGGCAATCCCATCAACTCTCCCATCAGTCGGAGAGTAATACCCACCCAATATCTCGGAGCTATCAACGAGTGGTAATCGATCTGAAACTTCTGATGGTGAGAGAAGCGTCGGGTTCGGTAGTCCGTACGACTTCGCCCACTCAACTCGTCGCTGCAGGAAATCCATTCGTTGCTCACTTCTCGCTACTTCGATTCCACCCACTTCATCATATACTCCAGCGTCGGAGAGAAGACGTGAAGTATAATATGCAGTCTTGGTTTGAATCTTTGATGGGGATGTCTGAAACATAATCCCTGGTGCGTGAACAGATGATCCCCCAGTGACTGGTAGTGGTCCTTGATCAAGAACAAGTATGTCTTCAGCGCCAAGTTCACTCAGATGATATGCGACTGAGCTTCCCACGGCACCGGCCCCGATAATCACAGTGTGCGCTTGGCCCGGCAGTTCGGTTGAACTCATTGGTGATAACTCACAATGATTTTGTCACGGATATAAATACAACGGTGAGAGCAACGAACAGGCGAAATTCTTCACTCTCAGCCGCTCAGGCGTCAAGAAAGCATTTCCGGGTGATGAACGAACACGCGGATTCACACAGTATGACGACGATTTGATAGGTAGAGGAAGTATATGTTCCCAGAGACGACGCTATACGAGTGGTTCCTCTCGGACAGTGGCTGTGTAGCGGGTGCCTTCAAACAGGATGTCAACAGATGTGCCTGGATCCGTGTATGCAGGCGGCAAATATGCGTATGCAACACAGGACCCGACCGTATATCCATATTCTGCACTATGAACGTATCCCAATGATTCATCTCCATCAAGAACAGGACGATTGTCCAAGATTGCTGCATCTGGGTCATCAAGGGTCAAACAAGCAACTTCCTTCGCAGGTGTGCCCCCATCAGCGGTTGCTGCTATGCGTTGGGTGAGTGCGTCCTTGCCAATAAAGTCAGTGTCGTAATCAACCGCCCACTCAAGACCCGCTGTTTTCGGAGTATGCTCGGTGTGTAGGTCCTCACCCCACAGGCGGAATCCCTTCTCAATACGGAGTGCATTTAATGCACCATTTCCGTATGGCCGGAGTCCATATGATTCACCTGCATCAAGTAAGATTTCCCATAACTGCTCACCGTACTCCGATGGAGTGTACAGCTCCCATCCGAGTTCACCAGCATATGACACTCGAAGTGCCCGTACAGGAACATTCCTCACATAGAATTCTTGCGTGGTAAAGAATGGGAATGCTTCGTCTGAGAGATCGATATGAGTGACTTCCGACAGAACCTTTCGTGCATTCGGGCCTGTACACACCATTGCAGCATAACTTGAGGTTACATCATTCACGACAACATCGGCTGGCGACTGGTTTCGGACCCATGCCACGTGATTGTTTCCAACCTCACGTCCAGTAGTGAGTACGAGATATCTATCTGTGTCGGTTCGTGTGACTGTTACATCGGCTCGAACACCACCTCCCTCATTACACATCAAGGTGTATTTGATCTCACCAACATCTATATCCATGTTGTTTGTACACAGTCGCTGGATGAATTCAGGTGCGCTACTCCCGATGACTTCCATCTTATTGAAAGAGGTCATATCATGAAGCCCGACGTTTTCACGGACATTCAGCGCCTCTGCCCCCTCTATTGGAGACCAGTATTTTCCTTCCCATCCATTTCGAGACGGGATCTGATCCTCATACCGGTCAACTAAATCTGCGTTTGACTCGAACCACTGTGGCTCTTCCCACCCGGCTTCAGCCCACAGTTCCGCATCAAGTTCCTTGTGGGTATGATACATCGGTGTTCGACGAATATTCCGTTGTTTGTCCGTCCAGACCCACTTTGGGTGCATAGCGTTGTAGACAATGCGGTACTCTTCGGCACCAATGTCTCGTGCAAAATTCCAGCTTCCTTCATGTTCATCAAATCGGTTCACATTGCACTCAGAGAGATCGATCGGTCCGTCAGCGAGCTTTGGAACGCCTGTTTCCATCCATTCAGCAAGTGCCTTAGCAGCTCCACCAGCGTGAGTGATCCAAATGGCTGCTGCTGTCCACAGACCATCATATGACTCAACAGGGCCGAGCACAGGGAGTCCATTTGGCGATTCCGCAAACATGCCATTATATTTATACTCCAGATCCACTCCTTGAGTCGCTGGGAGCAACTCATCGCTCGCCTGTCGAGGTGACTTGTGTGGACGGTCAGGATGCGTCGCAGTATTCAGATGCTTTTCGGTGAACTCATGAACTGATCCTTGCTCGCCGTCCGGATCGTTTCCACTCAGTTCCTGTGGATCTGGGACGATCGGTTCGTGATTATATGACCCGATTCCGTATGAATTACCGTGATTACGGTAGTACATCGCGTTATCTTGATCACGAAGGATCGGGCGGTCTGGGCCGACAAGTAGCTGGGCAGCTTTGCTTCCAGAGACGTTTTCGTAGTTCTCTAACAGTGGATGCGATGAGATATCTACTTCACTATCGGCGAGTTCGGGCAGTGACTCAGTCATCGTGTACTGGTGCTCAACAGGTGTGATTGGAAGGTGAACACCAAGTTTTTCGCTCAGTTGTCGAGCCCAAATGTTCGTTGCAATAACGACCTCATTGCAGTCTATCGTCCCTCGTTCGGTGTCAATGCCAGTGATCTCTTCACCACTGGTTTCGACATTCTCCGTCCGCGTATGAGGTACGAAGGTGGCGCCGTTGTCAATTGCCTTCCGTGCGAGCGCCTCGCACGCTACCACACCGGAGGCCTGTCCATCGGTTGGAGAATAATACCCGCCGAGAATCTGGCTCTCATCAACGAGAGGAAGTCGTTCTGAGACTTCAGATGGCGAGAGAATTTCTGGGTCGGGGATTCCCCATGCCTTGGCGTGCTCGACTCGACGTTGGAGGAATGCCATACGCTCTTCGCTTCGAGCTACCTCGATGCCGCCGACTTCATTATATGCTTGCTGACCGTCTGCACCTTCAAGATTAGTGTATACTTGACGGCTATAGTCAGCGAATTTCGAGAGCACTTTCGGCTCAGCAGTCTGGAACATAATTCCGGGGGCATGCGTAGATGACCCGCCCGTCGTTGGCATGGGCCCTTGGTCAACAACGACCACATCGTCTCGCCCCATTTCGGTCAGCTGGTAGGCGACATTACATCCAACAATACCTGCCCCAACAACGACAGTATCTGCACTGGCAGGGAGTGTCTCATTCGGGTTCATTTGGTTACAGATTATCTTTGATGGGTAAACTAATATGTACCGCTGCTTGTTATGTTCACACAAAGTATCAGTAATGATATAGATAACTATCTACCCTGTTCGGGGCGCAGCGGAGCGATGCACCACAGCATCAATCAACTCACACAGCGATTCCCCTGCGAGGCGAAGGAGCTCTGCCCCGAGAGATTTCGACGCCTCACGGGGGTCGCCAACGACCCCGTTCTCGGTGAATTCATCAGAATCGACAGCGAGGTTTACTTTTCCTTGCCACTCTCCCCATTGGTCACTGGCATCGACCGCGGCTGCTTCAATACGATCTGTCGAAACCAGCTGAGGGTATGTTTCCAGTAATAACGCTGTCTCTATTGAGCCAGCGTGTCCCATTTGAGACCGGTGTTCGTCAATTTCATCGAACCAGGTGAACGCGGTGGCGTATACTGGGTCCTCGCGCACGATTGTCGCTGTTACCTCTTTCAGAGCGTTCGTATTCCCACCGTGGCCGTTCACAACAATCACATGCTCACAATTGTGTGAGGCAAGACTATTGACGATATCTCGGATGTACGCCCTGAATATCTCTGGACGCGTCCAGAGCGTTCCATCAAACGCCCGATGCTCTTTCGCAATTCCGACCGGAACAGCTGGAGCAACAATAACGGTTGAGTCAGACGACGCTGCACCTTCCTCAGCAACTGCCTTGGCTGTGAGTGTATCGGTCCCAAGTGGTGCGTGTGGTCCGTGTTGCTCTGTGCTCCCAACTGGTAGCAGTGCACAGTCAGCGTTGGTAGCGGCTACATCTGTGGTTGAATACTCTTCGAGGTTCACGATATCAGACTGATATGAGCGATTAATCCATGAACCTACTGCACATAGATAGCTCACGAATCAGCACATGTCTTCAGAGTTATTCCGACATGACTCCGAGCGAGTCCCGATTGGAATCCTCCCGCATGGCAACGAAATTAACATTACCGTTCACCGATATGAGTCTGGACCAGGAGATACTGTATATATACAGGCCGGGCAACACGGGATTGAGTTGAATGGTCCGGTTGCACTAAAACGTCTTCATCACGCTCTTATACGGTCTGAAGGGAGTGGAACCGTCGTTATTGTCCCAGTGGTGAACCCAATCGCGTTCGATAATCGAGAGTATAGCA
Source organism: Haloquadratum sp. (assembly GCA_028275165.1). Taxonomy (GTDB): domain Archaea; phylum Halobacteriota; class Halobacteria; order Halobacteriales; family Haloferacaceae; genus Haloquadratum. Next base: position 56,631 of record JAQCNF010000100.1, read on the forward strand.
CGCCACCGAATTACGACGCGAGAAATGGCAATATCAATCGCGTGTGGCCAGGAAATGAGAATGGAAGCTACGTCGAACGGATGGTAAACGAACTTTGGCCTATTGTTACCCAAGCTGATTACGCCATTGACCTCCACACAGGGTCTCCGGAAATGCTCCCTCATGTGCGCATATGTCAGAACACGACACCACAATGCCGTCTCGCTCGTCCATTTGGATCAGAATACCGGCTAATAGGCGAAGGTCCGGGGAACCAGGAGAATAACTCAAAGAAAACGACATTTCGGCTCGCAGCGGAGGGGGTCAATATTCCTGCACTGACCGTTGAGCTCGGCAACAGTGGGTCTGTAGGTATTGAAGCTGTAAGACGAGGGAGGAATGGATTGATGAGAATACTCCAATCACTTGGGATTGTCACTGGCCTTCCAGACGGACTCACACTCCCGGAGCCATCTTCACAGCGAGTTATATACGACGACGTGCCGCCAGTACGAACACCAGCTTCTGGTATCTTTGAGCCAACGAGTGAATTAGGTGTTGGTCAAGTTGTCGAAGCTGATACAAAATTAGGCCATGTATTTAATCCAGCAACATTTAATCAAGAGGCAACGATAACTGGAGGAGACTCAGGTGTGTTATATTCCCGTCTTGACGGCGGAATTGTATTCAGTGGCGAGCGCATCGCGAGCATTGCGACGGAGCAGTCTCCAGGTGGACAAATAAAATGATTAATGTTGAACGTATACTTCAATAGGTTCAGTATTCCCCATATACCCTTAGAAGATCATAAGTTGTTGTCTACTCACAAAGTTATGGGGTCGCAGATTAATGACTCACTTCATGCGCTATCAGAGTTTGTCGACACGTTTGAATCTAAACACGGAACGATCGGTCAAGTAGATGTTGAAATTCAAAGCAATCCAGCAGAAAGCTTGAGTGCAGAGCTTTCAGTCCCGCTATGTCTGTGCGCTAATTCAGATCAGAGCTCAGATGTCGTTTTGATCGATATCTCAGATATTGCGTTCAAACAAGACTCAATCCGATTGTGCGGATCCATTCCTGCAGTCGAATCTATTCGGTCATCAAGTGTAGTGTCGATAGAAGATACCGATGTCACACAGATAGACGAGGAGCTCAAGCTCATCGTAACTTTGAGTATTGACCCAGCATCGTCTACGCAATCAAGCGTGATGACGACGACATCAGACCAGCAAACAGCATCACGAACTGTTGAGAATCGAGGCGGATCAGAGCGGCAGGTTGGTGTCTTTGGAGGGATTACCGGCAGCCAGTCAAATCCAACTCATGTGGATTCAGAACACCATTGCGATGAACCGCCGACGGGGAATGCAGATCAGACGGTCATACACGCATTAGAGGATGCACGAAGCGAGGATATCCCTGCGTACGATGACACAGCGTACCTTCGTGAACTATACAATCGATTGGACACGTTTGAGCAGATGGCCGAGCGAATTGAACTTGATGTCTCTGGAGAGACTGTCCGTCGATATATGATCGACGCAGGTATTCACTCCCCAACTACATACCAGCAAACTACCACTCAAGAGTCACAAGAGGACACCGCTTCATCTCCCGACAACCTCTCCGACGACAGCGGCGTTCATCGGTCTGATGAGCAACGATTACTGGCCGATGGGCGAGGAATGCCCGACCAGGTAACTGCCGCAGAATTAGCAGAGGCAGTGATTCATTCGCAGACAGTGTACCAAGTGCGCAGGCGGCTTTCGCTTGACGATGATGAGACAAGACAGCTACTCAGACGGTTCAATCTATTGGATCTTGTCATTCACCGTGTGAACAAGAACACACAGCATAATACAACCTATGACGATGTCATAGAGCGTATTCAGCAACGACTGTCATAGCTGAGCTCATAGGACAGACAGCCGTATATAAACGGGTTTGTCAATGCACCCGTACATCAAAATACGTGAAGAACTGACATAGACAACATATGTCACTTGGTGCGGTTTCACAGGCGACTGACGATGGAGTGAATCACTTGCTGGCAGACCCACGGTTTGAGCTGATGCCATTCGACAGCTTTGAGTCTGAGATCGAAGCGCTTCCGACCGGATCAGCAATTGCAATCACCACATCACCACAATTAGGTATCGAAAGCACCGTAGACCGTGCAGAACTGGCTGCATCAATGGGATATGAGGTCGTTCCACACATTGCTGCAAGATACGTCAATGGAGACGATCAGCTCAGGGACATTGCACGCCGACTTACTGGGGCAGGTATCACTGATATGTTCGTCCCGGGTGGAGATAGAGAGGAGCCTGCAGGCTCATACGAATCAGCATTGGATCTCTTAGAAGCACTAGATGACATGCCATATTCGTTCGATGAGATTGGTATTACAGGGTATCCTGAGGGGCACGATTTTATTTCAGATAAGGAATTGACACGTATCATGAATCGAAAAGCCCCCTATGCAACATATATTGTCACACAATTGTGTTATGATCATGAAGCAATTTTAGAATGGATTTCCGATATCAGAGACCAAGGGATTGAGCTTCCTGTCGAGATCGGCATCCCAGGTGTGATGAATTATGCGAAATTACTCAAGATATCGCATAAAGTTGGGGTCGGTGATTCAATTAAGTTCCTGCGGAAGACATCAGGAATTGTTGATACTGTGAAACGGTTCGTAGGGTCTCGGGGTGTGTATAAACCTGATGACCTCATCGATGGGTTAGCTCCATATTACGATGATGATAAGTACAATATCGATGGCGTTCACATCTACACATTCAATCAAACACCCGACGTCGAGTCCTGGCGACAAAACAGGGTCACACAGAGATAGATAGTGATGTGTCATTTCCGGAAACATAGCGTGTCTCAAGAGATCTCAGTCGATGATCCTCATTTAGCAGGATACAATCACTCCCGTCACGTCAGAAGCGACCGCGGGGCGGGAAGGGAAACAGCGTCGCCCGTGAGTTGTGGTGTGCGAATCGCGGAGCGATTTGTCACGTTCTCAGCGGTTCAGACAGCTCCACACGTTTATTCTGGCCTGTGTCACAGCATGTAACACGATGCTTCCCACATCTGCAAGCTATTCGAGCGCAGGGAGAGCGCGGTGGTTCACACAGTTCACAAGCACTGTATTTCAATGCAGTCGTCATTCAATCTGTAAACTGACGTTGCAAATCGTCACCACGCCTTTATTTCTGACACCTCGCAGTGCATCTCAGTGTATGCACAGATACACAAAAGAGTGAGCCGCGGCCAAGATTCAGATGAGAATTGAATTGAATTGGTATCGACACCAATAGCTTCGGTTTAGAAACTTACTTAATCACTCGCTTCTTGTTTTGCTCCTAACTTAGCCTGTTCTCTTGCGCTTGGGTTGACTGACTCCTTGAACGGAACCTCAGCTACCGTCGCAAACACCGACTCATCACCCTCACTATACCTGTCTGGTAGGTGGACCTCAAATTCGAGATCAAGATCGTCCTCATATATCTCGTCGTTTAATCTCACATCAGTTTCTTCCTGAAGCTTCTCTGCAGGGACAAACCCGAGTCCAATATTTGTTTCGAGATCTGGATTCCACCACGGGGAGGTCATGTATCCACATTCATTGCCCGTCTGTGGGTCGGAGATCAGCCAGAAATCAGGCGCATAGTCTCGAATAGGCTCGCCAGCTATCTTGAGACCAACAAGCTTGAGATTGAACGGATACTCGCCTTCGTTGATGAGAGACTGCTGTCTCTCAAGTTCTTCTTTGCCGATATAGTCTCCTGGTTTCTCATCTGGAACTTGGTATCCAAGATTTACCTGGAATGGTGACGTCTCGTGGTCCATATCTTGGCCCCATGAGAGAATTCCTGCTGCGATACGGCGATGATGTCCCGGTGCAATCTGCATTCCGCCGTGTGCTTTGACTGAATCTAACACAGGATCCCAGACACGTTCGGCGTTTTTCGATGCGTCTCGAACATATATTTCGAAGCCTTTCTCACCAGAGAATCCAGTCTGGCTGATAAGTACCTCTGCACCATTGATTTCTGCCTCCATCAACCCATAATAAGGGATCTCAGACACAGATTCACCAGCAACATCAATCATTACATCCTCAGAGAGCGGCCCTTGAATTTGCATGGGAGCAACATCGATTTCATCCACCTCAGCATCGAAATCCATGCCCACGTTGACACCCTGAATCCACTGCATTAACGTCGAATCTGAGATAGAGAACCAGAATTCATCATCAGATATTCGAAGAAGAATTGGATCGTTTAGGATGCCGCCATCCTCGTTACAGAGAATGACATACTTTCCGTGCATCGGATCGATTTCTGTTGCATCTCTGGTAATAACGTAGTCTGTCAGTGCTTCTGCATCTGGACCCTTGACACGTATTTGACGCTCAACTGCGACGTCCCACAGTGTCACTGCTTCTGTCAGTGCTTCATACTCCGCCATCGCACCACCATCTTCTGGCTCAACAAGTCCACGAGGGTGATATATCCGGTTGTAAACAGTGCACCGCCAGGCACCTTCTTCATTGAATGATTTATCGAAAAAAGGGGATTTTCGCACACGCGTTGAAACGAGCATCTCAATTCCGGGGTCACCAGTCTGTCTCAGATTTCTCGGGAGCACTCGATCAGACTGATCGACATCCGGATGATTCGGGTGATCTTGACTATCACTCATGCTTTTTTACTTATTGAGTATACCGACATAAATAATCATGCTCACCACGTCGTGGATTTAAATATGATCGTCAATCTATCGAATAGATGAGATGCACTTGCGACGTGGTAGGTACTCATTGAGTGGTTAAATAGTGTTGCTGGCTATCACATCGAAAGTCACGCATTGAGGCAAATTGATAGCAGCTTCTAATTTGAGGGACTCCATTGCATTATTTTCATATACAGGAAGCAAGCCCCGAATCTTGGCTCTTGGGGTGAAGCAACTGACCCACAAACAGCCACGTTACATCAGAATTGAATATCAATAATCGGAACGAAATATGACTGTGTTGGAAGAACTGCATGGATGATTTGTAACCCATGCACTGCAGTTACCTCTCGACAGAGATTTGACTGGTGCAGGCTCGGTCTTCTTCGTTAGCGAGAGGAGACAGTCGTCTGCTATCCCTCACAGGAGATGATCAAAACTGAGCGAACGCATGGGTTGTCATGGTTGGCTCGTGTTATTTTGCCTGTCATTGTCGATATTTATAGACACATTACCTCCCTGAGGAACGGTGATGTTTCGTGTGCCGACGATTTCGCCTGAATCATCAGTTACAACCACAGTCACTTCAACAGTATCGGTGGTTGCGTCTGTATTATCTTCTTGTTGCTGCTCAAATTCTTCCTGAGTGAGGAACGCATAGATCGGTTCTGTCCCGTCGACGAGTGTCACCGCGCCAGACTCAGCGTTCACGAATGCTGTATAGACAATTCCAGAGCGTCTTGACGGAACGACTTTGGTATGCCAAAATAATGTCTCTCCGCGCACGACTGGCACAGGTGCGACTGCTTCTGCATTTGATAATCGATTTACCTGTGGCCGCTGCTCAACGAAGTCGACTGCTTTCTGTGGGCCAATCTGTGATTCGGTGTAGCTTTGTACACTCAAATCGCCAGACTGTCCATCAGTAACCCAGACCTCATAGATACCATCGCCGCTTCCAGTCGGTTCCGTTGCAATAAAGTAGTCTAGCCTCGGCGCATCTGACCCAGTCGGGACAACAACGGGCCACGAGTTACCGCGCTCGGGGAGGTCCGCAATCGCGAGGACATCCTCCTTAAAAAACCACTTATTGAGCGCCCCATTTTTAAACTGCATTGACTCGACTTTGAACATTGCAATGTTATATGGATAGAAGTTTTGCCCAACGAGAAGCGGTGAGTCCTCTGCAGCACTCGGTGAAAGGCTCTGGATACGCCCATCAGGGCGCATTATTTCGACGGAACCATGCTGTGGAACTGCATAGAGCTGCGGGAGGGGGGCGAGTCGGAATCGCCAATCATACGTTGTCGTTGAGTGGGCAATATACGAGCTGTTGCCCGCTTTCGCGTTGAATGTTGTATCCCAATTGTGTCGTTTCAGCGGTGAGTGGAGCACGCTTTGGTAGCGATACGAGTCAAATAGGAGCTGCCCGCGACCAGTCTGAAAATTTGTGTCCTCAATGCTGACAGACTTCTCCGTTGTTGTCATATTGACATAGAGTGCCCCTCGTTGTGTGTTCAGTAACGAGACAAAGAAGTTGTCTGGGATTAATCCATACGACCATTTGTAATTACCGTCCTGATATGTAATATCGGAACTTGAGAGTTGATACTGTGGGAACTGCATCGATGACTGCGCATAATTATCAGAAACGCTTCGTGGCAGAACACGCACACTCTCGGTTGAGGTGTTTGGGAGTGTGTCGAGTTCAGTCGCATCTGCCTCAATAGTCTCTGCTACGTCTGTATGTGCATATACCCCACCAGCGACGGGTCCGGCGACGAGACCAAGTCCAACAAATATCAGAATCGCTAAGGTAAAGATTGCATTGCTCTCACGCTGGAATGCAAGCACGAGTAAGGCTCCTGATACGAGCCCCCACTGCGCGATACTCGGGGTTCCGATTACCGCCTTATATAATATCGACTGGATAGTCGGAAATGCAATAATTAGGATAATGAGACCAATAACTGCATACGCGACAATCTGCGCTCGAGAGTACTCAAATTCGACGCTATCTGGAGCGCTCATTTGAGATCCCAAATGGAGAATTTCGCATTACGATTCATGTTTATGACACACTATTTATAATAAGCCAGTTCGGGGTTTGAACCTTCTCATCTCTGCTGTAGCGAGGAAATCCCGCCGTTCGCCACATGAGAAAGTCACCATGAAATTGACTCACTCGCCGTCAAGACCCCAGATATCCGCGTTAGTTAATTGCTGAACTACCTCAAGGTCGAGTCCCATGGCACTCTCGCCCTTACCCGGAGACCTGCACGGACACTTAGCCCCGAAGGGCCTCTACCGGATGGTCGTTTGCTGCTTTCCACGCTGGATAAATTCCGCTGAGGAGGCTCGCAAAGACTGCGAACCCGAATCCGGAGAGAAGATGCTGGAGTCCCCTCCATGTGAACACCAACATTCCGTTATCGGCAAGAAACCGAAAAATGATTATGCCTGCACCCATCGAGACGACTGCACCAAGAGTTCCCCCAATAAGACCCAAGAACCCGGCCTCGGCCAGTATCATTCGAAGGACTTCGTTCCGGCGAATACCAACTGCTCTGAGAACGCCAATTTCTCCACGTCGCTCAATCGTACTCATCAACATCACATTGAGTATAGCCACACTGGCAACGATGAGTGAAATCGAACCGATACCGAGCAATGCAAGATTCAGCGTACTGAGGAATGAATTAATATTTTCCTGTGCACTCGCAAATGTACTCACATCCAAAATTTCCTCAGTCTTCCTCCCCTGTTGATTGAATTCCTGTTCAATAATGTCAGCAATTTGGATTGCTGATTCTCCGTCAGAGGCGATAACCGTCACAGAATCATAATTATCCTGCTCGGAAAGTGCAGAAAGCGGAACAACGAGTTCATTTCCGCCACTTGGTCCAAACCCATCTTCTTCGGCCAGAAAGCCACGGACTCGATAGAGGTTGCCATTAAATTTTACGGGATCACCGAGCTCAAGTCCAAGGCTCTGGGCAGTGCTGCTTGATATGAGCGCCCCACTGAGCAGGCGCGCAGGAGCCTCGCCAGCAGAAACGTCATAGAGCGCGTTCGCATCGGTGACTGCGGTTACGCTGACGATTGATTCCTCGTTATTGACCGAAATTGTGGTCGAGTTCGTCCGCTGAGGAACGATCGTTGCCTCAGGGACGACGTTTCGGATTTTATCAACCTGTCCCGGGGTGACTCCGTCTTCTTCACTATCCTCTCCAGAGGCGATGCGAATCTCATCAGTTAGTCCACTCAGGTTTGAGTCAGCCTGCTGTTGTAAGGCAGCCCCCGCCATACCCAGTGAAGCGATCGCAACCACACCAATAATGATTCCTAGTGTGGCTAACCCAGTGCGAACACGGTTGCGACCCAAGTTACGCCAGGCCATTTGCACACTCGGAACCCGTCGGAAGAGGTCACCGATCGTCATGCCTGAATCACTCCATCCACCAATCGAACACTACGGTCGGTATATTCTTTCAGCTGTGGATCGTGTGTCACACTGATAATCGCAATATTTTCGTCCTGTTTTAATCGTGTGAGTTCCTCTAAGATTGTTCGGCCAGTGTCCTGATCCAGGTTCCCAGTCGGTTCGTCGGCGAGGAGGATCTCTGGCCGATTGATCAGCGCCCGAGCGATAGCAACACGCTGGCGCTGTCCGCCAGATAATTCATCAGGAGTGTGAGAGAGGCGATCGCCGAGACCAACTCGACGAAGCAGCTCCTTTGCTCGGTCCCGGCGGTCGACGCTGGTATCCCACATCGAAGGAAGCTCAACATTTTCAGTCGCAGTGAGCATCGGGAGGAGGTGGAATTCTTGAAACACGAATCCGATGCCAGATCGTCGTTCATTCGTGAGTTCATCCTCAGAGAAATTGGTCACATTCTTGTTTCGAAGTTCAACTGTTCCTTCTGTTGGAGTATCTAATAATCCAAGTATATTCAGCATCGTGCTCTTGCCGGACCCGGAGGGACCAATCACTGTTACCATCTCTCCTAAACTGGCTTCAAAATCAACGCGCTTGAGTGCTTTCACCGTCTCTTCGCCGTTCTGGTATCGTTTAATAACGTCTGAAAGTTCAATAACCGTCATTCGTTTCGCCAACGATACCCTCCAGCTACCACCGCGAGTATCACTATTACAAGCCCACCGAGCGGGAGCAACGGAAGACCCTGATTAGTTACCCTATCTGGTTGTGTTTCTGCTGGGTCACTTGTAGACAGTGCTGCTGATCTGTTGGAAATCTGAAGTGGAATCTCCTGTCTGCGTTCGACACGTTCACCCCCGACTACATATGAAATCGTCACCGGGAGTGTATCCGTCGTGGATCCGATAGTGCCTGTGAGTTCGAATGTTGCAAACTCACTCGCTTCTACCTCACCCACAAAATACTCTCCAGACGGGGATGTCTGCTGCACGGAGCCTGTTGCTGGAAAGCGAATCAAGACTGATTGTGCGTCCGTGCGACCAAGATTCGCTGCATCGCCCTCCAGAAGTACTTCTTGTCCAGTAATTGTCGTCTCGACACCGGTAAGCCGAATCTCACCGAGAGCTTGCCCAATTGTGGTCGAAATTTGGTGCTCCTCGCCAACGGTTCTATACGAAGCAGTAACTGTCAGAGGTCCATCAGCATGTGGTTGTGCAGGGATTGAAATGATGGTGGAGGTGTCCGGAGAGACATCGCTAGCAAGCACGCGCGCGACCGTCTCATCCTCCGATTGAGCAAGTATCTCTACATCATCAAGATGTGTATTACCGAAATTGTGGATTTCGACATCTGTGCTGCCGCTCGTGTCATTCATATTTTGAGCACTCAGGGAAACATCAACGTTTGGTTGCTCCACATCGATCGAAATCGACTGTGTACTGCGTCGAGTAGACCCATCAGGTGTTCGGTAGCTAATTTCCCCAATGAGTTCTCGTTGTCCTGATTGCTCAAATGAGACATCATATTCAAACGTGCGCTCACCACCTGGTGGAATTGATCCGTTCGTTCGGAGTGGCCGGTCGATATTTGCCTCGCCGCGAAGCATCAACTCTATGCCGGTTATATTCGTTGAACGACCATTGGAGATAGTGAGCTTAATTGGGGTTTGACCGCCACTGACCGCTGTGTCAGTCGGTGATGAAAGTAGGGCTGCGTTCTGTTCAACTTGGATGTACACTGGCTTCTGAACGAATAGAATGCTACCGCTCTCCGTCTGTCCACGCATAGTCACAGTAATCTTTTTTTGTCCAGTCGTTTCAAATGTGACCGAAAATGGGACAGAGACCGAACTTCCAGGGCCGAGTGTGCCAATGTCGTCGACAGCTTCGAAGATTGAATCACCCCGAATACTCACCTCGGTGATACGAGCGCTCGTCGAACTGGTATCTCCGTTCCGAAATGTCGGCCTGATTATAACCTGATCACCAGGTGCAGGATTGTTTGGAGACACAGTGATTTCACCAATTGTTGGATGTGACTGTTGGGCAATACTGATGAATGAACCGACAGACCCAATTGCTAAGCACAGGACAACGAGTAACGTGAATATCCGCCTGAATGATTTCATATCTGTGGGTATCTGAGATAATTCAACACCATCTTGACTCGCTGATGTATGGAGTGGGGACAAAATCCGAGCGAATCTGAGAACACGCTATGGATTAAGATGATACGGTATTTATTCAATGCGGAATCTTTCAGAGCGTGTAATCCACTCCTGCCGCGAAATTACCTCTTCCGCTCTACGTCGCACGACTCGCTGAAAACGGGCTTTTTGTATGTTTGACTTTCTGCTTCTTCGACAGAACCTGCAAGAGTCGCGGTGAATCCTAGTTATGGTTTCAGTCTCCATCAAACACTGATTTAGACTGTCTCAACTCTCTACAGAAGACAAAGGCCAGTGCCTCGGCTTTGTTCCCGATTGGAAATCGGAGATTTCCGTTCCCGCGATGACGCTTTGAGTCTCAAACCACGTGAGAGTGTGAAGCCGACATGAATATTTCTGACGCTATCTCAGAAAAAAAGACGGTCAGAGGACTCAATAGACGGGTGAAATATCTTCATCCAATGCTCACTGTGTCGGGTTCGTTTGGAAATGAGACTCCTTTCAAAATCACTCGGTGTGCGACAGGAGTTGTATTGTCAGGTCTAAAGCGAGTCGACAGACACACCGTGTGTTCAGGTGTCAATTCCAACCAATCCATCATCGAAAGGTCAGGAGGAATTCAATTCCCTTGTCAGTGCCGTGCGGCCCAAGACAGGGCTCGCGAGGGACTTCAGTTACTTGCTACTGATACTCTCTGAGCAACGGAACTTCATCTGTAAGAGTTACATATCAGCTCGAAGGAGTCGCAATCGTATCTCAGCTACTTATCGCCGGGGATCAAATATGCGTCTGCAAACAGGGTCAACACGGTTTTAGACTCACATAGCTAATTATATTGCATGGATTCTGAACTGGGGTTTCACTCGCTTCGGACGGAGACCAAGGAACGAGTATCCGTCGAAGGGTCTCTTCCGGATTGGTTAACCGGAAGCCTCATTCGGAATGGTCCGGGCACATTTAATTTTCCAGATGGAAACGCAGTTGACCACTGGTTTGATGGGCTGGCAATGCTCTCACGGTTCAGTTTCATACCTGATGACCAGCAAATATTATTTCAGAACCGCTTTCTGCAGACAGATTCTTTCAAAAGTGCACGGAGGGGTGACTTTGATGGAGGATTTGCGACCGGACAGACAACACTTCGAGCGAGATTAAAAACGTTCTTCTCAGAGCCATATGATAATACGAATATCATAACTGAACGGATCGGTAACTCGTTCTACGCCCTGACAGAGTCACCACGTAGCGTGGAATTCGACCCGCGCACGCTCGAAATGAAAGGCCACTTTGAGTACGATGGGGAGGTTCCGACAGGACAACTCCATTGCGCACACTACAAGCGCGACCCTGCAACCGGTTCCCTGATTGCAGTTGATACTGAATTTGGCCGGACATCGAAATATCACATCTACGCAATCGAGAGTCCACAGGATCGGTCGCATATTGCCTCTGTTGAGACTGAAAAGCCGGCATATATGCACAGCTTGGGTCTGACACCACAGTATGTCATCTTAACTGAATTTCCATTACGTCTTAATCCGCTCCAATTCTTGAAACCTGGAACTCAGGAAGCATTTATCCAGCAGTTTGATTGGGAGCCAACCCGCGGGACAGTTGTCCACCTAGTTGACCGAACGACTGGCACAGTTAAGGCCTCACCAGTGCTTGAGCCGTTGTTCGGATTTCATCACGTCAATGCATATGAGAGTAATAATGGCCAAACGGTCGTATTTGACATAGAGACAGTGCCTGATGATAGCTCAATTGAGTCGCTATACCTCGAGAATTTACGAGCTGGTCAGTTGGGATCGTTAGCAGGAAAGCTTCGGCGGGTAACCATTGAGTTGGCCCCAGAGACTGAGTCACGGTATGGGCCAGAGGCACCGAAAACAACCACTGAGGTCATATATGATGATGGAACAGCATTGCCAACGGTGTCACCTGCGCAGTGGAACCGAAAACACCGATATATCTATGCAATGAGTTTAGACGAACCGATCACTGAATGGGCAACTGCTGTGATGAAACACGATATTGAGCAGGACACTACTGCTGAATTCGCAGGGGTATGTGATTACTTTACTGAGCCGATATTCGTACCCTCACCTGAGGCAGAACATCAAGATAGCGGTGTCGTGATTGTTGTCGGATTAGATGTCAGCACAGAACACTCACATCTTGTTGTATTAGATGGTAGTTCATTTACGCTTCGGGCGCACTCACAGTTGCCGGTCGCGCTGCCATTCGACTTCCATGGACGTTATTTCCCCAATGTTCGCGCTCAGAGTGCGTGAGTTAGGTGCAACAGCAGTATCACTGAGCAAGCACTCACCATGCTGCCTGGCGACAAAGTCGCGGTATTTCCACAGGCGAGTGTCTTGGAGCTTGACCCCGAGATACTTCACACTCCTCGTGGTGCTCTCCGCACCATCTGAGGTCGGAGTTGGTGTCACATGACATCCCCCCACCGTTCATCGCGGGGCTTCCCACACATGGGGAATACCAATGAGTCGTCGCTGGCAGAGGGCTTCGACTCCTCGTAGACCGTGAGCGTCATATCCGCTAGGACGTTCTTCTCACAGTGAGTCGTGGCGGTGTCACAGCCGCTTCCACCCCGATGCGAGTCATCGCGTTCCGCCTTGTCAAGCGGGACGTTCTTAACGGGTCAATCTGTCGTGCAATATTCGCGGAAGCGTTGATGTTGGCCTGAAACGTCGAAACGTGGCAGTCGTCGCTCGGACACCGGAACTCTGCCTGCGAGTCCCGGTGTCCGATACGGTGGCACGTCTGCGACGTGTACGCCGGATTCACGTACTCGACAGGGATGCCCGTTCTGTCGCCTTGTCCTCGATACGCCCTTGCAGTCGGGCGAACGCCCACGAGTGCAGCCGACGGTTCATGTACTTGTGCTTCCCGTAGCCGGGACGTTCGCGGATGTACCTCAACTCCTCCATCACCAACACCGGGTTCTCGTACTATTTGGCGTACTCAATGGCCTGTCGAGACGCTTTCTCAACAATGCCGGTGAGCCCGGGAGTGCGAGAAACGAGCTTCAATCCGCCACTCGGATGCCTCACGCTCTTAGAGGCGTTTCAGGGTCGTGTGCATCTCTTTTCGGAGATGCTTCGCTCTACTTCCGCTACACACGAACGGGTCAGTCGGAGGTCCTTGAGGGCCGTGATCAGGGCGGTTTCTCCGATGTCTAAGCCGATGTATGTGACGTCACCGTCTATCGCTGGTTCTTCGACCGGATACTCAACGGTGACAGTACCCAGTTCTTTCGATGCTGTTGAAGCCGTATCTCGCCCGCCTTCAGATCCTCTGATATGAGGTCGTACCAGAGGTCTTTCTGTTTGGGGGTGATGCGGAGCGGTATCCAGAAATTCGTCCCGCGCCCCGGTCGGGGAGCCCACCATGTGAACTCGTACTCGCGTTCCCCCGAATGGTCGAGTGTCGCGGCTTAGCTCGTAAGCGGTATTGGGTGGCCGTCATTCAACTCCTTGGCGTTGTACGTCTTGCGGAGCTTCGGGACGAAGTTGCAGGGAGCGGTTTTGGCCTGATACGGCAGGTCGTTACGCGTCACGATGTTGCTCACCGCCGACACGGTACTTGCCCCGGCGTCGAACGCCTCTTGCAGACCGTCACGATACGTGTCGAGCAGGTCGTTGAGTTTCGACTGCTTGTGCGCTGTGGCGCAAACGTCACCTGCAACATCTTCGTGACGGTCGGAGACACGCTACTGCTCCTCCACGTATTTCATGAGTACGTCGATGCCCACTTGCCCAGTGGTGATGAGGAAGTACCCCGGTTGCCAGAACACTTTGTCGAGCGCATGCCGAGCCGTGGGATTCTCGTCACAGATTTTGCGGGACGTGACGCCGTTGAGCGAGTTGATAAACTTGGTGAGGTCGTTGGCTTCGCCGTGGACAGGATGTGAACGTGGTCGGAACTGCCGTTGACGTTCTGGATGTTCACGCCGAAGCCCCCGTCGCAGGCAATCTCACCGATGCGTTCTGCAATTTCGTCGGTGAGTAGGTCTGCGCGGTACTTCGTGACGGTCACGAAGTGATATTGGAGCGCGTAGATCATGTGCGACCCGGTTTTGAGGTTGGACTTCATTTGGCTGGAGCGATTTCGATACATCCAACTCGAATCAGTGTTTACTATCGTGGGGTATTCGCCCTGCAACTGACTGTCGTTTGTATAAGAGTTGTCGGCTTCACGCCTGCGGTAAACGGTGGGATTCTCGGCTTGAAGAAAGGTAGCAAGAGACAGCAGCTATCTTAAGTTTGAGGTACGGTTGTGTTCCAATGTTTGATAGCTTCCGTGAGGTGCCTGCGTGGGTAGGCGCACGCAAGACTTGTTGAAGTTATAGCGTGAAGCAGACGCAATACCCACGAGTTGAGTCGTGGGAGAATGTGGCACTGTGGAGTATTCAGAGTTTGATTTTCTTGTCAGCGGGGGTGTCTGAAGCCGCTTTATTCATGAGGCAAACATCAACACAACACAACTCAACTCAACTGCCAGCCTTCAGACAGTCGTTCATTATTGGATACCGCCGTATGAAGCATGCCCAGTGTGGGTACTCAGCCATTTCGAGTAACGTGTTCGGAGAACTGTTCGGCAATCTCACGACCAATGCCGTGAGATGTGTCGGCTTATGTGTTGAATCTCAGCTCAATCTCGGGGGACTTGTATTGGTTATGTGTCACTCGGAAGCTTGATTTTATTCGCTGGCTGAAATGTATATTGCGGACACAACCAGCGTATTATTTGAGGTGATATTATCTTCACAACGCAATAACATACGCAGCGAACTGCAAGACGATGATGGATATTGCCACTCACACATGTGGTATAAAGACCGGTACATGTTCGGAATAAGTTTCACGAGAGACACACAACTCTATATAAATGATGAGTCAATCAACTCAAGATATGCAGGTTACAGAGTTCCCGAAAATCTATACCCCAGCTCAGCCAAGCAGCCGTCTCATAGCAAGAATTGAGAAGAAACTCAATAGATACCTGAACTCGCTCCGCCGAACCCGACTTCCACTCACTGATGAGTATCTTAGCTCAGATAAGAGAAAGCGCTGATAACCTACGGCTGTATGACGACTCGAAAACGGGCTTCGTTTTTGATCATTCGTTTATACGCCGCACTCACCTCTCTAAGTGAGTATCGTTCGATTTCTGGAGTAATATCACTGAGCGCGCTAAATTCGAGTGTATCCTGCGAGTCTCGTGCTGTTCCTGATGCCCAGCCTTCTACAGAACCGACCGTTCCGACTAAATGTTGAACATTGACCGGGACTGGCTCAGCTGGCACTCCCGCAGCTACAACGGCTCCGCCAGATCCAATGCCTTCAATGACTTGACTAATCGCCTCACTCGAAGGGGCCGTGGCAAGGACAACCTTTGCACCGCCGAGTGATTGTAGCTTCTCAGCCGGATCTTCGTTTGTCGTGTCAATGAAGTGATGTGCACCGAGGGATAGAGCTAATGACTCTTTTTGAGGCGTTCGTGAGATTGCAACTGTTTCATACCCTGCTGCCTCAGCGTACTGGATACCTAAATGGCCGAGTCCACCTACCCCTTGCACAGCCACAAGATCACCAGGCATGGCACCACTGTTCCTGAGCGCATTGAATGTCGTCACGCCGGCACAAAGAAGAGGCGCAGCGTCGTCTGAGCTGAGCGAGTCCGGGAGATGGGCAACTGATTCAGCCGGGACGACAGCGTACTCCGCATATCCCCCATCGTGTGTAAGCCCTGTAACTTCGCTATTCTCACACTTCAGAAAATCTCCCCGCCGACACGGTTCGCATCTAAAGCAATGACCTCCATGCCAGCCAACACCGACTCGCTCGCCAGCCGAAAGTCGGGTTACATCAGAGCCAACCTGATCAATTTTTCCTGCAATTTCATGACCCGGGACGCGCGGATACGAGACCCCTGGATAAGTTCCCTCTTTGACGAATGCATCGCTATGACATACACCGCAGGCATCGATAGAAATTCGTACTTCCCCTGCGCTTGGGTCAGGGATATCACGTTCGACAAGTTCGAACTCTCCACCAGGTTCTGAGATAACTGCAGCACGCATTGTATTTGCCATGTCGTATGCTTACTCTTCAGGTGATTGTAACTGTCGAATTTTATATTTTCCAAGAGAATCAGTTTCTCTCACGGGTTTCTGATGTTATCGAGTCTGAAGTGAGTGCACTAAATACACGATTAACATCCTCCCGCGGCTCAAGACGCAGGAATCCACGAAGTGGATGTGCAGGTTGCACGTTTCCTCGGGGTCCAAGTACGCTTTCGCGTGGGTCTTCAACGGTCGCCACCGAGTTGTGAAATCGTGTACTTTCCGGTGCGTGTGGTCCTTTCGGGCCTTCCTCCCCGCATACAGCGGGCGTCAACAGCGTGGAACGACGTTCCACGAGCAATCGGGCATAGCCCGGTAACGACGACTGGCTATTCACCCAGCGAGGGAGCGGTTCGCCTCACCCAGAGTGTTAGGCCGTGCATGGTTCTCCCTCTCGTTGTGCGATATTCTTCGACGCGTTCAAATCGGCGTGATGTCCACAGTTACACTCCGAACATCAAAACTGATGGCCATCACGGGTTCCCATCGAACCACACGCCGAACACCGTTGACTGGTATGGGACGCATCGACCTTTTCGACGCGGATACCAGCGCGTTCGGCTTTGTACGTGATGAACTGGTGGAGTTGATGAAAGTGCAACGAGTGAACGCCCGACCACGAACTGTCACGAACATACCTGTTGCGTGAGTGACCGCCGGAGGACAGCGTAGCCGAACCCCGACGGTAGAATGTCTGCCGTTCAGAGTGGAACGATGTCAAACTTTGTCAGTCACCAGCCTCAACAAATTCATCATGAGTCTTCGTTGACTCATCGTATTTCTGTTCGAACTCTGAAATAAGCTGCCCCATTTTGGCGTACCAGTCGTTAAGAAGACGTTGCATTGATTGAACAATTTGGTCAGGATCTGTCGCGGAGTAGACGTGATAGTAACCACCTTGTTCGTAATTTACCTGCTGCTTCTGAATAAGTCCGGCCTGCAAAAGGCGCTGTACTGACCGATATGCCGTTGAGCGCTCACGATCTACGACATCAGCTATTTCGTCGACGGTTAGCGGGTCACTGGTTTCAACTAACACCCGGAAACATTCTTTATCTAATCGCTTCAGTCCGTGAAAACATTCCAATAAGTTCTCACACTGCATATCTTGGCGAAGTTGTTCCGAGATTGAATCTGCCATCTATATAGACCGTATTCAGTTATTCTGTAAAAGGCTTGTGTGAATATTGTACAATTCTGAGGTTGAGCTGGCGCATTATCCGCCACTCGCTCTCAGTGAAGACTGCTTGATACGACGTCAAACTATGTCCGTTTGAACTGATTCGGAGAGACTGAATTATACCTGCTCAGTTTCAATGCCTCGTTCAGGCGCTTCATATGTCCAGAGTCCGCCATCTCGCATAGCTTGACCAATTTCTTGATGAAATTCGATAAAGTCCTCAAATACTGACTTTTGAACGTATTCGAATATATCAGAGACCGCAACAACTTTTGATTCCGCAAGCCGAACAGGGTCCTGTCCATGTGACGTCAAAAACTCCTCAGTTTGTAGCGGAAAGTCTGTTTCTTCATCGACTTTTTTCGCAATTATTGCATGACCGTACTTTCGTCTTCCTTCGGAGCCCTGTTCTCCGTCAGGGTCATGTGGCCAGTTCATGTATTAGCTGTAGGGTGCCAGTATAAAATATACGTTTCTCTTGGTGACCTCCGAACTTCATCCGAGGTCCACCCTGGTCATTTGTTTGATTCTCAATAGAAAGTGGCGGTGGGACTGGGATTTGAACCCAGGAGGCCGTAAGGCCACCTGCTCTCAAGGCAGGCGCGTTAGTCCACTCCGCCATCCCACCGCAATGGCAGCTGAAATGCTCTCTTTTGTTATCTGAACGAGAGATGATTCACTCAGTTCATTTTCGCTTACTAAGAGCTAATAGGAAGAATGATCTGGACGAGTTTGAAGCTATCGTTCTCGTTTTACGTGTATTCAGTTCATCGTACCCCGACCGATTTAGTCTGATCATCAAAGATATTGCAGACTCTGCTCGATGCAAGCTTATTCTAGCGAGGCGCATTAGCAACTGTCCT
>JAQCNF010000115.1 GCA_028275165.1 Haloquadratum sp.
TGTTCCTCAGCATATTCTTTGACGTAGTTCACAGAACCCGCATACGTGTCCTTAGTTTGGAGTGATAAGAACATTTCACTGGGACCGTGCAATATTCCACACATCACAGCCTTCAGGTAGCGGCTTTCTCTGGACTCATCATCTCGTAGTACTTCTCGAAGACGAAGAATCTGATCTAATGTATAGTCTGAATAGAAAACTCTCAGATCGTCGTTATATAGGAGAGACATACCTTTATTATCTATATTTTCGGCTTCCGTTACCTTTTCACGAAGATATCGATCAAACGTGGCTGTCTCCATGGGATTGCACTTTGCCGCCGCAAGGATGTATGCGTATGTAAATGCATCATTGGCAATCGTTTGTCGACCATGCAAGGCACCTTCTAAAGGAGCTGTTCCCCCTCCGCAAAAGGGATCGATAATAGTGTCTCCAGGGCTACTAAATCGCTGAATGAAATAGTGAGCGAGTGCGGGAGGAAACCCGCCAACATATGGCGCGAGCTTATGTAGGCTATGACCCCATTGTCGTGGAGTTTCTTTCCAAGTTGATTTCAGATCAGAGGTGTGCCGTTCCCGAAAGTCAGTATTCAATTCAAATGATGAGTCCGATTGAGACATAAGAGTGTGTAAGTATTGGATTTCGCGAGGACGTGGTAAGGGTTTTGTTCCTGTTACTCCTCCGATTTCTCAACTGACTCTTTGGAGAAGAGTTCTAAGACGCGTGAACCGGTCTTGAGGGGTATCGAGGCACGCTGATGAGCAAGCGTGACTGGGATCGTAGCGTCGTCGTAAAGGGCCGTTTCGACGCTACGAAGAGCATCGAGTGTGCTTCTCATTAGCGGATAGCTATCTGGCTCGTGACTTGGGCCAGATTCTGTGATCTCGGGTAGTGTGAGGACGAAGACACGCTCTGATGCTGATTTATAAATGAATTTGCGTCCGTAGTACGTTTTGCTCCCATACTTCAAGTCAGTAGTTCCAGACATCACATAGTTATAGATATAATCGTTGTCCATACCGAGGACGCTACCCCGTTCCATCTTTTCCTCAATATTCTCCGCATGATCTCGGAAGCTCCCCGATTTTTCAATTCCACAGATAATTGGGGGTGTATAACCTTCGGAACGTTGACTCTCGTATATTTTATTGATTGTGTCTAAAATGGGTTCGTGAAGCCAGGCGGGTGTGTCGAATATCGCGAGCGGGCCATCCATTACAAACCCTGTTCGGGAGAGTCTCTCTGGACTGACTTCCGAAAGGTAGCCAAGATAGGCACACATCGTTAGATGCTCCAGCACATTCATAACAGCCGAAATAGCGGTTTCATTCGACTGATTAGCGTTCACACGCTCATGAGTGCGAAGTGCGTCGGTTGGATAGACCGTTGCCCCACATTCATCACACTGAGCTAAATCCGTAGCGTGAGAGTGAATATGCGGTTTCGTTCCAGAGGTTGGGCAATCTGGATTGGGGCATCGATATACGTCCACTGTTTTTGGCCCAATCCCTCTTTCATTTGATTGAATAATTCTGAGGAATACATCTAATAGAGATTGACCTTCAATTTCTCGGTTGCAAAAGGACTCATAAACTTTGAGTCGCCAGCTTTCTTGAACTGTTTCGGCATCACCAATAGTATAATTCGAGCTTGGAAGTACAAGATCTTGTAGAGCACTTTCATCAAGATCTTCAATCTTTGCGGGATCAACGAACCGTTCCTTCCTTTGTTCATCTATTAGGTTTAGATGTGTAAGGACAGCCGCAATTTGAATGAACCCAATACGGTTGCTCGGGTAATCATCATTCGTCGCAACCTCTTGTGGAGAACCATCTATGGATAAGAGATATTCTGGGCGCTCACCGTAGTCTTCCAAATTGTCGATTAAAATCGAACACTCTGAAATCGGGATTTCATCTGGATCCGTTTCTTTTGTATCGAAATCTTTGAGCTCTTCTTGTACAAGCTCATTCTCAACTATCGGTTTGTGTCCAAGCCGCTGGGCCTTCTCAAAGATGTCTCCGCGTTTCTGAGGCATGGTTATGTTATTGCTGATCAGTTAGAGAGGATTGATAGCCAGCGGCACGCTGGGCATTCTCCACCCTCTCGGCGTCAAACTTGTCAATTTGTGTCGGAATTATGAATCGACCAGATTTAGTTTTAATCCGAGCAAACCCTTTGTCTTCCGCTTCTCGTGTTTGTCTCTCGAAATCTTCAAAATTATAATACTTTGAGAGTTCGCGAGTCTCATTTGTGCTGTTTAGATGAGTAACTACCCAGTTCGCTGTATTTGCCAACACACGATCATCGACGCTACTCACTTCTTGTGTCGCGTAAATCAACCCGATGTTGAATTTTGATGCTTCCTTAGCTAAGCGAACATACGGATCCTGGTCAGGCGCTTCATCTAGGTTATCACGGTTGAATTGGTTGTGTGCTTCTTCGAGATATATCTGAATGTCGTGTAGTGTTTTATCATCCGTGAAACGGTCGACAGCGCGGTTGAATATATGACGAATTACCGTTTCTGAGGTGATTTTCACAGAACTTTCTGTCCCGGATGACATATCTACGATGGCCATCTGGCCATCAGCTAACTTATCATATATATCTCGTGCGTAGAACCCAGATTCATCGGCATCATGGAAGTTTCTGGCCGATTGAAGTATCCGGTAGCCACGTCCGGTTTCCGCGTTGAAAACGACAAGCACGTTTTCAAGCTGGGCGTCAATCCAGTCTTTCTCTTTCCCAGTGGCATCCTTGTATGTGTTATTTATCTCGTTACGATTGTCCGCCACAACCTTCCAGAACGATTCAATGTCATCCTCGCTGAGATAGACATTACCGTTACCAGTGCTCAGTGAGAGATTACTGTTGCTCTCAATATAATTTCGCACTGACTCATGTGTTGGAACTGTTGACGAGAAGTCATCAGGCATTCCAAACCCGGCTCTTTTTAGAGCGGCATAGAAGGCACTTCTTCTTCGTTGTGCTCTGTAGTATGCGCTATAATTGTCGTTCCGGTTATCTGGCCCAACGACATCGGCACCTTTGAAATCCTTCTTGTATCCCGCATCGTCTGGAACGTGATTTTGTATTTCGCTCCAGACAGCTTTGATATTGTCTTCCTCAAAGAAATTCATCCGGAGTGACTCGGTGTCGGAATTGCTACCACCGCCCCACTCATACACTGTCGTATACTCCTGACTGAGTTCTCGAAGAGCCATCTCGTCTTGTTCATTCGGATTAGCATACTCTCCGGCGGGGTCAAACAATAACTGACCAATTTCTTCATCTTCTTTTTGAGCATGCTCAAAGATGGCCGTGGCCAATATTTTCATCGTATTCGATTTGCCTGTGCGTGTCATCCCGAAGACGGCCGTCTTACTCCCGATTACGTCACGAATATCAATCGGGACTCGTGCTTCGTCTCCGATAGGTGTGCGTTCAGTTGAGCTGTACCGAACTCGACCGACACGCACGCCTTCCTCATCATCCCGCGTCTGAATTGAAGTGAGTTTGTTCAACGCCTGTTCTTGAGGCTTGTAGACTTGATACCGGGCCGATGAATAGAACGTATCTACGTCAGTTCCGAATTTTAGCTCGTTATCTCCCTCGTACACCGTTCCCAAAATCTTAGCTTCGATCCCGGAGAATTGAATCTCATTTCGGGTTAATACGTCCAAGACATCTTCATTGTTTGTAGGTACTTCAGGAGACTGAGAGTCTGTATTTCCGGTTACTTTCTTTCTCATAGCCTCCGCTCGAACTTCCATCAGATCATCTTCATTAGGAAGTTTGGCTGGGCCTTTTGCACGGAGAAGCATCGCATATGCATCGTCTTCGTCGAACTCATTAGGATTCTCCCAGTCAGCCGCTGTTGCCAAGAGATAACAATGACGAGGTACGCCGCCGGCACGATCCTTCCATCGATCATTGCTGACGATGACGCATTCGTCATAATCCATATAATAGACACCACCAATCAGTGTCGAACCATCAATTATCGGCTTGAGATTACTATCCCCGAGGGCCATTGAGCCCATGAGGCTATCTGACATAGTGATCTTTTTTGAAATGATGTCGTATAAGTTTAGCCATTAGTATCGTTCACAACGGATAGCCTCAAGCAGCTGTGTTATATGCCGAACATTGATTGAATCTTTGTAGCGGGGGGGAGGTGCCGATGCCATCAATCTCAATGTAGTACTGTTAGTTCTCGCTGGGTTTCAGCTCCCAGTTGGAGTGATTAAAGACTGGTCTAAACCACTGAATCGAATCTCCGTTTCCGCGTACGTACATATCGGCTTGTGTATCCGTATGTGCAAAGCCTCTCAACTCTCCGCCGCCAATGTTCTACCACTGGGAGATAGATGGGTTCACAAATCGAGATACCGCCTCGGCTGGTCAGAACGGTATATCGGAAGGCCAGTGAGCGGAACCAGTCATTTGAGGAACGAGAGGACTGGGACAACAGTGCCAGAACGTGGGGTGTAGACCCGGAAGACCGACATGCAATTGGACTTTTGGGTGAGATAGCGTTCGCTATTTACACTGATCTGTGAATCGATACAGAACTTGTGCCATGGTCAGATGGAGGCGTTGATTTCGAGGTTTCTATCGATGGCATTGAGCGGACGGTCGATGTGAAAACCAGTCGAAAAGAGCCGTACGCCTTACCGGTGAAGGAGTGGCGTGTTGATTCGGAGTATTATGTTCTCGCCCACTTGGCGGTTGCTCCTCGCTCCTGTTAGGATCCAAGATTACGTCATCGTCCACGAACTGGCCCACGCAGTGCACGATAGACACTCAGACATGTTCTGGAATACCGTCGGTGCTGTCATCCCAGAGTATGAGGATCGTCGTGAATGGTTCCGAATAAACGGTGATACTCTCACAGTCTAATTGGATAGTGGGCATCACCTGAGAGATGGTATTTGCACATCGACGCGACCATGCTATCAGCGACTTCGTCACGAGCAACGACGAATCAGCTACCCTGTCAGTCCCCAAGGTGCCTTGTCAGGGTGTCACGGGCTCAGGTATCTGATAGCATGGTCGCGCTCTCGGTGCGTACCTAATCACTACATTCAGACTCTAAGGAGCCTTATTTCGACAGAATCGCTACGCTGCTATTAAACTAAACAATATAGTGATAACCCCGAAATTGTCGAATTAAGGCGGTAGAAGCACTCCTTCGGCGGTTCCAATCGAAATCAAGGTGGGGTAGTCTGCTCGATGGCTGTTTCGAGACGGTCGAGGAATACCGGGTCGTAGTCTTCTGCAACGTGGTTGATGTTCCACAATCCGGACTGACGGATCTCTTCACACGGACTTACGTTCCCTAACCACCCGGTATCTCGACTGTCAATAGAGTCCTTCGAGTAGTTGCTGACGAGGGCGATAGTGTTGCGTTCGATGTAGGCACGATCACTTTCCGGGCCTGGTTCGTCATCCACCTTCACCCACAGAAATGGAAGGTCACGGATGTAATCGCTCACGCGCTGTTCCAGTTCGAGTTCGTCGAGTCGTCGGTTACGTCCCGCGCTGGATCCTTCGCCCCAGTGCGGATACTCTTCGTGAAGACCGTGCCGTTCAATCATGGCCTCACCCACGCGCTTGCGGAAGACGGAGCCTCGGTGGTTCCCGCCACCTTCGTAGGTACCGCTATTTGCGCCGCG
>JAQCNF010000120.1 GCA_028275165.1 Haloquadratum sp.
CCCACTCTGCCTGTTCCGCCTGCAGACACAGTAAATTCGAAGAACACGAGCAAGCGATGTAAACGGCGAGGAGGATGTCACAGAGAGTGTCTCAGTACGCCACTGGATAAACGGTGGTTGTACAGGCGGTTGAGGCGACTGCCCCGGGGTGAGTTCACGACGTCATAATGTGGGTCTGGAACGATTGGACTCACCACAATTAACTAACCCGAGACAGTTGCAATGGTCTTGAGAGTCACTCTCGTTGCGATGGGTCATCTGCCTCAGACGGTGACTCTGGCTGCCATTGGCTATCCACCGTCACATGTTGCAGATCCGCTGGCTTGTCGGTCGATTTCCACTCACCGAGTGATTTTGGGTCTACATGCACGAAAACATCATCAATCGCTGGAATATCCATAATGTCACCGACAATTGTTGACTCAATCTCATGTGCTTCAGACAACGTCAGGTCCCCCTCAACTTCGATGTGTAGGCTGACATCCACTTCTGGACCGACGTAGTGTGCGACAACGTCATGTGCACCTTCCACCTGCGGGTGCGATAACGCGCGCTGTAAAATCTTGCGCCGAAGCGGTTCTGGCGGTGCCGCTCCTACCAAGTAGCTCACATTATTTTTCACGATTTCGTATCCGGTGTAGAAAATCCCGATCGAAACTGTCCCAGCCGCAATCGGATCTAACAGAGGAAACCCAACAGCCGCACCAACAACGCCAATCAGTGCTGCCGCGGCAGTCAAAATATCATTTCGATTATCTAATGCTGCAGCCGTCACTGCTGGTGATTGTCGCTCTTCACCAATCCGACGGCAATATCGATAGAGTCCATACTTGACCAGTGCTGAGACCACTAACACACCAATAGCCAACCCATTGGCAAAGACAACGACACTTCCAGTCTGAATCGTCTGTACAGCGTTCCACAAGACTCCCCCTGCAGCAAGGAAGATGCCAGCTGCGATAAAGAGTGAAATAAACGGTTCGATGCGCTCATGTCCATGTGGATGTTCAAAATCTGGGGGTCGCGTCGTGAGATACAGTCCCCCGACGATGACCACGCTATAGAGTGAATCAGCCACACTGTTGACCGCCTCTGACCCGACTGCTAAGCTCCCTGAGAGCCACCACACAGCTATTTTGATTGCTGCGAGTGACACATTCGCTATTAGGATAGCGATTCCCACGCGGCGAACGACGTGCCGACGTGCGTTGCTCATCAATAGAGTGAGGAGATACAAAATCTAAGACCCTTTGGTCTCTATTGATACTGAATTAGAGGTTGAACAGGGGCAATGCCACGGCCTTTAGCCAATGGATACAGGCCGGAAGTGACGCAAACCCAACGATAGCACGGCCTGATATTCCAGCAGATAGTTCAACTTTCACACTCAATTACCTTCGTGACTGTCACCGCGAAATTCCACAACCCATCCCTCTCACAGCGGAAAGAGTGGCAACACGCTTCTTGACTCTACCGTGACACCAAACGGTCCTACATTGACGGATTGGAGACCGGCGACTTCGACGAATCCGTGATCACGGCCAGCATCGACAACGCCCTCTACTCGGCCATCCAGAACCAAGCCGTCCGAGAGGCGAAATCCGGCCACAACGAGGGGAGGTTCGCTACCAAGAGAGTCAGCCGTTCGCCGTCAACAACCAGAACTGCGAAATCAACATGACTGAGAATGGCACGGCTGTCGCTGATTTCCCATGCGTCTCCCAACGGTGGTACACGCCCATAGAGGTGTCCGACGATATTGCCGGCACCGTAGACCGACTGGTCAAGATGATGCCGACAAGACCCGCCGACAGGTCTACGCTCGCGGAGAAAACTGGTTCTGCACGTTCAACATCGAGTACGACGCCGACACGCCGGGCGAGACGCGCATCAGTGTTGATATTGGCGAACATCACATCCTCGCGGTGACGGCATACGGCGGAGGCGAGTTAATGTTGATGTCGGGTGGTGAGGCAAAGCACGTTCGACGCAAATATCGTTCCCTACGCGATTCGCTGTCAGACCGGATGGGAGACCTCGAAGGTGTCCGCGTCGAAGAAATCGATGCGTACCACACCAGCCAGCAGTGTTCGGAGTGCGATCGTGAACGCCACGCCGGCCTGAACGCTTCGGAAGAACTTGCACGACGGGAGGGTGAACCATGGGCTAACACTTCGGGTGAGGCGAACCGTGCTCCCTCGCTGGGTGAATAGCCAGCCGTCGTTATCGGGCTCTGCCCGATTGCTCGTGGAACGTCGTTCCACGCTGTTGACGCCTGCAGATTGCGGGGAGCCCCATTGACGGGGCTACGCGCGCTGAAAAGCACACCGTTGGTGACAACTCAATGGCGACCGTTGACGTTCCACACAAAAGTGTCCTTGAGAACCAAGGAAACGCGCACCCTGCATATCGACTTCGCGGATTCTCCTTAGCCGCGGGAGGATGTCAATTCGCTCTTCACTTCCTTTACGGAGAATCGAGAAGAAAGCCTCGCGCTTCAGCGCGGTGAGGATGTCAATCGTTCACGGTTGGCGGCGTTCCTTCTGAGATGTATGGTTTCGTATTTTCATGCTCATTTAAAATCTGAGTTCGACGGCGTTCTCTGAGCCCTGATTATCCTCATTTTCAGCCGCCTCTGGACGAGTCTCGAATACATCATACAGCCGATCGTATGTATCCTCGAGTGCCTCGACGAGAACGCGCGTGTCACCGATTGCTGACATAAAGTTCGTATCGCCACTCCATCGAGGCACCACATGTGTATGAATGTGCGACTCAATTGAGCCACCAGCGGCGTCGCCGCCAAGATTTTCACCAGCATTCATTCCATCTGGCTGTAGACTTGTCTCAATCGTACTGATTGTGGCGGCTTTGAGTTGAGTATGATCCAATAGGGCATCATCATCCAGCGAATCCCACCGACTTACATGTGCATACGGAATCACCATGACGTGTCCTGGATTATACGGATAATTATTCAATAAGACAAAACAGTGCTCACTACGTGCAACGATACGGCTCTCGCGGTCGCGGTGTCGCTCTGGAAGCACACAGAACGGGCACCCATTATCTCCTGCAGCAGGGTCACGTTCAACCCACTCAATTCGCCATGGTGCGAAGATATGCTCCATAAGTTACCGTGTGAGATTCTCGTACCCGTCTTCAGTGATAATGAGCGTGTCTTCTGCCTGACTCACGAGTTCTCCACTTTGCTCTTTGAGCACTGGATAACTGTGCAGGATACCCTTCTGCTCAAGCCGTCGTAGCGCGATCTCTGACCGAGATGCCTCAATCCACCGGCCAGCGAAAGGGAGGGTCTTGTACTCAGACTTCACCTGCTCAAGCACCGCACGGGCACTCCTATCTCGAACAGAGCGGTCGTTTTCAAGGCTGTATATCTCCGTATCTGCCCCTTCAGAGACTTTTCCACGACCGGTTGTCGCGAAGGGTTCGATTGCAATCACATCGCCCACAGAGAGCTCGACACTGCGGTCTGTTCCACGATTTGGAATGTTTGGTGCCGTGTGTGCATCCCACTGGGAAACACCGTGTCCAGAGAGATTAAGGACTGGCGTAAATCCATATCCACGGATGACCTCCTCAACGGCCTCGCCCAACCGCCCGGTGGGGACACCCGGACCGACCAATTCAAGCGCTGCATCAAGGGCCTCTTGAGCGGCGTCAACCAGTGCTGAATTTCCAGAGAGGTCAACAGTCGTGGCTGCGTCGGCAATATATCCATCTACATGGACTCCACAATCCAGACAGACCATTTCATCATCAAACGTCTCAGATGAGTCTGCTGCAGGCGTCGCGTGCGAGGCTTCTTCATTGACGCTAATATTCACCGGAAATGCACATCCATCGGCATCCTCATATATTTGCGCTTCAAGCGTTTCAGCTACCTCAAGATGTGAAACACCTGGTTCAATCAGTTCAGCGCCAGTCTCTAATACGTCCTGTAGGACTGTCCCAGCCTGTTGATACTTTTCATATGTCTCATTTGGGACTCCAGTTTCTTGCATGTACTCACTTCTGTCTAAGAAGCAAAAAGGGGTTCCGGAGAGGATTCAACGATAAGCTGCGACAGGTGACGACCACCACCACTACCACTCAGACGTTGAGATTCTTCATTAGATGGCTTCGCCGGCCCCAGCGACAAACCTATTTTTGAGCAGCGAGAGCGCCGTTTACGGCGGGCGTCGTGTCACTTGACCACGCTAATCACGTGCTCTCTGAATACTCCTCCGTGACACGAGCCTAAAATATCCGAGAAAACGTACTAAAATGAACACCAGTTGACATCGCCATCGAACGTGGAAGCGACCTCCACGAACGAGTGAAAGAGTACTCCCGTGAGAACGGTCTGCGAATCGACTTCGCATACGCCGAACTCGTCACACAGTGACTCGACACTGCCGAAGAATGAGTGAGGAGTCCAAGACGCTCGAAGCGTATCTTGCTCCCTACTCAGCACAAGCAGCGTAAGCTCCACGACGAACACGACCGATACGAATCGTTGCTTCGTCGCAGCTTCAACGCGAGTGCGACACCATGACTGCCGTCAGCGATATCATCACTGGTGAAGACCTCAACTGGCACTCCAAAACCGCACTCAAAAATATGTTCCAAACC
>JAQCNF010000123.1 GCA_028275165.1 Haloquadratum sp.
CACTGTGTCAATGACCGATTCTGACTCCTGAACCGTCGCTGCCACCATGCATGCTCTGATTACTACGCGAAAAATTAAAATCGCGTCCTGTCAAAATAGACATGATGTTGGTTTCTCGATGTCCAGAATATGACCCCTGCGAGACGCAACTTTGCCCTACGCTCGTTCACTCACTTCAACGTGGAATTCCCGGCGTGACGTTGTCTCATCGCTGTGTTGAAAAGTGCACGATTCAGCGCGGTGTGTCTCACAACGACCACACACCGGAGGAGATGACCCGATGACGGATGACCCAATGAAAGAGACCACTGCAGGAATTCCCTACCGAGAGATTGACCCAGCAGCAAAGTATCTTGTGACCACTGTGATCCCTGACCCAGACCCACAGTACCGGGAGTACATCTGTACGAGCGACGACCTGCCAACGGTTGTTCAGGGTGTCCGGAGTGACTCTCAGGGCGAGACGATTGTCAATATTGAAGAGGTCGAACCCGACGTGTGAATGTAAGCGTCGAATAGACTCGTCACGATCGGCGGGCGATTCTATTTTTGATTACGTATGTGGTTTCGGACCCGAAGTCGGGCCCGGACCCGACAGCACCACTGGCGTGTGACAGGAGCATCGTCAAAGAATTGTGTTCCGCGCTATCTTCAAAGATGATGCGCAGTAAGGTTTTTTCTTAGATTCGGCAAATTGAATCTGCCCATGAGACACGTGTGGGTGATGAGATGACATGAGTATAATGTGGAGAAAACATCAATGAAACAAAAATCATATCCATGATTTGGAAAATTGCATTTCTAATACATATTCATCGTTAAATTGCAAATTACTTACTGGTCGATATCTTCTCGTATGATGGCTAAATCAGGGCACATAAATATTCGAATTAAGAAATCTGTTTATGCAGGGAGTAGGAGTTCCATTAGTAACGCCGTTTGATTCAGACGGTGATATTGACGAACAAAAGCTAAGGGAACTCACATCTTGGGTCATTGAAAACGGTGTAGATTTCATCGTTCCGTGCGGTTCAAATGGTGAATCCGAATTGATGACCGTCAGTGAGCGTTCTCAGGTCATTGAGATCGTGAATCAGGTCTCGACTGTTCCTGTTGTAGCTGGGACTGGACACCCAGGATTGACTGAAACTAAACAACAAACCTCACAAGCGACAGCCAGTGGAGTAGACGCTGCGCTCATCATAACTCCATTTTATTATACATATGGGCAAGATTCGATCGAAGAATACTTTGTGAATATTGCAGATTCCAGTGATATACCAGTGTACCTCTACAGTGTCCCAGTAAAAACAGGATTGAAACTAGCCACAGAAACGATAGAATCCCTGTCAACTCATTCGAACATACATGGCATAAAGGATTCCAGTGGAGACGTAGTCTTGTTGCAACAAGCTATAGATGGGAGTTCAGGAGAATTCCATTATCTTATCGGGAACGGTAGCCTCTTTGCGACCGGTCTTGAGGCTGGTGTTGAGGGAGGAATTCTCGCTCTCGCGAATGTGGTCCCTGAATTAGTTTCAGAGATATATCGCTATTACCAGGGTGGAGACCGAAAGGAAGCCCAGAGATTGAATAGACATCTAATCGAATTAAATCAAGCCATCACGTCTAAGTATGGGATTCCAGGAGTAAAAGCCGCGATGAAAGCACGAGGGAAACCAGCCGGGCAAACCCGTTCACCACTGCCCACCCTGAGTACACAATCAGAACGCGAAATACAAAAGTTAGTTCAGGAAGCTATACGTCAAAAATAACACTATGTGATTGGAACACAGTGAATTCTCTATCATACAACACAGTCTCCGCATAAGCTTGAGTTCCGGTTCCGACATTATTGCATCAACCTACATTTCGCCCGTGTTCGTTGCCGGCCTCACAACTGCGTTGTCTCCCGGCTCAGAGACGATGCCGTCGTTTTGTAATCAAGGACCTCGACCACCGATAGAATGGTCCCACTCTGGAGATTGCCCCCAGCAGTATGACTGCAGCCCTGTTTTGTTCGGCCTGATTAGTGAAGGGATGTAGCACGTCGACGAGGGGCTTCCAACGCTGATGCTGACTGGTCTTTTGATCGTGGCCGTCTTGATTGAGGGTTCTAATCGCGTGCTTAGCCGAAGTGATGTCAGCACGGATGATCTTGCACGAGGACAGCAACGATGCTAACAACGCTGGCGGTAAACATACCGGCGCCACTGTGACACCGAGGGGACACGACCACCATCTACAAACCAAGATGTTCGTTGGCGGCAAGCTGAACACGCCGGTATTGACCCGCGGTATCTTGACTCTCCACAGTTTCCCCAAGGGTATGGCTGTCGGCGTCTCGTTTGCTAAACTCAGCTTCGAAGACGGCATGGATGTATTCGATGTCGCGATACCATTGCTAGCCATCTATATGGCGGTCGCTCTATCAATTCAGAACATCCCTGAGTGGACCGCGATCGATATTCCGATACACGCGATTTGACTCTCAAAGCGTCGTATAGTCGGCACAGCGGTGTTTTTGAGCCTCCATAGCCAATTCCGCAATACCCTTTGCGTTCGTTACCTGTGCTGAGTCGTCGCTCCCGTTTGGGTTGTGACTCTGCCGTGGGTGCGATGGTATATTCACTCGTTACAGAATTATTCTCGAAGTCCTCGAAGCCGGTGTTGATCTTCACCACGACGGCCACCGCATCCGCGGGTGGAATGTTTGCTGGGGCTATGGTAATGGTGCCACTGTTGTACGTCTGAACTGGATATCCATCTCGGCATCTTGAGAGTGTTTGTGCAGGGTATATCAGCAGGTGACGGCGACCGAACGACATATACTATCGGCTCCATCAATACGAAGCGGTTTCAATGGTACAGTTGCCCCTGCTCAGACGGCAAACAATGTATCGCGTATTCGGAGCTGTCGGAATTCTGCTGAGTATAAACGGAATAGTTCTGTTACAGCTGTACCGGACCGGCGTGCCATCCATCGGGCTGATTCTCGTCGTCGTTGGTTGGTCAGCTATCACGTACGATGGCTGGCGTTCTGGAGCCAACGTCTTTGTTGAGCGCAGTGTCCCACCCTCAGAGAAACAGTGTTCGTCCGTCGTCCGTCACGCGCTCTTTAGTGTCTGTGAACAAGCAGGACGTCCCGTCCCACGGCTTGTCATGGTTGAAATGGATACCCCCGGTGCCGCAGCAGGATTCGTTGATGAAAAGCCAGTTATCGCCGTTGATCCGCTACTTCGGTCACTCCTTGGTCCAGAAGAATTAAAAGCGATATTCGCCCACGAAATTGGACATCTTGGGCGGAATATACACACTGATGCAATACGAGCGTTGCTTCCACAGGGGGTCGGATTTGGGGTCTTCTGGACCGTCGCACTGGTTGGGCAATCACCGCCCGTCGCAATCGGAGGGAGTCTGCTCTTTTTTCTAATGGCGCTCTCTACAGACCGGCGCCTCGTCCGACTTCGTTACGTGCTCGGACTCGGTGCTGAACCGCTCGCATTGTCGGTGTCACGATACGCCAATCGGCAAGAGGAGTTTGATGCCGACATGTACGCGACGACGATTGTATCTGCACACTCACTGGCAACAGCTCTGTATACAATTGCAGCCACCGCAACCGGTGAGAATCATGAAGATATTGCTGGTCCAGTGCCTTGGAAAGCAAACCGATCGCTTCGATTCTCTTTGTTCGCCACACATCCATCCGTCGAAGCGCGGGTTCAACGCCTCGATTGTCGCATCCCAGAGTGGGCACAAGCGTATCGCCCTCATCGTTCTTCGTCTAGCGGTGCGTGATTCCGATACATCTGGAGGTGATCTTCATTTTTCAGTCGAAACGCCCAAACATTGAGTTTGCCACAGACGACGGTTGCTGAGCCATGGAGTCCGGGAGATCAATAATTAAGTTGCTCTCTCCAGTGCACCGTTGAATGTATCAGCTCCATCTGTGACTTTGACATCTCAGATTCGAATCCTCACGACTGCGGGCAACTGGTAAGGATGTAGTGCGAACGGTGGACCGAACTCAGGGGAGTGCATTGTTGATCGATAGCGGTTTGTGAGGGGTGGGTGGCGATAAGACATCTATGTGAACGTGTTTATTCACCCATCAAATGACCTCACAGCTGCCTCTATCATGATCGCTCCGTCTCAGACTCATCTTCTGTACTCAACACGATAGCCAAGACTCTTGACTAACTGAGGATTTCAACGAGGCCGAAAACATGTATTCACGTCCACGTGTCCTGATGCACAGTAGCGCCTGACACTCGATTCAGGCTATCGAACCGTCGGGTTGAGCCAACTGATGCCGTGATTCATCATTCTCTCGCGTCAATTGAATCCTGAACTGACTGTCATGCAAATCATATTTGGACGAGCACCTACCGTACTGCCACTGATACTAACTGGGTATGAGGAGTTGATTTCACTTTTCCATTCTTCAGTTCATGGGCGACGTCAGTCTGCTGATGTTGTGCAATGGGTACCGATTTCAGTGCGCCCAACGGAGAGTGTGGGCAGGCTAGTGTATTTCGGTGGGCCTCACCGATGTCGGTTTACCGTGAGTGGCCTGAGTGTGGGTAGCAACTCTCTGGGCCAGACACCCATCACATGCTGTTGAGTGGTCACATAGAGCCTAAGTGTTCCCACCCGCTGGGTCAGGTCACATGCGACTTTCTGTGTCGCAGTGGCGATGAGGTGTTCCCGACAAAATACCGTTTCAGTATAGACTCGTTCTCGGTTCTGTTCACGTGAACGACTCCTGCTCTACGGGACCAATCTGGATTGCGTTCAGCGCGGTGCGATGCAGGTCTCGATAGTTTGCTTCAGAGTGGGCCCGGAGAGTTGGTAGGGGACTGTGAGTATCGGGATTGGAATCGATGGGAACAACGCAACCGCGAAGTAAATACAAAGGTGCACCTGTGAGACAAGCTGTTGTGTGTCTGTCAGCTCTGTCACCCCGCACAAATCGCCACAGGTTGATTAGTTAAATACAACACAAGACACTGGGCGGGATGCGAGTCAGAAAGGCTCTCGATTTGGTGGCGATTTCCAAGATTCGGACGGAGTGAGTGCGGCAGTATAACACTCGTCACCACGGGCCTCATACGCGAGTAGCGCGCTCTCGATTTTCCCACGACGGTCGGCGAGATGATATCACCGGTCTATGCCACCCATTCGGCACGTCTGCACTCGGATTTTTACTGCATACAGGTTGTAGTAGGGAGCTCAATCTAACGATCTCCAAGTGGTAGCCGCTGCATCAATCACCTCCAATGCATCTCGACTCCCGTCTGCCTCGCCTTTTTCGAAATCTTCCTCACTCTGCCCCATATGATTGGTCACATGCGCAAAGCAAACAACTGGCTGATCTCGAGCGCGAGCGAACGTATAGAGTGCTGCTGCCTCCATTTCGACGGCAAGAATCTCGTCTGACCGAGCACGTTCGATTGCAGTCTGTGTTTCCCGAAATGGGGCATCTGTCGTCCACGTTGCTCCTGTGTAAACAGGTCGGGACACGGTTTTACACGCCTCTTCGATCGAAGCGCGAAGCTCGTCATCGAGAGTCGCATAACGACCGGCTGGATGGTAATGATGACTCGTTCCTTCGTCCCGCAGCGCACGGTCGATGAGCACGAAGTAGGGCGGATTGTCCTTTGGGACAATCTGCCCTGAGGAGGTGACGCTTATCAGAAACTGGCAGCCAGCAGCGAACAGTTGTTCCGCAAGTAGCACAGCGAATGACGCCCCAACGGCGCATCCCACGATACCGAATTCTTCATCATTTTGTTCGAACCGGTAGAGATTGGTGTGATAGCCGGGCCACAGTTCATCCTTGTGTGCTTCTCCAGTGGCCGTCAGCTGGCGGACGATGTCTCCATCCGGGTCAAGAATACAAATCTCTGGAACCGAGTGCTCTGGGAGCTCCTTCTGTCGCCGGGCGCTGTTGAGCAACACTTTCGGCGTGAATACAGATGATTCGTCGAATTCTTTCGTCTCGAAGAGCGGGGAAGTGTCCGGATCGGTCGGTTCATTCATTTGCTTCGTGTTCACGGAACCCAGACAAGGATGTTCTGGTCACTCGAGCAGACCTCCCGAATCGTCAACATCATGATTTTCAGTACGTCTATGATCTCAAAAACTGGCTCGTTGAGGATAACAAGGAAATGCTGCTCGTGTTCAATATATTTCAAACCGTGTCCGTCAGCGTTTCACGGCCCTGTAGATACTATTTGAGATGAGACCCGCTGAAGCTTGGAGCGTATATTCAAAAAGAGTCACTTCCACGGTAACTGGCGACTGATACGCGAGCCATATTCATGACAGCCGGTCTTAGCAATGTTCCGGGAGTAGCTCTTTTTCAAGTTGAGCTCAGGGGAGCCGATCAAGAATGAACAGTATCAAATCAATGAGCCATTGCTTAGTCACCATCGCAAAAGTCTATGATTGACTGACGGCCGATGGCGACGGTGGAATCTTGGGCAACCCATATTCTACTCCGTTAGAGAAACATCCGACAAAATGATGCTGGCTGATCTCTCAGCCGAAGGACAAGTGACCTGCGGCCAATTATTTAGTCGTATTATGACTGGCCGAATCTCAGGCCAAAGTCAGATACTTTACTGGATTGAGCGAATATACAACTCAAGCTCTTAGCCGCCAACGAAAATTGAAACATAATGAGCGTAATGGATGCCGGCGGAAAAAACAATCAAGTGTGTACTGCAGTGCACAAGTGACATATATGAAAAGAGCTCAAACTCAGGAATTGCAGGAAAGTGTACAATATCACGGTATATGTGGCCACATACGACGATCATCGTAGAAACCGTCTGTGAGCATCATACAAGCTCTGTGGGGGACCACACGTAGCAATGCTCAGCGGATGATTTGAACAATCCCAAGCTTGCCCGCCGCGACGACGGTGTAGGGGGCGAAAGCAACATAGAGAGCAGCTTCCTCTCAGTACGAAGAATATCTCCACACTGGCCTTGCGAAAGGAGAGGAAGCGCTGCATTCAAACTGACATGAGGATACTCAGGTGATGGCGGTGTATGTGAGAAGTGGCAAGCTATGATGAATCGCCCTGGCTGATTCTTGCAGCAACAGAGTGCCCCCCTTTGCTATTGTATCACCTAAATCTCTTCTGGCTACTGTCACGTTAGCGACAACTGGTTCTACAGGATTACAATCGAGCTCAGCCATGTCCGAAAAGACATTACCAGGACGCAGCCTTCACACAGACTGAGACTTACACGGATCCCAAGCTGAAATGTCAGTTAGGTCGCACGCCAGCCTGCCGCCGCCAGCAGTGCCACTAAAACAACTGCAGTCAGCGCACTCATGATACTGAATCCAGGTGCGCCAGCGTTTGTGCTTGTGCCTGTGGCTGTGTCTGTTGGGGTATCAGTTAATGTTGGTTCTGGTGGTGGATTTGGTTCTTCGACGTCAAAGACCATCGTCGTCCCGTCAATTTCGCTTTTCAACTCTGGATGACCGACTGGGAAGTACGAGAAGTCACTCGTCACCCTGGCTTCACCGATTTCTCTGCTTGCAAACACATTCGCCGAGACGTCTTTGACTCCTCCACCAGGCCGGACAGTAAATGTCGTCGACACCAACCCAGCACCGGCACTTTGCCAGTCGCTCCCACCTGTGATTGTCATCCCTGATGGAACCCGAAGTACGACACGGACCTCCACCGGACAGGTGATGCCATTCTCAAGCAGGAATCCCCCGTCAATTCGAGCCGGTTCACCGGCTGTAATCGTTGGCTGGGGTGCATAGACCCGCTGCTGAGACATCTGTGGTCGTTGTGGATTTGGACAGACGTCCACTTGGCTTCCGCCCCCGTCCCCGCTCCCAGATCCAGCAGGCGTCGCTGTCGGTGTTGCTGTTGCCGTTGCCGTGGTATTGCTTTGCTGTGCGGTCACCGTTCCAGCCGCAAACACTGGCAGTGCCACGCTTGCGAGAACTGTGAGTGTCACCAGCACCAGGAGAATCGAACTCAGCCGTCGTCTTCGTCTTCGTCTGACTCTCATGTGAAAACCTACTTGTGTCCTGCCACTT
>JAQCNF010000132.1 GCA_028275165.1 Haloquadratum sp.
AGTTGTCGCTGATCTTGAAGGGGAACCGCGTCCAGTGAATATGAATATCACAACTCAGAGACCATCTGATTAATTTTCTCCACGGCTCTGCTGAGAATAAGCCCTAACGGCTTCATGCTCGGGCTCTGCACCACACCAGCAGGCGAATCTCATTCCTCTTGACCTTCCCGAATAGGTTGACTGGAAATCGACACCCGAACGCTCGCTGTGTTCGTAGAACTCCCTCCATAGCGACAACGACCCGACAACACAACTCCTGTCGCACACCGAGCGATTTCGAGAGGAGTCGAATTTCCAAACACGCGTCAGCGTTGGATCGAGGTTTGCAATCCATCTTCGGATTTTCTGACTGTACTTCTCGCACATGTGTTAATGATCCACCGGTGTCGGCTTCACCCTCTCAGGTGGCTTCAGGCGCAGAGATCATACGGGAACTCACATCTTCGACTTCCAGACGACCTGAGGCACTCAGCTTGTTTCCTCTGTAGATGATTAGATTACTATTTTGATGATTCGGTGAACGACCCCCTGCCTACTCGCCGTCTTTTTAGAGGCTTCCTGTTTCGATGACGGTCTCAGACGGCGTCTAACCGTGAGATGGCCTCTCACGAACGCGGTTTTCATCCACAACCTCTGACCAGAGGAAGGAAACAGACCGAACGCAATCTCCACGGGCATTGTATCTTTGGATTATCCCACCCTTTTCAAAACCGCGAGATAAGATATTGATTGCGGCGTTGGCATCCCTATCCATCCCAAAGCCACGAGCAGGACACGAATGCTCTCGGACCCACAACGGTTTGTCTGATTCGACACCCACAGGAGGCACACTCCTTGGTCATGCCTGCTGGTTCTACTTCGACAAAGTGCGTTCCTTCGCGTTGCAGTTGTATGCAAGCGATGTAGTGAACGTGTCCGACGCTGCCGAAACCATATTCCGAATGTTTCTAACGGACTCCAGCATCGACTTCACATTCAAATCCTCAACGGCAACCACGTCGTGCTCAGTAGCAGAGTAGTTCGAGAGCTTGTGCAGGAAGCCGTCGCGTTTCTGCTTGACTTGCTGGTGGTACTCAGCTATGTTCAGCATTTTCGAGGTGGAGTCCCTGAGCTCAAGGAGCAAACGGAGTGAGCGAGTCGGTCGGAGAGGAAACCGACATAGTAGGACACAACCGCCACACTGCGATCGACTCCCGAGCTCATAAGTGCCGTCGGGCACTCCCTGAAATGATCGGCGTGCGTTGAACCGCCGTCGTGAAACTCGCCGCTTTCGACGAGCGACGCGACGTTCTACCGGAACAAGGTGTCGCTGGCAACTGTTGAGGGCCGATTCGAACCGTCGTTCGTTCTCCCGGCAGACAGTCCAACGCCATACGAGCGGTACGTACTCTCCGAGAACTAACAGTTCTGCGAGAGGACGCTTCGGTCGACGCGGCCACTGACGAGTTCGACCTCAACATTTCGACGCGGCAGACAGACGGTGAGGGTGGGGTTAGTTTACGGAGAATCGAGAAGAAAGCCTCGCGCTTCAGCGCGGGGATGAATCCGACAACCCCGACACAATCCATGGTTCGATGCTACAACGGGATATTCCACGCAGGTAATCCACACATTCAAGTAATTTTACCGACATAGATTGCGTATGGTAAAATGGGTCGTCACTCGCACCTACACTGCTTCCATTCGGAATCAGTCACGGGTGTCTGACGATCTTGATGCCCTCGGGTTCGCAGCCTCAAAACTCTGGAACGTCGGACGGTGGACATGCGGTCGGATTTGGGACGAGATCGGTCACATCCCAAATCACAACGAACTCACCACCTACCTCAAGAATCACGAACGCTATGATGACCTGCATTCGCAGTCAAGTTCGTTCGAGACGGCAAAGCCGTCTCGTGATGCCAATGAGCTTCGCTCATTGAGCACAGCGAGTCCTTCAAGAACTCGCTGAGGCGTTTAGTGGTTGGTACGGGAACAGACGTCATGGAGACACGAAAGCGAATCCGCCCGTTACCGCAAACGCAACCACAAACATCCGCGTTCGACGGTCACGTTCAAAGCCGCCGGCTTCAAACTCGACACTCAGTACAACCGCGTCCGACTCTCTAAAGGATCGAATCTCAAAGAATACTGGTCGGATTTCAT
Organism: Haloquadratum sp.; assembly: GCA_028275165.1. Taxonomy (GTDB): domain Archaea; phylum Halobacteriota; class Halobacteria; order Halobacteriales; family Haloferacaceae; genus Haloquadratum. The sequence continues at coordinate 2,146 of JAQCNF010000132.1, forward strand.
TCTCTGTCAATTCCAAACTCGGCCCGACGTCAACCTCTCTGCCGTGGAGAACGTCCAACAAGTGAGGGCGGTTTGGACAGGCAATGAATGGAAACTCCACTTCGTCTGTAAGGTGGAAGTTGACATATCTGAGTCGCCCGGCGATCAGAGTGTCGGCATCGACCTCGGTATTCCCAACTTTGCCGCGTTGGCATACGAGGACGGTCACAGCGAGCTGTACCCGCTCAACTGTCTGAAGCAGGATGACTACTACTTCAGCAAGCGGCTCGCTCAGTGTGACGATTCGTGCTCTGAGCAAGCAACCCGGCTGAACCACAGGAAGTCGGAGCGTCGTTCTCACTACTTCCACACGCTCTCGAAACAGATTGTTCAGCGGTGTGTCGAGGGGAGCGTCGGAACAATTGTGATCGGTGATCTCTCCGGTATCCGTGAGGAGGATGAAGATACCGAGTCAAAGAACTGGGGTTCACACGGCAATCTCGACTTGCACTCGTGGGCGTTCGACCGGTTCACTGAACTGCTCAGTTATAAGGCAGAGATGGAAGGCATCACGGTTGAGGACGTACCTGAGCGCGACACGTCAAAGTCGTGTTCATGCTGTGGTCGCAAGCGGGATGAGAACCGCGTCGAGCGTGGGTTATACGTGTGCGATGAGTGTGGGACGGCGGCAAACGCAGACGTGAACGGTGCCGAGAACATCCGACACAAAGTATCTCCGAGTTCACCGAATTTGTCGGTGAATAGGAGTCACGGCTGGTTGGCACAGCCATCGACGTTCTTGTTTAACAAGGAAACTGGCGCATTCGCGCCTCAAGAACAGGTAACGTCGTAAACCACAATATCCCAACTCAGCGGCGCGGTACCGTGGGAATCCTCGCGCTTCAGCGCGGTGAGGATGTCAACCGTTGTTTCTCCCAGTTGTTCCAGCGTTGTTTCCGTGAAAGCGATCGTTGTTCACGCGTGAGACGTTTTCGTTCGTCTTGCAGGCCGAGTGAGCAGGGTAACGAGTCTGGATTATCTATGCCGAAAGAGAATTACCTGCGGACAGGCCAATATACCAGAAGTACATGACTCAGGAGATCAGACAATGCGGATTGTGATTATCGGTGCTGGTCAGGTTGGGTCAAGCATTGCAGCCAATCTCACTGAAACACACGAGGTTGTGGTAATTGATCGGGATGCGAACCGAATTGAGGACTTAAGATACTCTCTCGACGCATTGGTGCTTGAAGGTGATGGCACTGCTGTTGGAACACTTGAAGAGGCTGGTGTCGAGGAAGCTGATATCATTATTGCCTCCACAGATAACGACGAGACGAATATTATTGTCTGCTCTACGGCGGAAGCGATTGGCGGTGCATTCACAATCGCACGAGTCAAAAATACAGAGTATCTTCGGACATGGCAACGGTCAGACCGTGCATTTGGTGTCGACTTCATGGTGTGTACGAATCTGTTAGCTGGAGAGTCGATTGTCCGCACCATCGGGCTTCCTGCAGCGCGTGATGTAGACCCGTTTGCGAATGGTGAAGTCCAAATGGCAGAGTTTGAGATTGATGAGTCGAGCCCACTGGCAGGGCAGACGGTTGAAGAGGCCGATCAGTTTTCTGGATTGACCTTTGCTGCTGTGTTAAAAGATGGAGATGTTGAGATCCCGCGTGGCGATACGGCGCTCCAGATACAAGATCATGTGGTTGTCATCGGGTCTCCAGAGAGCGTCAAACAGTTTGCTACAACAGCTAATCCGACAACCACTACATCGACTGGTGAAGTTGTCATCATTGGAGGGTCAGAAATTGGATTTCACGTTGCGAGACTGTTACAAAACCAAGGGTATCGTCCTCGGTTAGTTGAGCGCGACCCGACTCGTGCACGTGAATTGGCAAACGAACTCTCAAACACCGTGGTGATGGAATCTGATGCCACTGATGTAGAATTCCTTGAACGCGAACATATCGGTGATGCTAGCGTCCTTGTGACCGCGCTTGATTCGGATGAAAAAAATCTGCTCATCTCACTGCTTGCTTCACAAGTCGGCGTTGACCGAACAGTTGCGGTCGTTGATACATCGGAATATGTAAGCCTGTTTGAAGCGGTTGGAGTCGATATCGGAATCAACCCTCGCGAGCTTGTTGCTGAGGAGATAACTCGGTTTACACGGGAGGGTGGCGCTGAGAATGTTGCAGTGATTGGGTCAAACAAAGCAGAAGTACTGGAGATAGAAGTGGATACCGACAGCGTGCTTGCTGGTCGTGAAATACGAGAGGCGGTGAGTGATCTCCCTGCTGGCGTTGTATTTGGTGCCGTGACTCGGGATGATGAGTTTATTGCTCCTCGTGGCGATACAATTGTCTCTCCTGGTGACCATGTTGTCCTGTTCTCACAGATTGATGTGGTTGAAGAAGTTGCTAAGAGAGCCTGAGGCTACATTAATTGCTCAAAGATTCGACCGTCCCAGCCGCCGCTAACAATGTCTCTTCGCTAAACTGCGGGCCAATTAATTGTAATCCAACAGGGAGCCCATCATGCTTTCCAGCAGGCACGGATATAGCAGGAAGGTCAGCAAGATTAACTGGCACAGTATTGGCGTCCATCAAGTACAATTGGAGTGGGTTATCGAGACTCTCACCTATCGGTGGTGGGGTAACAGGCATCGTTGGTGTTGCAAGCAGGTCTGCGCGCTCAAACGCCTCATCAAAGTCTTGAGCAACCCATGCACGAGCATCCTGTGCTTTGGTATAGTATTTGTCTTGATACCCTGCCGAGAGTGCAAATGTCCCCAGCAGGATTCGTCGCTTCACCTCCTCACCAAAGCCTCTCTCTCGGACGTCCGCGAATGTTTCATTCCAATTTCCATTCTCTGCAGTCTCAGGCCCATACCGTACGCCATCGAACCGAGCCAAGTTTGATGATGCCTCTGACATCGCGATGACGTAGTATGCCTGAACTGCATGTTCGAGTGATGAGAGTGAGACGTCAACGATATCAACTCCGACAGACCGGAGAGTCTCGAGTGCCGCGTTGAACTGCTCGGTTACCCCAGTCGTTGCCCCCTCAACTAACTCTCGAATAACGCCGATGGTAAGAGATGAGGCTGAGTTACCAACAGCAGCTTGATACTCTGTGTTTTTGCCTGGGTGAGTCGCCCCGTCATGATGAGCATCGTATCTCGTCGTTGCATCATTGTGATCTACACCAGCGACAATATCAAGAAGGGCTGCAACATCGCTGACTGACTGGCCAATCGGTCCGATCTGCTCGAGCGAGTTCGCGTAGGCAACGAGTCCATACCGTGAAACGAGACCATACGTTGGCTTCAGTCCAACAACACCACAGAAAGCGGCTGGGTTTCGAACTGATCCTCCAGTGTCTGACCCAAGGGCGATATCGGCTTTTCCCGCAGCGACGGCAGCGGCTGACCCTCCCGAGGATCCCCCCGGAACCCGGGTCTCATCCACGGGATTCTTTGTCGCTCCAAAAGCAGACGTTTCAGTCGTCCCACCCATGCCAAACTCATCCATATTTGTTTTTCCGACGATGTGTGCCCCTGCTTGTTTCAGTCGTTTGATCACTGTCGCATCATATGGGGGGACATACGACTCCAGCATCGCTGACCCGCATGTAGTCCGGGTGCCGGCCGTACTGATATTATCCTTAATTGCCACTCTCTGCCCAGCGAGTGGCCCATCGTCCGACTCACGGATGTCTGTCTCAGTGATAAAGGCGTTATAACTCATTAGGAGACGTTAGGACCCTTGAAAAATCCATCCTCAGTCTCGTCTGCGTTCTGCGTTGCTTCGTCATGACTGAGGCCAGTCTCAACCGTATCAGCGCGCATCACATTAACCAGCGGCGGCTCGCGGTCGACCTCAGGAACTTCATCAAGCGCTTCAAAATACGACAGAATGGTATCGAACTGCGAAGCGAACCGATCCACCTCATCATCAGCTAGTTCAATCCGAGCGAGTTCAGCAACGTGTTTGACTGTCTCTTCATTTACAGGCTCGTCACTCATGTTCCATACCTGTCGGGTTTGAAGACTAAGCGTTTCGATGTTGCCAGCCTGTACTGTGATTAACCCAAGACGTAGTATGTCGGACACTGAAGTGCTCATATGGAGACAACCCGCCATTTCACTGCAACTGTATATATCGTTGAGGGCGACGCGACCGCACTCCATGCTCACGAGGAACTTGGCATTCGTATCCCGCCTGGTGGCCACATCGACCGTGATGAACTTCCGCATGAGGCTGCACTCCGAGAGGTTTATGAGGAGACGGGGCTTGAGCCAGCACTTCTCAGCGAGCGTCCAGAATTACAGATACCGGCCGGGACATCGCTTCCTCAGCCACAGTATCAACTGCTCTATGACGTGACTGTCGATAATGACGGGAACGTGAGTCACCAACATATCGATCATATTTACTTCGCTGTTGTTCACTCTCGACAGATTAACCCCCAGGGCGAAAATGAAGCTGATCCCTCGGTCTGGCAATGGTACGACCGTGAGGCACTCGAATCTTCATCTTTAGACGCCGATACAGCAGCAATCGGTTGCGAGGCGATCGAGATGGCACGCACTCACTCGAGCGAGCACGAGTGAAACGCCAGTCCCGTCGGTGAACTGCCTTAGGGTCACAGAGAAGCCTTGAGACGGAAACCGAAACCGAAATAGGAATTGTCGGTTCCAGTCGAGAGCCACCCCGCCTGCTCCGCCTGTAGAGTTTGAAACTGTCTGTGAAACAATCGATAGATGAGCGTACTCCTGTGGTCCGAGATACGACACTCAGATGATAACAGGCGAGCTTCAGATCGTGAGAATACTACTCATCGATCAGATGGTCAATGTATTGTTGCACATGATTGTCCATCCGGCGCTTGAAACCCGCTTGTCTCGCTAATCGATCAAGCTCGCGAGCAACATATGTCCCGTACTGCACCGCCTTCTTATCGCGCGTTCGAACGTCGTTCGAGAGTCGTTCGGTTAATGCGTCCCGAAGTGCAATTTTTCGTCGTTCACTCGTGGCGATTAACACGCCCGGAAGGGTCAGAGCAGCCTGAATAACTGTATCTGATAAAAACGGGGTAAGAGGCTCAACACCGCCTGCTCGAATCGCTAAGACATCACGAATCGCCTGAGAAGGGATAGATAATATCATCTCGTATCGAGCCTCGCGAATGGTGTCTGCTTCAACGCGGGGGTCATCTGCCGCGTTCGCGACCTTGGCATACCCTCCAAATAGCTCGTCTGCACCTTGTCCCAAAAGGAGATGGGTGTGCCCATCCTCAGCGACCCTCTTGGCGGTAACATACAATGGAATCGCAATTGCCAGGTCCATCGGATTTGACCGGCCGGTTGCGGTGACAATCGGTTCAATAGACGAGATGATCGTCTCGTGGGTGAGCTCTATCTCGGTCAGCGACCGGTCCAATATCGTCGCGGCCGACCGTGCTGCTGTGCGGTCGTGACTATTGGGAAACCCTGCGACATAGCATGGTGCCTCAGGTGCACTAAGTGCCACTATACTGGAATCGATGCCGCCTGAAAACGCGACTGCGGGGGTGAACTCATCACCTGACGACGTTTTTGAGCGGTAAACTCTATCAGTCAATATCTCAGACTGTATGACATCAGTCACTCGCTTCTGCGCTTCATGAGCATCTAATGCCTCTCGTCTGGGTGGGGTTTGTCTCGACGCGTCTGGGGATGCATCCTGAAGTGGCCCAGCATAGCCTGGAGGGATGACGATTGGATCATCAAGTACCCTCGGAACGAATGCCCATGTAGATGATTCGGCTTCACGAAACAATGGCCTCCGCCCAAGCACATCACGGTATGCGTGCTCATCAACAACCCCCGCAAACCCATCGAACCCAGTAAGAGCTGTATCTAACACAGTGCCGTTCCGGAAGGGTTTGACCGGGGCTCCGTCAACCAGTGTCTCACTTGCGGTAAATCGTGTCAATGGATACGACATTTATACGAGTTCAGAGATCGTCCGTATCACTCGACGCTTGATTCCACCACCGAACTGGCGAAATGAGATCCGCCACGGAGTCTTTGTTCCAGAGACAGTGGTTTCCCCTCTGGCGATCGCATCTAAAATCGCCCGAACAGACTGTTTCGTCGTCCGAACTTCAGTCACGGCCTGTCCAACCATCTCACCAATGTGCGCATCGCTGCCAGCGGTCATCGCCATGTCTTCACGCTGAGCAAATGCCTCAGCCTTCCGATTTGCCCGGCCGGTAAACAGTCGCGAATTGTATACCTCGATAGCATCTGCAGCAACCAGGTCGGCTTCAGGCACTTTTGACCCGGCGCCATGTCGTGATGATTGAAATGGGTGTGGGATGACAGCAATTCCCTCTTGATCATGAATACGGTCGAGTGTCTCTGCATAAGAAAGATCTGCAGGAATTCGCTCGGTGATACCGAATGCAAGAATATGACCCGCTGCAGACGATATCTCCATTGCAGGGATGCCAATCAAGCCATATTCCGGAGCGAGCGATGCTGCCCGCAGGCTCTCTTCGATTCTATCGTGATCGGTAATCGCCAACGCGTCGAGCCCAACGGCTGACGCCTGCTGGAGCAGTAGTTCTGCAGGGTCACGACCGTCATAGGAGAGTGCAGAATGCGCGTGGAGTTCGACCGATAACACGTTTCTATATTTCTCACCAGATAAAAAAACACCCCGGTATACTCTGTGTCACACAGAAAGATGATTAAGACCGTCTGTTCACATGTAAGTATATATGGCCTTGTCGAACGCTGACCGTCGCGTAATTGAGGCTGCTCTTGACCGGGGTGTGAGCCCAGCCGAGGCGGCACTGTTTGAAAATCTTTGGAGTGAACACTGTGCATATCGTTCGTCACAGCCACTCCTTGCAGCATTCGAGAGCACAGGTGAAGACGTCGTTATTGGCCCCGGCGACGACGCAGCCGTTGTTGAGCTCCCGACAGAGGACACGGCCACTGAGACCCCGTTTTATCTGACGATGGGGATTGAAAGCCACAATCATCCATCATACGTTGACCCATATGATGGGGCAGCAACAGGTGTCGGAGGGATTGTGCGCGATACACTCTCAATGGGTGCCTACCCGATAGCGCTGGCAGATTCGTTGTATTTTGGCCCTTTCGATCGCGAGCATAGTCAGTACTTACTCAACGGCGTGATCGAGGGAATCGCAGATTATGCCAATGCGATAGGCGTTCCGACAGTCACAGGCAGCGTTGAATTCAACCCAGGATATGAGGGAAATCCTCTTGTCAATGTTGCATGTATTGGTCTGGTCACAGCTGACAGGCTTGTGACGGCCGAGGCAACAACGGCCGGTAATCGACTGATGATTGTTGGAAATCCGACAGGACGTGATGGACTCGGTGGGGCATCCTTCGCCAGTGAAGATCTCTCAGACGACGCTGCGACTGAGGATAGACCGGCAGTGCAGGTTGGAGATCCATATGCAGAGAAGCGACTCATTGAGGCGAACGAGGAACTACTTGATGCGGACGTCATCCAGGCTGCACGGGACTTGGGCGCAGCCGGGCTTGGTGGTGCCTCCGCAGAACTGGTCCATAAAGGTAATTACGGCGCACATGTTGATTTGAATGCAGTCCATCAACGTGAACCGCAAATGAACGCTCGTGAGATACTGTTAGCGGAGTCTCAAGAGCGCATGTGTTATGAAATCCGCCCACCAGATGTTGAGACTGTCATGCAAATTGCAGACAAATACGATCTTGGATGTTCGACTATCGGCAGTGTCACAGAGGGAAATTATGTCTGTGAATTTAATGGTGAAACTGTCGTTGACGTTCCCGCTGAATTGCTTGCCGATGGAGCTCCAATGAACGATCTTGAGGGCATCTCTAAGCCAGTGTCGACGGAGGATGTCCCAGATTTCGACCTGCAACACGCTGCAGAAGCAGTATTGAGCGATCCCAGTACTGCCTCTAAAGAGTGGGTGTACCGCCAATATGATCATGAGGTCGGACTCCGCACAGCTCGAAAGCCTGGTGATGATGCTGCTCTCTTAGCCATCCACGAAACCGGCACGGGGGTCGCCATGAGTAGTGGCTCGGTCCCCTTGTGGACAGACAGTGCACCCTACGAAGGCGCACGAGCAGTAATGCTAGAGAACGCAATCAACGTGGCAATTAAAGCTGCAACACCGATCGCTGCGGTGGACTGCCTGAACGGCGGAAATCCGGAGAAACCACCGGTATATGAAGCGTTCAGACAAACCGTTGATGGGTTGGCGACGATGGCCGATGAACTCTCGATTCCTGTCGTTGGCGGAAACGTCTCGCTATATAATGATTCGTCAACTGGCCCAATCCCACCGACGCCAACTGCCGCTCTCGTTGGGACAAAATCGGGATTTGATTGTCCGCCACGACACTTCAGCGGCGAAGGGACCGCAGTATTAATCGGGAAATTGAATCACTCTCTTGGCGGCTCAACACTCTTAGATGTGACTGGTGGACAAGATGCATTCCCAGAGCTCCCACCTGACCCAGCGGCGCGTCTGAATGCAATCACAGAGATAGCCAGACAACCAAGCACGAAGAGCGCACACGACATTAGCAATGGTGGACTCCTCGTGACGCTTGCAGAGATGATAACGCCTGAGACCGGATTATCAGTCTCGCTCTCCTCACCAACAATGCTCTTCACTGAGACCCCCGGTCGTGCGGTCATCGAGACAACTGACCCGGCAGCCGTCAAGACGGTGTTTGACGACATAGCTCCAGTAATTGAGTTGGGCGCCGTCCAAGATGATGGGCACCTTTCGATTCAGACCCCTGATTCACGTTGTTCCTTCTCATATGAGGAACTTACCAGTCTCCGTCACGTTTTTGCAGACAATTTTTCATGACTGGATAGTTCCGTTGCAGCTCAATTCGGTGCCACAGAAAAATATCGGTGTATGCCTTCCTCAGACAATACTTGCAACTTCAGGCCTGAATGAGCCATTATATGAGCGTATACAGTGAGCTACAGTAGCAGTGGGATTGCAAGAACAATAACGAGTCCAATGAGCAGCGCAATGAGCCCACCTACGACGTGATTATGCTGAAACGATTGCATCGGTGCAGTTACTCGGTGATACTGGTCGGATTGTGACTGTGGTTCCATACTGACTTTAATGTGGTATGAGTACATTATACTTACAATCCGCGGGACGAGCCCCACAGGGTCAAAGGGAAGTCGTAGAGTTCCGATGATCATGGTGACTCCAAACTATACTCTCTGTTATCATGAACGGATTTCCTTCGAATCGCTGAGAAACATGCCATGAGTAATGTATCACTCGAAATTATCAAACATGGGTACCGTCTATCTCATCATAGAGATGCTCACAAAGCGTGTTATCCCCTGTATCGATGTTGATATCAACGATGAGGGGAACCCTGCAGTGTACACAGGGGTAAATTTTGAAGACCTGAAGCACACTGGCGACCCATTGGAGATGGCGAAGGCCTACAATGCGGCGGGTGCTGACGAATTTGTGTTTCTCGATATCACCGCATCAGCAGAAGGAAGAGAAACCATGCTTGAAACAGTTCGCACCGTTGCAGAGGAAATATTCATTCCACTCACGGTAGGCGGAGGAATCCGGAGTAAAGCAAACATCAAACAAACTCTTCGCGCAGGTGCAGATAAAGTGTCGATCAATACAGCTGCATTAGAGAACCCGAATCTGATCAATGAAGGTGCCAAGGCATTTGGCTCTCAGTGTATCGTCATTTCAATTGACGCGCGTCGCCAGTACGATGAGCAGGGCGAATACTACCACACCATCGACGGAGAATCGTGCTGGTTTGAGTGTACGATGAAGGGTGGCCGTGAGGGCACACAGACCGATGCGATTGAGTGGGCACAGACTGCTGAATCGCGGGGGGCAGGCGAGCTATTCGTCAATTCAATCGATACAGATGGGACTAAAGATGGATACGATATAGAACTCACTTCAACGATTTGTGAAGCAGTCTCCACTCCGGTTATCGCTTCGTCTGGTTGTGGAGGGCCTGAGGACATGTATGAAGTATTCGAAAAGGCGGATGCAGATGCTGGTCTTGCGGCCTCAATTTTTCACTTTGATGAATATTCGATTGAGGAAACTAAGCAGTATTTGAATGACCGTGGCGTCCAAGTCAGAATCTAACTTGATCACGCGTTCGGAACGAGCAGAGATTGAAGCCTTTGTGTCGGTATGTGACATAGATTCATGCTTCTCGATTTATGCCAGGCGAGTCGGTCGGCGAATCGACTGGACTGTGCCGACTGCATAAGTGTCTTACTGGATGACGCGAGGCGTATTGCACCTCGGTTATGAGAAACGGAAAGCCAGGCTGTGGGAAGTGATTTGTCAAGAGAGCTTAATCGGTCACGTTCTATCGAGGTCGAATCATTTCTCCAGTAATCGGTGTGGGTCAGTGTGCGGCCTCAAACGCAGAAGTGAAGTCATTGACAGTGATCTGGACGGACCGTGACGCATCGCCCAACGCGTCAAGTGGGTCGACGTTCGAGTCTGTCTGAATCGAGAGAATCGGTTCAACCTGACCTCCAGACTGTTCTGGATTCATATCATACGTCGCCGCGACCACTCCATCCGTTTCGAGCAGTGCTCCTTTGATGACGTTCATAAATGTATGATCTTCACCCGCAATCTCAATCCGGAGTTCTTCGTCAGTCTTCTCTATGACCCGTAGTTCCATGTTATAGATATAGCATCACATTGTTTCAGTATTTCGTTGTTCAAAAATGGAATCTACCGTCGGGCTCTTTGACTCATGATGATAGCGATATGTCCTCTCGGCAGTGATGTCTGAGCGAAGAATGCCCCCTGTCTCGAGATGCTGGAGGTGTGCAAAGGCTTCGCCTGTTCCGTGTAGTGCATGGATACCTCTCAAGTCACCGAATAGTCGTTTTGCCACGCTCCAACAATCTAAGGGGCCATCGCTCTCAATCATGCTTACGACTCGCTCACTCCGATTACGATGGTGGGTTTGGATCGATTCTATTCGTTGTATAGGGTCCTCAAGTATCTCTCTGTGTCCCACGAGTGCTTGCTGGACGCCGGAGTGAGCAATTGTCTCTAAGCTCTGGAGATAGTTGTCCAATGGTTTCTCAACTCTGACATCAGCTCCGCCAATGTTTGGCGTATACTCTCCAAGCAGCGTATCACCGACGAATGCGTTCGTGCCGTTCTCCTCGAAAAAGTACCCAACGTGGCCCGCGGTATGCCCTGGGAGATGAACAACCTCAAAATCGAGTGTGCCGAGGCTAAGAACTGTGCCGTGAGTTACCGACTCAATCTCCGGTGGGGGACCGAATGTAAAGCTAAAATCTTCAAAAAACGATTCTAATCCCATCCGCACTTCTGCTGGAACACCCCACTTGCGTAGTGCCTGTCGACGGTCGGAGCGACCAGCAGCGAGTGGGCCCTCCGTGGCGGTAACACGACGTGCATCTCGCGGGTGAGCGTAGACACTCGCACCTGCTCGTCGTTGAAGCACACCGGCATATCCTGCATGGTCAGGATGCCAGTGTGTTAGCAGGATAGCATCTATCTCGTTGACAGATGTATGATTCTCTGCGAGGCCTACCTCAAGTGCTGCTATGCTATCTTCACTCGCTACTCCTGTATCGATGAGCACTGTTGAGTCTCCTTGAATAAGATAACTGTTAGTCGGCCCTTCAAACAACTCACCGCCGAGATCAATTCGTGTCCAGTCCATACCAACACTCAATGTGGCAAGTTTAGAGAGATGTCGCTTATTTCAGTTCCTGTCGATTACACCTTGCTTCTCACGGAGCGGATCCGTGAGGGCGAATCGAACAGAACTGGGGGTCACTGACTGGCTTCCCGCAGTCAAAAGGGACACAATCGTGTCCCTGGCTGACCAAGCCACTGCGAAGAGCACCAATCTCGCAGTTCTTTGATGACGCGCTTAGGAGCTCCCATCGCGCGTCATCTGATATTTTAATGTTTGTGGACAAAAATCCTATGCTAGTCACGCATTCGGCCCTACTTGAGAAAAACATATGATGAATACATCACTACATGCAAGAAAATAAAACGAACGTTATTTTCATCTAACCAGATATGGTTCATTCCCGGCGATGAACCGACCTAAATCAGCTTCTCGACGGAAATCCTTGGAGCGAATTTTTTGAATCGCAGTCACCAATTGCGACTTCTCTGTCGTTCCCCACTTAGAGGGACTCTCGATCGGGAGGATCAAAAATCCGCTTCCAGGGACCTCCCTCGCATGTAGCGTGGTCATGCCACTTTCGAGTTTCTTTGCCCGAGCGGAATAGTTGGTCAATACATATCGGGTCGCTCGTTTGCCAACTGGCAAAAGCACATGGGGCGCAATTGCACGAAGTTCAGCATCAAATAAGCGTGACTGGTCCGTATATGCCGCTGCTGATGGTGGACGCTCTGTCGGCTCACACCGGTGTAAGTAGGAAAAAAACGTCTTCTGTAGATGCAAATCACCCTCAGTCGTACTCTCGAGTAACTCTGCTGCATCAAGTGCATCTAGTAGCGGGCGACAGTCTTTGGCCGTGAACGGAATTTGTTTATCAAACCCACCGTGTATCCCGGGATGATCCCCGATAACGTGAAATGACGCGTTGACATCTCCGTAGCTCTGGACATACCGACTGCAACCAGGTGAAATACCGAACGGATTTCGAATCCTGTCTGTTACGTTTTGCACAGGGTGATTACAGCGAATATCTTCTTAATATTCGCGATTTAAAAGGGGCCTTTGTTTGTTCGAATTACAGACTGAGATTCAGCCGAGTGCTTACAACTCGACGCCGGATGGAATAAGACTCTGTGAGCGAAGCAGATTGCCCTCAGCATCGTACGTCAAAAACGTCTCTTTATCGTACTTCACTATCTCATCGCCTTCGATACGAACATCGATCAAATAGCGCCCTTCTCCAGAGTTCGTTCCCTGCTCTTTTCCATACTCACGCGCAGCGTTAATAAATGAGAGGACGTCCTCTGCACGTTGGTTCAATTCTAAAATAAAGTCACCAGTAATTCGGTTCGTCACGCTCACTACACCAGATGCGTCGGATTCATTAACATCGTCCTGTAGTCTGAATGTGACATCTGTTTCGCTTGCGTCAAGATACTCCCCAGAGGGCTTGGAGAGTTGTCGCTTCAACTCAGCACTTGGACCGTAGAAATCAATTTCAACACGTGGCTTCTTTGGCTTCCCTTCATCGCTGACCCAAGCGACGTTAGACACGTCGAGTTCGAAGTAATCCCGCCTCATTCCGTATCATAGATAATGCTTTCACTCGGTAAGAACGTAACGCCATGTGACGGCTGGCTATTGATGAATGCTTGCGTAGAAGTGAAATATATTGGCGACGCTACAGACGATACTGTGGCTCTCAAATTCGAGCCTTCACACGTGCAGATTGAGACGGTCTCCGTGGAGTCGCCAGTCTGTCACCTCAGCATCTGAACGCGATTAGTTATGATGATAGAATCTCTGTATCCAGTTCGGAACGAGGAACAAGCCTGCTCTGAGTCTGATGCCAGGTTCAATTCTGAATGCCGTTTTTGTGCTGTCAAGACCTGTGATTATGGATACGCTTACACCAGACGCAATATGAGATCACTGTAACGAATATTGTTGATGATCCAGTTTGCGAAGTTGCTCGACCGCGTTTTCGGCCATCGCAGTTGGTTGATACACTCGTTCACCGCACTCACGTGTCTCCTCAGCTAACCCCGCAGCTAATAATTCAGCCATCAACCCATTTAGTTCGCTCTCGCAACACGTCGATAATGACCGCATAGCTACCCCACTGAGAGATTCCGCCTCAACTAGCTTGATCAGCAATCCAAGTGTTTCGATCGTATGGATCCCAGTTATCAAGCAGCGAAGGTCATCTGGAACCGTCTCCGCGACGATTTCAAGCTCTGACTGCCCAGTCTCTGAAACCGGGTTGAGCTTGGAAACTTGGACGTACTGCTCTGTCCCAGAATCAATATCTCGGACTCGTGCAGACTCATCTGACTGTTTTAACAGCTCGTATTGATTACCACTGGCGTCCTCAACAAGTCGCATGATGCGACGTAGTTGGGTTGAGGCTAAAAATACCCATACTCGCTAGTCACTGGAGGGTACCTCGGCGTCTGGCCCTGATATTTCTTGATAGTGTTCTTCAGTGACCCTGTACGTGCGATATCCACAGAATAGCCCAATAGATGTCACAACACCGCCCCAGCCAAAGTCAACATCAAATCCGATCAATAATAGACCCAGTCCAATTCCAGCGATTGCACCGTTTGCGTATATGACTGCAAGTCCGAACCGTCGCGCCCCGTCTCCTGAGAGAGATTCACTCTCTTGAGGTTCAATTTCTGTCTCCAGTGTCGGGTCGGGGATGTCAACGAGTGTTTCGGCAGGATCATCCCATTGACTCTCCGGATCGAATTCATCAGGTTCGTGCGGCCACGGATCAGAATCGGATGTCACTATCTGATATTTGGACAATGACAGTCAAAAGTAGTTCGTTTACCTGGTTAAATCTAATCTCAACAGTACTCGCTGAGCTCAATTATGTGCGATGTCTCCACCCACGCAAGCGGGTTATCTGGGTCATAAAAGACAATCCCGTCCTCAATCTCATATGACTCGACATCACCTAACCGGCGAGCCTCTCCTAACTGTGCAGGGACATTGCTTGACTCGACTGACTGATTTGAATCTGCCTGTTTTCCCATCTTAATCTATGGTACAGAGTGACACGATAAATGTCTTGCGTCACCTCAGAGATGGGACATGAACAGCGGCTGAAACCCAGCGCATCGCAGTCACTCAGTCTTTGATTTGCGAAATTTCGCTCATCGCAAGCGCTCATTCCCCCTTCTCAGCGAGCAACGTCGCCCAAGGACCGAGGAATATTGATGAAGCCACAGCTCTCGTTCGCACACCGGGAGGCGCTCTGAAGACGCAGTGGAAGTACATATATCGACACCACACTGTTGTTGTCTTTCAGATACTGTTACTGGGCAATCCTACCCACTATTCCAATATTTCCATACATACTATCCAATTGCGTCGACACCTACTCCAGCGTTTAGGACGGGAAGGATGTCACATTGCACCACTCATACAGGCACAGTCCGCGCGCTGATGCCCCACAAGGGGCGTAATCAAAGCAGCATTCAGAGCTTTTCGCCCGAGAGAGTCGGTAGAGACGCTTAGATAGGCAGGAAAGTTCACACAGGGGGTCTCCCAAAGCCGAAGTCTTTACTCGATAGTGCCAAACCTCATAATATGGAACAGGCAGGGCTCACTGACAATTGGGATGGCAACTCAGATGGGAGTTCCGCCAATGCTCGGCCGGCTGCTGAGGCATTCGCTGTTGCCGGGGATAAACAGACACACGTCTCAGAAGTAATCGAGGCAGAGGAGTTGCGATTCCCAGATGCAGACCGGATGGTTGAGTTACTTGTTACGCAAGTAGATTATTCAATCGAGGGCGGGGGTTCGACTGAATATCCTGTCGTTCACATCTTTGGTCGAACAACGGAGAACGAGAGGCGTCACGTTCGTATTTTGGGATTTGAACCCTATTTTTATGCCCCGACAGACACGATAGATGATTCCTTGGTCGATAAGCCAGAAATCACGCGAACTGAATCAGGATACGAGAGTATCCGGGGAGAGGAGTTAACCAAAATCTGTACCCGCACTCCGCGAGACGTCGGAGCAATTCGAGATGAATTCGACCATTTCGAAGCCGATATTCTGTTTCCAAATCGTCTTCTCATCGATAAGGATATCAAAAGCGGGATTCGCGTGCCTGAGCGTACCCTCTCCCAAGATGGACCTATGCAGGTGCCACACACTGAGATTGAGCCAGTCCCCGTAGACGCAGACCTCCGTGTCAATACGTTCGATATCGAGGTCGACGACCGCTCTGGATTTCCCGAGGATGGTGAGGAGCCAATTATCTGTCTGACAAGTCACGATAGCTATGATGATACGTATATTGCATGGCTCAATCACGCCCATCCAGAGGATAACTCTGTCTCCGCGCCAGAGACGCTCGACGGGTATGACCCGATTGACGCTGCGGCTGATGTCGAGCTCCGATGCTTTGATACCGAAGCTGGAATGCTTGATGCGTTCATTTCATATCTTGAGAATACAGACCCAGATATTCTCACGGGTTGGAACTTCGAAGACTTCGATATGCCATACGTATTGGATCGATTGGAGGCGATAGCCTCGACAACTCATCATGATCTCTCCATTGAACGTCTCTCTCGAATCGATGAGGTCTGGCGAAGTGGCTGGGGTGGTCCTAATATTAAAGGCCGTGTTGTCTTTGACCTTCTCTACGCATACAAGCGGACGCAGTTTACTGAATTAGAGTCTTACCGACTCGATGCTGTCGGTGAACAAGAGCTAGATGTCGGTAAGGAGCGGTATGCAGGGGATATCGGGACCCTCTGGGAGACAGACCCGACGAAACTTCTCGAGTATAACCTTCGAGACGTGGAGTTATGTGTCGAAATCGATCGAAAACAAGACATCATTGCGTTCTGGGATGAGGTTCGTTCCTTTGTCGGGTGTAAACTCGAAGATGCACCAACACCAGGTGATACTGTCGATATATACATTCTCCACGAAGCACATAACCGGTTCGCCCTTCCCTCCAAAGGCCGGTCGGATACTGAGGATTACGAAGGTGGTGCAGTATTTGACCCTGTGAGTGGCGTTAAAGAAAATGTGACCGTCTTAGATCTCAAGTCACTGTATCCGATGTGTATGACGACGATTAACGCATCACCTGAAACGAAGGTTGATCCTGCGACATACGACGGTGCGACCTTCACCGCCCCAAATGGAACTCACTTCCGACGCAATCCTGACGGCATTATTCGTGAGATGATTGACGACCTTCTGAGCGAACGTGAGGAGAAAAAGACACTCCGGAACAAACACAACCCTGAGAGTTCAACCTACGAACAGTACAACCGCCAACAAGCTGCAGTGAAGGTGATAATGAACTGCTTCACTCCTGATACGGAAGTGCTGACCCCACAGGGCGTGCGAACAATCACTGAACTTGAAATTGGCGAGAAGGTATATTCGCTGAATCCGGAGACTGGTGCACTCGAAATGAAACCGATTACAGCAACGCATGCATATCCTGCGTATCGCGGACCACTTGTCGATCTTGATGCCCCAGGGGTTAACTTCCGTGTTACCCCCAACCATCGTATGCTCGTTCAGCGCGGTGATGATGAGTATGAGTTTATCGAGGCTGGTGAATTGACTCCGGACGCGACATACCAGCTACCTCATCACTGGAATGTCCCAGAAACACTGTCTAAACCAGCGTCAATCGGTGGTGAAACTGCAGTCGCCCTCCCAGATGGGTGTGGTGGCAGAGAACAGCCTGTGGCACCTCGTCTGAAACCCGGTGATAACACACAGACAGTGAGCCCAATCGACTCCAAACAGGCCTCGGAAGAACTCACATCACGGCGGAACTCATATTCAACGCTACCAGCGAACAAGTGGTTTCAGGGTGAAACGGCCGACGACTCACAGTCAGTGAGACTCTCTGAAGATGTTTTCACTGCTCCCCCGAGTGAGAAGTATACCATCTTATTACAATTAGGCGCGATTGGTGATGACCAGACGACACTACGGGTACAGACACCAAACCAGCCCTTCCGTGACGACGTGCTCCGACTCGCGACAGAAACAGGATTGCTCGCTCAGTATCACTCGACTCCATCTGGTTGGGAGGTCATCGCCACAACAGCAACACCGTCGATCGACCCCCAATCAGATGCTCATGCAAGCCGTGCATCTCAGGGTGCGTACTGCGTCACAGTTGCGGACAACCACACGCTCTTGGCTGGTCGAAATGGACAGTTTCAGTTCGTTGGCCAGTCGCTGTATGGAGTGCTGGGGTGGGACCGATTTCGTTTGTATGATAAAGAAATGGGCGCAGCAGTCACCGCGACTGGTCGAGAAGTAATCAAACACACTGAGTCAGCGGCGAACGAACTCGATAAAGACGTCATTTATGGTGATACTGACTCGGTTATGCTTGAATTAGGTGCAGATACCTCAAAGGAAGAGGCAATTGAACAGTCCTTCAACGTGGCATCTTATATCAATGATTCGTATGATGCGTTCGCAGCAGACGAATTGAGCGCCGCACATCATCGATTTCAGATCGAGTTTGAGAAGCTGTACCGGCGATTTTTCCAGGCCGGGAAAAAGAAACGATATGCTGGACACATTGTCTGGAAAGAGGGCAAGGATGTTGATGATATTGACATTACAGGATTTGAGTACAAGCGCTCTGATATTGCACCTATCACCAAGGAAGTGCAGAAACGTGTTATTGAGATGATTGTACATGGGACCGACACAGATGAGATTGCCTCATATCTCAGCGATATTATCAATCAATTTGAGAGTGGAGATATCCCACTTGACAAAGTCGGGATTCCGGGCGGAATCGGAAAACGACTGAATGCGTACGACACCGCAACTGCACAGGTTCGTGGAGCAAAGTATGCGAATGCATTCCTCGGGACAAATTTTCAGCGAGGCTCAAAACCAAAACGAGTGTATCTTGAGAAGGTCCATCCATCTTGGTTCCGTACAATGGAAGACTCAGAGGGATTCAATCCACAAACAGACCCGCTCTATACAGAATTTAAACGTAATCACGACGTCATCTGTTTTGAGTATGAGGATCAGATCCCAGAAGCGTTCTCTGTCGATTGGGATGTCATGCTTGAAAAGACGCTCAGAGGTCCAATTGAGCGTATTATCGATTCGTTGGGAATGAGTTGGGATGAGATTAAGTCAGGTCAGCAGCAGACTGGACTCGGAAACTTCGTATGAGTCCTCACAAGTAGTGTAACCCCCGACATCCCGTGTCGATTGATTTTCAAAAACACAAATAATTTTTTGCCAAATATAATTCTCAAGTAGTAAATGCGTAACTATTATGCCCAACACTACACATCATATAGATACGAGGCATTCAATTACCAATGGCTACACTTGAAATCAAGAACCTACAGGCGCGTGTTGCGGAAGATGATGGAGAGGAAATCCTCCGCGGCGTTGATCTTGAGGTACAATCCGGCGAGATTCATGCCCTCATGGGCCCAAATGGGTCAGGTAAGTCCACGACGGCAAAAGTCATCGCCGGCCATCCAGCATACAAAGTCACCGGTGGTGAAATACTCATTCACCTTGACGAAGGCGAGTTCGGTCAAGATGTAGATATCCCCGACGACAAGCGTACGTGGAATCTTTTGGATCTTGAGCCAAATGAGCGTGCCGCGTTGGGTGTGTTCCTTGGCTTCCAGTATCCCGCCGAGATTGAGGGAGTCACCATGACGAACTTCCTTCGAACAGCGCTCAATGCCAAACTCGAAGAGCGAGAAGAACTCTTCGAGGAGGAAGATGAAGAGTCTGAGCAAGAGGCAGATGAAGAAGACGAAGGGTTCGAAAATTCGCCAATGGAGGGCCCTGCTGATGATGGTGAAATCGGTGTTGCAGAGTTCCAACAACTCCTCAGGGAAAAAATGGAACTACTCGACATGGATGAGAAGTTCATGCAACGATATCTTAACGCCGGCTTCTCTGGCGGAGAGAAAAAACAAAATGAAGTTCTTCAGGCAGCTATGTTAGAGCCATCCGTTGCTGTTCTTGACGAAATTGACTCTGGTCTTGACATCGATCGTCTTCAAGACGTTTCCTCCGGGATCACTGCGCTTTGTGATAAACAAGGAGCTGGCATACTCCAGATCACGCACTATCAACGAATTCTCGACTATGTCGAACCTGACTATGTGCACGTTATGCTCGACGGGAAATTGGTAAAGAGTGGTGACGAATCGCTGGCACAACAGCTCGAAGATAAGGGGTATGAGTGGGTTCGCAATGAAGTGTACGAGGCAGCGTAAGTGACTGATAGACAAGCAATATTTAGATATAGATTACAATGAGTTCAGAACAAAATCATCTCCAGCAGACTGATACTGAATCGCGATTTGACTTCAAGAAGGACGAGGCATCCGCATACAAAACTGAGAAAGGACTCACTGAAGAGACCATTCGACTCATCTCTGCAGATAAAAACGAGCCCGAATGGATGCTCGAACGACGCCTTCGCGCGCTCGAGCACTTCCAGGCCATGCCGATGCCGACCGACTGGCCCGAAGCGCCCGACCTCAGTGAAGTCGATGTCTC
>JAQCNF010000028.1 GCA_028275165.1 Haloquadratum sp.
GATATGATTTCTGCTGGAGGGCCAGCAACTCTCTCACCGTCGACAGTGAGTTCATTAAATATCTCGTCTCCTGTCTCCGCGATGGGTACGCTGAGTTCAAGCGTTGCCAGTTCCGAGGCTGGTGTTGGATCCGTATCGGTCTCGACACAATAGCGAAACTCGCGTGAGAGATCGACGTTAAAGCAGGCGAGGTCACCGACAGGCTGTGAGCAGAGTTGTCGGGCTTGTCGGGCTAACGGTTTGACCTGCTCAACGTGTGTTACGTCGACGGCGAGGACGCTCTCCGCCGACCGTCGAAACCCTGTGCGGCGGTCGACAAAGCTGGTGGCTGCGACATTGGGATGGCGATCATAACAGGCCTGCAACTCGGTTAGATCTCCATCATCAGCTTGGTTTGCAACGTAGAACCGTGGAGTGTAGTTTTCTCGTACCGTAGAGACTAGGCCGTCAGCAGTTCGATCCCACTCCAGTACCCGCCCGTCATCGAGAAAGTCGATAGTGAACGGCATCATTCACCTCCCGATGCTTCTGTCTCGTCCCGAGAGTTGTTGAGCGACGCTTCGAGTTCATCAAGCCGTTGTTCGTGGTCATCAAGCCGACGTTCTTGTTCAAGGTCGATGCTGAACAAGGCCGGGAGTAGTGGATTCTCGTGGTTCAAGAGTCCGCTTGCGTCGGCGTGCTCTCTCGCGTACGCGAAGAGTTGATCGAACCGGGGTTGGTCGCGGTTCCGGAGCGCACGCTTGAAGTTGTCCCACCGCTCGCTGATTGCCCGAAGTGCATCACGGTAGGTTGGATTCGTGCGGCCCATCCTTACCAGCCTCCGGTCGTACCCAACGTTGACGCCAGTGTCTCGACACTCAATGGGTTCATTTCGGTGGTGCTGATGCCGTCCTGATTGTCGGCTACCGACGGTTGGGGCTCCATTTCAGTCGGCTCGATCCCGACGTGTTTCGCTCGGGCGGCAAGCAGTTGCCGCCAGTAGGCAAACGTCGTCTGGTAGTATGTGCCGCCGTCGACGGGGTAGACGAGTGTCTCGAAGTCCTCTCCGACGAAGCGCGGCCCCATCTTCGTCTGTTCACATTCGATATGCTTGTCGGCGGCAGTCGTAATCGGTTCAGTGAACTTGTCGCTCGCTGTCCGCGTGACGAGGATTGGGATCTCATACTCACTCGCGTATGTCGAGAGTTGTGCGACCGTTCGTGCTTGTAGGGTCTTGCTGTCACCCGCATCCAGACTATCTTCGTCTCGATAGCGCGCGTCAATGGCTGGAACAGCGATCAGTGATGGCGTACTCGATTGAGAGCGACTGTGGGACGCCGTATTGGGTGTGAATCCACCGGTGGAGGTATGACTTGGTTGCCTGACAGCAGCAGGAAGGTCTGACACTGCGGCATAGTGTTGATAAGCGGTGAATCCGCGTGCAACGTGAATTCGGTTAAGGAGTCGTCGACTCGGGGCGATTCGAGCGAGTGTCGTGGTTGTCGCATAGCCGTTTGCATCAACCCAGAATGCCGGGCCGTCGTTCAACAATAGGTGATCAACGACGACCGACTGCAGAATGGGGACACCACGGCTCTCACTGATATCGAGGAGTGTAATCCCTTCCTCAAGCGTGGGAAACAGCGTGGTTTCACTCGCTGGGTCGGCCTGTTCAACGAGGTCTTGGTTGCGATCTGCACCACGGATTGGCTGATTCGTTGCGGTCTGGTTTCTCGCTGAGTTCGTTGGCATACACACACAGATACTGAGTGATCCAATAAGCCGCGGCGTGTCATTTCCACGTTTCAGGAAAGCAACTTAGGCGTGGTCTCACCGAAAGATGGGTTGTATATGACTGTGTATTGTTAGGTTGGCAGTGACCGATACAGAGGTTACATCTTGTATATCTACTTTACATTCCTGGCGATACCATTCCAGCCAGTTCCTGATATGTGTAGAGAGACGAACATTCTTCACACACCATCTTTCTCGGATGACTTTCTGCAGGTTGATATTCTCTATTATAACACTGAGGGCATCTTGGAGCCTCTGAACCGGTAAAAATCAGAAATTGTGGGAGTACTCGTGTTGGACGAGTCTTCACCCCACCAAACTCATCCATATCAGCAGTGGATAACGACCCTTCAACTTTCATAGTGGCAATCCCAACTAGATTACTGAGGTCAAGACGCAGTTCTCCGTTGCTAACATCTTGTCGCTGTCGGCGTCTCAAATATTGACGGATGTTCCTTTTATCCTCATGGCTCAGCTTTTCCCAATTATGTGGCTTTTCGCGCTCTTCTGATAGCTGCTCTTCGATTTTAGCTGTGAGGTGCCCAATGCCGAGAATGGTGACAGCTGTGGATAAATACGAGCGTCGTAGCATAGTATTTTGATCTATTTACTCAGCGAATCTAATCACTCCTGGTTTGGCTACCTTTCTCAATCTCTAGTGCAAGGTTCCGTAATCCATTTTCAGGATGGCGTCGATCCATTCCGGTTGCCTGGTCTCGAAGAGTAGTAAGTAAGTCAGATTGTATGCTAGGAGTATAAAATGGGTTATTTGAGGGTTCAACAATGGTATTTACTCCATCAGTTCCAACGGTAGCGAGACCGACTGGTGTTTCTTTAACTGAATCAATGAAGTTTTGCTTCCACTGCCAATTTGATTTATTAAATTCCGCTTTTTCAGGATAAACCAGCGAGACTTTGCTAAGCGCACCACCATCGATAGCAATTGGTTGGTTCAATAGCGTGACGGCCTGACCGAGCCCCTTGTAGAGTTGACCCTTGCTCACCTTGCGGTTATCACTGCGGTATCCTTTGACTTCGTAGCCAACGAGTTCATCACCTGCTAGTATAACATCAAGATCAGGACTAAAACTCGCCTCTAGTGATCCGAAGACCCCTACCTCAAAGCCGACTGTTGACTGGCTGTCTTGGGAAAGATGATACCCCAAGAG
>JAQCNF010000136.1 GCA_028275165.1 Haloquadratum sp.
GAATCTGTTCGAAGCGCTCGAACAGTGGGACAACGTTCTTGGGGAGCGTCGGTTCCTCGCGGGCGACGATCTAACACTTGCGGATGTCTTCCTCTTTCCAACACTCTATCGATTCGACGCAGTCTACCACACGCACTTCAAGTGTAACATCAAACGGCTCGTCGATTTCGAGAATCTATGGCCGTACGCCCGCGAAATATACCAGTTACCTGGCGTTCAACCGACGTGTAATATGGCGCACGTGAAAGCCCACTACTACCGGAGCCACAAGGACCTCAACCCGACAGGATTCGTGCCGGTCGGTCCGGCCGCTGACTGGACTGCCCCGCACGACCGAGCGCATCTCGGTGGCACGACACCCATCCCGGTCTCCGGCGATCAGTAGCCAGCCCAGTACGCTTGGAGCTGTACGTTGCTTACTGACCTTGATTCGGGTGAAACGACCGGATCATAACAGCGAGCAGATTGGGTGTTGACTGGATCCCAAGTTGCCTGACTCTATCGAGAGTAGATCCGATAGGAGAGATCTCAGGAGGGGTTCCGAACGTACCAATATCAATATGCCCAGACAGATCTTCTCGCTTCAGGTCTCGAAACACTCCACCGTCAATTACTCCACGGACACTCGTGAGTCAAAAATATGACATCGATAGCAGAACAAAACTCCTCTGTCGATGCCGCCAGCACAGCAGACGACGCGGATATCGTGATTTACGACGCAGTGGTTGTGACGGTTGATGCGAACAATCGAATCTTCCAGAACGGAACGGTAGTAATCGACGATGGCGTGATTACTGAGGTGCGCTCCACGCGGGACCAGGATCCGACCTGCGGCGCTGACCGCATCATCAACGGTGACGGAAAACTGGTGCTGCCGGGGCTCGTGAACGCGCATACGCATCTGGAGTTGACGCCGTTGTTCGGGGCGTTCAGCGATATGGACCTCACAGAGATGATGACGCGGATGACTGCGCTGTACTCAGACTTCTGGAGCGGTGACCTCGATTATCTTATCGAGGCTGGGATGGAGTTAGCCGCACTCAATTTTCTTCGTGGCGGCGTAACGACGGTGAATTCGATGGATGCTCGGCCACAAGCGGGCATCGACGTATACGCCGAGACCGGACTCCGTGGATTCTTCGGACCAAGTATCTCAGACCTCTTCTGGGATCATCCCGTTGACGAACAGATCGAACGATTCCGGTCGTTCACCGAAGAGTATCACGGAAGCTACGACGACCGCATCCGAGCGGCGCTCTGTCCGCACGACGATTGGTCGGTGACTGGGGAGCTATGGGAACGGTGTGCAGATCTTGCGGCAGAGTATCCGGACTTGCTGATCCATACACACCTTCTGGAACTGGAGCAAAGCAATACAGTAGCGCGCTCGAGCGGCGGTGCGGATTCGCTTGATCTCCTCGACGAAGTTGGGCTGCTGAACGATCGGCTTATCGGCGCACATTACCGCGTTGCTGACGAGGAAGACATCGAGCGGACTGCCGAGACCGGTGTGTCCGTCGCACATTGTCCCTCAATCTTCTGTCACTGGAACGTCGATCCGGATACGCAGTGGACACCAGTGCCGGAGCTTCGAGCAGCAGGCGTGGATGTCGGGCTGGGTATTGATGATCATTACTGGCACGACTCCTACAACATGTTTGGTGAAGCACGGCAAGCCCGGCTCGCAGCCAACCTGAAGAAAGGTTCCAACCAGTTCGACTCCGTTGAACTACTGCGGATGTTGACGATCGAGAGTGCACGAGCACTCGGTGTCGGCGACGAGATCGGCAGTCTAGAGCCCGGTAAGCGTGCGGATCTGCTTGTCCTCGATTGGGATGTCCCGAAATTCACTCCTTCGACGAACGTGTCCGGACATCTTGTTGGCCACGCCGCACCGGCAGACGTAGAGACAGTCATCGTTGACGGCTCCGTCTTGCTGGATCACGGCGAACACCTGACGATCGGGCCGAGTGCCGTTCAAGAACGTGTCAGAGGTGCGGTTGAACGGTTCAAGACAGAATCGGACTGGACGGTCTCGCTGACTGGTGGCGATCCCCCAGACGCACTCGACGTAGTCAAGAGCCTTCCCAAACGCGGACCAGTTCATCTGCTTAGTCGGATTGCTGTCCAGTCCGCGAAAGACTGGTTTCCGTTCAAAAACCGAGGACTGTGAACCACCCTACCCTACTCGCTCACCGCTTGCGCGGTTCGCTCGTTGAGGGTAGGGCTTCCTGCTTCTATGACGCACTTTGCAGACACCGAATCGGTGTCCGTGGGGGGCGCAGTCTCCACAGGCACTAACGAGAGCGAAGCTCTCGTTCGCACATCAGAATCGCCACGCGATTCTGATACTGTTGGCTATAACTACGTGAAGATGTTCGATACCCCGGGGTATCGAAATCCGTCACGTGACGATAGCCGACAGTATCAGTAGGTGCACAGGTGACAAAACTGTGGGATACTGGCCCTCGTTTCATACGGATTATTGTAACTAATTACCGGTCATCGCCAGAGACGGGGTCGGCGATAACCGGCAATTGACTACAATCATCCGTATCAAGCCGTCTGTTGGTTGATATCCCATTAAGAGTCGGCTTCGCACGGGCCTCACTCCTGATCACTTTGGGGGTGAGTATTTTCAGCACCGGCTTCTCCAGCCTTCACGGAGTTTTCAGCTCTCGGTGTCCACTGTGTAATACGGTGATCGATATCAAGACGGCCATCCCGCCAACGGATGTAGCCTGCAAGTAATAGCCCACCGACAGCCGCAAAGAGCATCCTGAGGATCCCCTCCTCGCCGATCCAGACTGTCGGCCCGCTAACATCGATGATAAAAACTTCGGGAGTCTGCTGTGAGACTCCGAGACCGAACACGGCACTCATACTGAAATTACAGAACACGTGAAATCCCATCGGAGGAGCGAGATCACCACTTAGACGTTCTCCAGTAGCGTCCCAAACCTTCTCTCAATTAATACTGTTGGCTATAACTACGTGAAGACTTTCGACACCCCGGGGTGTCGAAATCCGTCACGGGACTATAGCCGACAGTATCAGTAGGCGATTGATTACCTCTGTGACTCCCTGTGCTGAATCGACGACTTGCAAACCAGCGCGCACCCACAACACGAATCATTACGGACTCTCTAACGAGTATAATCACAAAACCAATACCGCTGTCCGCGATTCGGAACTTAGTTGGACTCGCTGGGAGTCCCGTGAGCAAAGCGACCGGGACGTCAGCGAGGAAGCGAGACGAACGAAGTGAGTCGAGTGGACTCGCTGGGGTTTCGTCACACCGTGTGAAAGAATCGATTAAATCCCCGCGCTGTCCGGCGGTTCGATTGAAGTAAGAGGTCGTCTCGGCTTTATTAGTAAGTCACTACTCGTATTCGAATTAGACGAGATTAGAACGTCTCAACACAAGATCTCGTTACTCAAGGGGATGTTGCAAAGTACTTGTGACTGTTGTTTTCACGAGTCTGCGGACGAATTACCTACCAGAGCGTGCTTGCGAATGGAGTGCCGAGTTTCCTATCTGGAATATATCATTTGGAGACGGTCAAAAATACACGATGGGAGTCCTAGTAGAGATTGTTGATATAGTTCATTTCCGGTGGGTCGGTGCTGCAGATGATTGCGGTGGAGTAATTATTCGTCTTCTAGGTATTCGGATCGTCCCCACCGGTGTGTCCGATTCCGTCCCCATCCGGGATCGATGCATCACAACCACCCATCGCATACGAATACCGATCTTCGCCTGGTGCGACGATAACAGCGGCTCGCATCCCGTCATCATAATGATTGTAGCAGGCGTACCGCTTCATTTGCGGGATGTTCAGCGTCTCTGACGTGCTGTACGTTCCGTCATCGATTAGATCTGGAATAGTATCCGGATCGTATTTTATTCGGACTCGTGACACGACGTAGTGCGCATCGCTATCGTCAACCCACTCCCAGGTAATCGTTGCTCCTGGATCTACGATCACTGCAGCCGGATCAAACGCGTGACCGTTTGGCCCGGCACCGACCTGAATACTCACATCTGTCTGCCCCCGACGATCAGCGACTTCCCCGTCAAACCCGTTTGCTTCAGGTACCCACGGCTCGATAGGGGGGTCACCCCGCTCAATCTCATTCCCACATAGCGTTCGTTGA
>JAQCNF010000145.1 GCA_028275165.1 Haloquadratum sp.
AAAATCTCGTCACGCTCAGATTCAGGAATACCAGAACCGGTATCTGCGACGTCGAAGCCATCCTCACAGATACCCACCGATACTGTGACGTCGTCACCACCATGTTCGACAGCATTCCGATAGAGGTTCTCGAACAGTTGCTTGAGCCGACTCCGGTCGGCCTCGATTTTGATCGTCGGTGGCTGTGTCTGTGTCTGTGTCTGTGCCTGTGAGTTGGGGTGTGTGGCGTCGACGGTGAGTGTTGCCGCTGCTGTTTCGACAGTCTCCCAGCAGCCTTCGGCCACGTCGGTGAGTCTGATCGATGCGAGTTCGTCGAGTTGCTCGCCTGCCCGTGCCAGTGTCAACAGATCCTCGATAAGTGCCTGGCTCCGCTCGATTGCGTTGTGTGCCTTCACGAGATGCTCGCTCTCACGATTCCGAGCATCGTGGGCGACTGCGAGTTCAAGATATCCCTCGGCAACGCTGAGTGGACTTCGTAACTCATGAGAGACGATCTTCGTGAACTCCTCCAAGCGCGCATTCTGAGCTTCCAATCTCTGTGTGTGGGCCTTTTGTTCGGTGATATCCCGAAGCACGCCAACCGACCCCTCAAACTCCTCACCCTCGTACGGGAGAGCCCTCATGTGATCTTCACAGACAATTGGATCGTCATGACTCGGTTGTATCGTCACCTCAAACGTGACTGTGTCGGGACCGTCACTCGACAGCACCCGAGCTAACTGCTGCTCTGCTCGTTCGACGGAGTCAGCATCTTTGATCAGTGACGGTCCACTTCCGAGAATCTCCTCTCGCTCGTAGCCGACCAACTTCACGAACTCGTCGTTAACGTAGGTAAACTCCCCCTCTTCGTTGATCACGTACACTGCGTCAGTCAGTGCCTCGACGATTGTGTTGTATTTTGTGACTTCCTGGCTCTGTTCTCGTTGGGTTGTCATGTTACGGGTTGAGCCGGCGATGTACTCGACGGAGTCATCAAACATGACAGGAGCGATTTTCGCTTCCCACCACGTCGGTTCGCTCTCAAGGAACAGTTGCTCTGTATATGAGAATGCTTGCTGGCGTTCGACGCACGTCTGATACCGCGTTTCGAGGGCTGCTCCCTTTTGCTCTCCAAACACCTCACGGGCTGTCTGGCCGTGTACTTCCTCAGCAGAGAGTCCGGTTGCTCGCTCGTACGCTGGATTCACGCGCTCGACAGTGAACCCCTCCTCAACATTCAATAAGAACAGGCCGTCTTGGGCGTTTTGAAACAATGCCTCAATCTGTTCGAGTTCCTGTTGGCGCTGTCTCCGCTCGGTGACGTCGTGGATAGCACCTCGGAGAAGACTGACATCGCCGGATTGTGTGGCTGGAGCAATCCTCACGTCCACGAGGCGTTCGTCGCCCTCAGACGTCTGGAGACGGTGAGTGCCGCGTGTCTGCTCGCCGGTTTCGGCTGCTCGGGTGACGGTCTGTCGGACGTCAACCTGGTCGTCTGGGTGGAAGAACTCGATTGCCTCCTTGAGTGGTATGTGAGCGTCGTCGGGGACGCCGACGAGTCGGCGGCAGCCGTCGGTCATCAACATCTCATCAGCTTCGAGGTGGATTTCGAACCCACCGGTGTCTCCAATCAACTCTGTTAACCGCATCAACTCGTCTGTTCTGTCAGCTCGCTGCTTCTCGCGTCGTGCCTGAACAGCGTTCTGAATCCGGTTGGCCAATAGTTCGAACCGCTCAGTGCCGGGTTGTTTTTGAATATAATCAGTGACGCCCGCGGAGATGGCATCACTGGCGACTTCCTCGCTTCCCTTTCCAGTGAGGAGAATGAATGGGAGTTCGGGATATTGCTCTCGAACGGCTTGTAGAAATTCGATTCCATCGATCTTCGGCATCTCATAGTCCGAGACGATGCAATCGGGTAGTTGTGGTCGGTCATGTAGGATGGTGAGTTCCTCATCAGCGTTGACTGCTGTCTCAACAGAGAGCCGGTCGTCCTCGCGTTCGAGAGACGTCTTCGTCAGGTCGGTGAACGAGGGATCGTCGTCAACGTGAAGAACCTGAATCTGCTGTCGGGGATCGAACGGCATGGCTCAATGCTGTGAATATGATCACAAAATTATTACGCAGTCTCACGACGACCTGTTGCATCTGCGTGTGAGATGAATCGGCAGTTGAACCGTTGTTTGCTGAACCGAAATGACACTCGTGCTGGTGAGTCACAGTGAAGTTCCGAACGCACATGTGATATCTACAATCTCGTTTCGAGCCTTAATATGACACAATGGACGACTCGCAAGACCATTCTCGTTTCCGCTCACATCACTCTCGTTCAGCGCGGTGCAGCCTTCGACGGTCTCAAACGTGGCTCGTGACTCCAAATAACACATTCTGTGTTGGAATTGCGATTGGAACTGGTGGTGGTGGGAACGATGCTAGACACAAAGGTACAAGTGTGATATCTGGTGTTGTGTGTCTGTCAACTCTGTCACCCTGCACAGGTCGCCCTCAGTCCAATCCTCAGAGACAGCTCACAGGGTAAATACGACTGTAATTTCGTGTCGATATCCACGTTGTCAAGAGGACCATGAATTCAGCATTCAATAACAGACACTGCTGATAATTGGTATCTTGAGTCGGATGAATGTCTCTGTGGGTGTTACTTCATGTGTATCATGTTATGAGTCTCGCGAGTGGTTTGCCTATGAGTCGCCTCAAGCCCGCTGCGCCGTGATGCGAATAAAACCAGTGGGTACAGACGCGACAGGGATCTAGTGGTGATCGACGCGGGATATGATGATCGACTCACCGCTCACCTCGACAGGGTGCGACGAACACAATAACAGGCGGCGGATTTGGTAACTTGCCGCCGTGGCGAGTGTGCCTGACAATGCAAGTAATGACTGCGATCAGTCACATATCATCGACAGATGTATTCACCACCACTGGCAGCCGTGTGGACAACCCGGTTCCACTGCGCTCGTTGACTGTGTACATGAGAGAATCTTGTGTATTAAATCAATCAGGTTCAGTAAGAAAGTTATTCGTGAGCACGGTCGTCGTGGGGAGGCCGTTCATGACTGATCGTGACGGTCGTCGTCCAACGACCGTCGAACTTCCGATAGAGACGTTCAAAGCCCTAACAGTGCGAAAGCAGACACGGACAAGCCGATCTGGGAGCTACTTGACGAGGGTGCACGGATGCTCCTCAGCGTTGATGAGACCACTGAGCAGGGCCTCACACGACAGGAATCAAATCGAAAAAGCAGATTAAACCAAACCAAGATCGTCTACAGAAGCTGACACAACACGCGAACGAGCCGAGCACCAACTGGCTGGACTGCAGGAATCGAGACAATCTATCGAGGATATTTCACCGACACTTGTGATGCACTCGCCAGTGACGACAAACGCAACACCTGGGTGTTTCGCTCACATCTCAGAGAGGCTGCAACTCAGCACGACGGCTACGCGAGTGCGTCAGATATCAAAACGATCATCGACGAGGTTTACTCCTCTGCAACTGATGGTGAGTGGATTCTCTCGCCGAGTCGCTTTGGCAAGCGACCGACTGCCGTCCTCAAGACCAATTCTGATGGTGGCAAGCCGTTTCTCAAGTGTCTCGACAGTGAGTGTGATGGGTGCGTCAAGACTCCCTTCAGCAGTGCATCAGCTTTCTTGAGGGATATTACCACGACCACTGTCTGACGTGGGCAGTGAACGACGCGATCATTTGTGATCGATTACAGTGATGTGTTCATTTTTAACAGGCACATGGCCGACGGTCTCGACAGTTTGTTCGTAAGCATCCCGCCGAAGCAGTCTCGATGATGCTTCCAGATAGGTGCGACCAACCCTCGGTTCGAGTCACGAACCTTCCGCGTGTGATGGCGGTTGGTGACTACCAACCCGACCACATTGATCAGG
>JAQCNF010000151.1 GCA_028275165.1 Haloquadratum sp.
ACGCGGTTTCTCGACGTGACTCTCACCCAAGCGGTCGAACCTCGCGGTTCCGTCCCGGCTCCGCTCCGCTCCGGTCACACCTTGTCGGCCGAAGGCCATCAACCGGGCTTGCGGAGCACCGCATGGGTGGCGGCCCGTCTCCCCTCGCCCGCGTGGGAAATGGCGGAACCCGTGGTAACATCCACGTCAAGGGCACAAACTCAGCGTTTGGGTTCCAGGCCGGCCACCGGCGATCGTGGAGGCGGTGTCGGACGCCCGCCGTAAACGGCGGGATTCTCTCCTTGAAAAAGATAGGTGGAAACCGCTTCAGCCAGTGCCGTATCGTAGAGCTCCAAGAGGAATATGAGATGGTCTCAAAGCTGTCGGTCCCGTGCTATTCACTCTTGATGGCACGCGTCATGATTACATTACATCATCGCAAATATCTCACGGGAACAATGAGAAACCCGGCACTGCAATAGAATAATATATTGTCATACTCTCATCGACTCTCGCGCTGCTCCACTTTATTGAGTTCAATGAGCAGCCGAAAAACAGCTTTCACGATATTCGAGTCTAAATCAAAATGTTCAGCATTCTGCCCAGCACGCTCCATCACGTGACTCTCTTGAGCCTCGTCTGTCGTTGGAAGACCACGTTCACTCTTGACAGAAGCAATCGAGTCAGCAACGTATGTTCGTCTCGCAATCAACTCAACCAATTCGCGGTCTATTGATTCAATTTCTTCGCGGAGGTTGTTCAGTGAAGTATCCTCGCCTGTCGTACTTTGATCGTTATTCATGCATGTGCTCCGTCATTTCGAGTCTGCGTCCATAATACCTGACCGGGGCGTTCGTTCCACTTCGATTCAACTGCCGACAACTCGGCACGGTCGCCAACGGCTACCATACTTGGGCCCGTCCCGGAGAGTGAAACACCATCGGCATGGGGCATCGCCTCAACTGCTGGCTCAAAGGAGTATCCGAGTGCTGCAGAAAAGGCGAGTCCGTTGAGCGTCATTGCATCTGCAAAGTCCCCAGCGTGCGCCATATCCGCGACGATATTCGCTATCTGAGAGACAGATTCACAGCGAGTAACATCTGCGTCCGCGCTGTAGGCCTGTTCAGGGGGAATATAGATGAGCGCATCCCACGAAACCGTGTCGCGATTCAACAAAGCATCTGTTGTATTATCCGTCACGGTGACGCCGCCCAGCATGGAAGCCGACGCGTCGTCAAATGCCCCCGTGACAGCAACACCAACTTCACGGGCTGCGTCAACACCAAGTCGACATGCCTCCAGCGGATCTATCGAGACCCCGAGTGCATCGGCACTTGCTAAAATCGTCGCATTCGCAGCAGCACTGGAACTCTTGAGACCTGCAGCGAGTGGTATCTCGGTCTCAGTTGTCACAGTTGCCCCGATATCGTCTTCCATATCGACTGTCGCACTGTATTTCTCCACCACCTTTGAGACACATCGTTCGATAAGACGTGTGTCAGCGTTCTGATTTCCTTCGATGATCCCATTAATCTCGTCAGATGATTCAAATTCGACCGTCGCTGTGAGTTCCATATCGAGTGCAAATGCAGACCCAATGCCTGTTGAAAGGGCATTGAGAATCGTCCCTGCGCCAAGTGCGACTGCGCGACCGTGCATATCCAATTAGCACTTAGCGGACGGAAAGATGTAGCGGTTGCTCGTACAGGATGACGATGTTTTTGAAATCTCTACTGTAGTATAGTATATGAGCGTCCGAACAACTATCGCCCCAGAAACACTTTCTATTTCGTTGTTAGACTACGGGATTCAGGTGACGTATCTCGACGATAAGACGACAGTTTATCGCGGAGTACCTGAGGCAGTTGAGAGTGCATTGACTACGTCTCCTGGGAAGGCGACGCATGTTCTGGTTTGTGACCCAACTGAGACGAAGGGAGTGATGATGTATATTAACGATCGAACAACGCATGATGATGTATTACGCGCGACAGGGGTTGGTCGGGTTGTGCTTGCGCCTGAGGAAACGAATCAAATCTTTCCTGGAGTGACAGCGACTCGACTCGAGGGCCAGCGAACCCGGATTGAAGCAGATATCGAGACCGCAAGAGGTCGGGTATTCGTATTCGTCGAAGATGACTGGACTGAAGAGTCGTATGAATTCGTTGACACGGATTAGCTGATGGTATAGAGACAACACAAAGGGTGTTCATCGCATAGACATCATATGAGTGAGAATACGAGTATCGAACTCACGGTGAAGGCCGCCGAGAAGCAAGATGCAGGACGTGGTATCGCCCGCGTGCCCGACGCAGTCCGACGAGAATTAGGAATACTGAGCGGTGAAACAATTGTTATCGCAGGCGACAGGGAGACCGTTGCGAAGGTGTGGCCTGCTCGTCCAGAGGTGAGTGAGAACGTATTACTCGTTGATGCAGACACCAGAGAGAACGCAGGAGTCACTGTCGGTGATACGGTGCTCGTCCATGCAATTGACATCGAAGACGCAGACCGGGTCACTCTCACGCTCCCAGACACACTACGCGTCGATTTTGGTCAGGACTCGGTCGAAATCATAAAGCGGGCGCTTCGGGACCGACCAATTCAACCCAGTGAGCGGATTCATTTCGAGTCTTTCAGTAGCGAGGCGTTTGTTGTCAGTGAAACAACGCCTGATGGACGTGTCAGAGTCACTGACTCGACAACGCTCAAGATTGACTCTGCTGGCACAGCACAACAGGTCGTCTCCCCAGTCGGTGACCGCCCGACGACTGAGCAGGGAGGGGCTGAGAAAGGAGACACACAAACAGCGCCCTCACCTGAGCGAAGCGACCAGGCTGAGGCTGGGCGAGTGACGTACGAAGATATCGGAGGACTCGATGAGGAGCTGGAGTTGGTGCGAGAGATGATTGAACTCCCACTTGATAATCCACAGGTGTTCGCACACCTCGGAGTCGACCCACCAAAAGGTGTTCTCTTGTACGGACCGCCTGGGACAGGTAAGACAATGATCGCAAAGGCAGTTGCCAACGAGGTGGAAGCAACATTTGTCAATATTAATGGGCCCGAGATCATGTCGAAATATAAGGGTGAATCAGAGGAGCGTCTCCGTGAGAAGTTCGAATACGCCCGTGATAATTCCCCTGCGATTGTTTTCTTCGACGAAATTGACTCGATTGCTGCTGCTCGGGATGATGAAAGTGACGTCGAAAATCGAGTCGTTGGTCAATTGTTGTCGCTCATGGACGGGCTCGATGCACGTGGTGATGTGGTCGTCGTGGGAGCCACAAACCGCGTTGATACACTTGATCCGGCCCTTCGCCGCGGTGGGCGATTTGATCGTGAGATTGAGATTGGAGTTCCTAATCAACAGGGTCGTCGAGAGATTTTAGAGGTGCATACCCGTCGCATGCCACTATCCGATACCGTCGATTTAGACCAAGTCGCTGCGCAAACACATGGGTTTGTCGGCGCTGATCTTGAGTCACTCACGACAGAGGCCGCGATGACCGCACTCAGACGGGGAGACCCGCTGCAGGGTGATACCAATTTAACGAGCCTGAGCGTACAGCGGGGAGATTTCGACACCGCGCTCTCCGCAGTAGAGCCCTCAGCAATGCGGGAGTATGTCGCTGAGTCGCCAACGACTGATTTTGATGACGTGGGTGGACTTCAACCTGCAAAAGATGCGCTGACGCGAGCTGTGATGTGGCCACTGAGCTATGGGCCGCTGTTCGAGGCTGCAAACACATCTCCACCGACGGGGGTATTATTGTACGGCCCTCCCGGAACTGGGAAGACACTATTAGCGGAAGCAATCGCTGGTGAGTCCGGTGTTAATTTTATTCAGGTCGCAGGACCCGAGTTATTAGATCGGTATGTCGGTGAATCAGAGAAGGCCGTGCGGGAGGTGTTCGATCGGGCAAGGCAGGCAGCGCCAGCAATTATATTCTTCGACGAGATCGATGCGGTCGCGACGAACCGTGGTTCAATGGGGTCTGACTCGGGTGTCGGTGAGCGTGTTGTCTCGCAACTACTGACTGAATTGGATGGGCTGCAGGACCACCCGCAGTTGGTTGTTGTTGCTGCAACGAATCGTCGAGAGGCGATTGATGAAGCGCTGTTACGACCTGGACGTCTCGAAACACACGTTGAGGTGCCTGAACCTGATCAGAACGCCAGACAAGAGATTCTACAGGTTCACCTCGATCAAAAACCAATCGGGCAGGCTGCCGACGTTGAGGAACTGGCGAGGTTGATGCAGGGATACTCGGGGGCGGAGATCGCCTCGGTCGTCCGTGAGGCGGTGCTGCATGCCATTGAGGATGTGGTTGATGCAGTTGACCACCCTGAGGCAGCCAATGCCCGACGTGATGAACTTTCGGTCTCTCCAGAACACTTCCAGAAAGCTATCTCGAATCTCGAAAAGACCGGTCAGCGCTCAATCCCAGAATGACTGTGTGCGCGCGTACTGGCGCTCTGCTGAGAGGATATCTCGATAGAAATCAGCCTCGTTTTTCCGCAGTTTGCCGATAATACGGGCTGCGGTTTGTGGGCCCACTCCACGGCCGGCGAGCGCGATGACAGCCTCTTTCCCGTGGCTCTGGACGAGATTTGCAGATTTATACGCTCGCTGGACGAGTCGCTCAGCATCGCTATCCTTTTGACTCTGTTGCAATGCTGTCGAAGTGTCTTGATCCCATGGGTTGACACATGCGATACGGGTTGCACCACATTCAGGGCATGTCGGTTGTTCACGCACTCGGCTTACTTCTCGACGCGTCTCCCAGTTTTGACAATGGAGACAAATGAGTCTGACATGGTCACCTTCAATCCGCTCACGAACGGTTTTGATCACACTTGCATCCGCATTCTCTGGCACCAGAAGCTCACGACCACCTGTCTGTCCACCTGTTCCAATCGGTGTCTGTTCACGCGCTGTTTTTATCGTGAGTTCCTCAGATTGCAGCTCAGAGAGAAGCTGTTCAGTCGCTGGGATATTGAGATCAGTGTGAAAGACTTCGCGGATTGCCTCATCGAACACTGGAGTGTCTTCAAGCGCTGCAAGAAGTCGATCAGCACCAAATCGCTTGCGACCCTGATATCGCTTCAGTGTGCCAAACTTGGCGGCCACCTGTGCAAGTGTGAACTTCAATGTATCAGAGTTCTTGAGTGACAACTCCAATATTGCAGAGAGATGATCAGGGGCGGTCTCGGTGAGTACCGACCTGACAGTTCCAATCGTCGCATCTCGTGGGACTTCTAACTCAATCCGGTATGGACTGACCTCTATCCCTACTGAAGAGCCTGTCCTCTGTCCGACCATTGCAGCGAGCATTCGACCAAGTGTCTCGTTGATGCGGTGTCCGTGAGTTGCGTTCAGCGTGATTTGACGTGGTGTCGACTCGATCACGACCGTCTGATCTGAGGGAACCGGATAGTTTTCTGTGACTTGCTTTCGTATCGGGTCCAACGCTGAGGTGAGAGTGTCCTCATCGACAGGATATCGCGATGAGAGTTCGCGGGCGACATGTGTAAGTGGTGCTCCTTGCTTGAATTGCTGTGCAGCAACTCGTCTGATCTCACCAACCTCGCGGGCAACGTGCGGAGGGACAGGTATCTCTGCCCCGGTCCAGGTAGGCACTTCACCACTTGGATCCTCAATTTGTGTCACATTGACTTGATTTTCCTCATCATCGATATCATTGATTCGCCACATTTCTCCACGTTGAATAAATGTCGCACCCGGCTCAGCGAAATTCAGTACAAATCGCTCATCTAGTGTGCCGATCTGGCCCCGCGCAGACATATCGCGAACATCATATGTTTCCTCGTCGGGAATCATCGAAAGGTTCGCATAGAAGTACTGCCATGTCCCGCTGGACTTCTCGAGCTGGTCGGTCTCCTCGTCTCTCCAGAGTAATTGATTTGAGGCAAGTTCATCAACAATCGTCCTGAAACGTGTCTCGGTCAGGTCACGAAATGGATACGCTGCGGTAAGGCGTTCGTATGCAACCCGAGCGCTAATCTCGCCTTCATCCATAATGATTCCAACGATCTGGTTAGCAACAGTATCCAAGCTCCCGTGATGAATTCGAGCCGGTTCAACGACTCCAGCCGTGGCTCGTCGAGCAATCGCAATTGACTCAAGAGTATCATCTGGAGAGTCAGTAATAATCGTTCCCGTTGAGAGAGCATCTTGACGATGACCGGCTCGGCCGACTCGCTGGAGCAGGCGTGCGACTTCTCGTGGACTTCCATATTGGACGACGTGGTCGACACGTCCGACATCGATACCAAGCTCCATTGAGGACGTACAAACGAGACCATTTAGTTCACCCTGCTTGAATCGGTCTTCAACATCAACTCGGACCGATTTCGAGAGCGACCCATGATGGAGTTCAATCGGGTCATCGAGTGATTTGAACCGTGACCCCAGCGCTTCTGCTGTTTGTCGCGTGTTGACGAAGATGAGCGTCGAGTCGTGTGCATCGACGATCTCTCGTATACAGCGCACGTGACTCGCGACAGTCGTGTCCGTTGCCAACTCTCCAGCAAGGGTCTCATCACTCTCTCGAATCGATGGCTCGGTGACACTGAATTCGATCGAAGCGCCAGCATCGACTTCAACGACCGCACAGGTGCGATCTCCGGTCATAAAGCGAGCAACCTCTGATGGTGATCCAACGGTTGCTGAGAGGCCAATTCGCTGAAAACGGCCTGCGAGCGCACGAAGTCGCTCAAGTGCGACCGTGAGCTGTGCGCCACGTTTTGCAGATGCGAGTTCGTGGACCTCATCGATAATCACGTGGTCTACGTCAGTGAGCGCACCACGGAGTTTCGAACCAGTAAGTACCGCTTGCAAAGTCTCTGGAGTTGTCACAAGAACATCAGGTGGATCGTTCGCTTGCTTCCGACGCTGATACTGTGTGGTATCTCCATGCCGAACGTCGATGTCGATATCCAGGTTTTCCCCCCACCACTCAAGCCGATCCTGCATATCTCGGTTCAAAGCGCGGAGAGGCGTGATATATAGCGCAGAGAACCCCTCCCGAGATTCCTCATCCGCCTGGACGATCGCATCAAATACTGGTAACATCGCTGTTTCAGTCTTTCCAGTGCCCGTCGGCGCAAGGACGAGTGTATTTTGGTCGTTTACCAACGGAGGGATTGCACGACGTTGTGGTTTGGTTGGTGTGCTAAAGCCGCGTGTAGAGAGAGCCTGGCGAACTGGCTGAGAGAGAGCTTCAAACACCGCCATTCCCTTCGGCGAACTGCTCTTCGACATAATAGGTAATACACGCGCGAGTTGAATAACGGTTTGTTACCAGTTTCCATCGTGCGAGTTCTTTATTTCGCTGATCTTTGAGACTGCTCGCTGAGGGGCCTCAGCCACAGCTCGTCGAGACCGTATCGGGAGCGTAAGCCGACTCGCGTTCTTCGTCTCCACCGGGTGGTCGCCGAGACACTTCGCGACATAGCCATGGTCGACCGTCTTCGGCCCGAAGACCTCAGCTTGTTCGAGAACATTGCGAAGCCCAATATCGCCCTGGTTCTCCGCCCACCGTCACAGGGCGGTGCCGTCATCGTTGTCTGGGGAAATGACTTTGAGGACAAGTGGTTTGAGACGCACAGCGTCATCATGAGAACGGAAATCTTCGATTTCAATCGGGAACGACCCCCACTCGGCCTGTTCCGCCTACAGAGTGAAGCCGGACGCTTCGAGTAGTCAACACAGCGACATGATTCGAGACAGCGTGTCGTCTGGACTTTGTTTGCTGCGAATAGTACTCATTCCAAGTGGCGTTCTTTTTGACCGATGACTGTGAATAGACTCTATGCGCGTTGGGTTCGTGATGAATCCCATCGCAGGGATGGGCGGCCGAGTTGGATTAAAAGGAACTGACAATAAAGTGGCAGAGGCACGTGCACGCGGAGCGACGCCACAGGCGAGAGAGCAAGCATTACGTGCGCTCACTACGATTGCAGATCTCAATTCAGAGGTATCGTTCCTCACTTGGGAGAGTCCAATGGGCTCAGAAGTGCTCTCGGACGCAGGGTTCGATCCTATGATATGCGGGGCCCCGTTACAGGCCGTTTCAACTCCATTTGACACGAGTGCTGAAGACACAATTGCGGCCGCTACCAAATTTGTTGAGAAAGCGGTTGAGTTAGTCGTGTTTGTCGGAGGTGATGGGACAGCCAGTGACGTCGGGTCAGTCTTAGAGGACACGCAGATCCCAATGATTGGGATACCAGCCGGCGTCAAAGTATACTCATCAGTGTTCGCAGTGACCCCCGAGGATGTTGGCTCTATTCTGCGGGGCTTCGATGAGACCGAGAGTCGAGAAGTGATGGATATTAATGAAGAAAGCTACCGCTCAGGGACGGTTCAGCCGGAGGTGAACGCTGTGGTTAAGGTCCCACTGTCGCCGCAGGTGCAGTCTGCAAAGGCAAGTTATGCCGGTGATATTGATAGGCTTGCAACTGGCGTTGCCGAGGACATAACAGCTGATGAAAGGCTCATCATACTCGGCCCTGGTGGGACGATTGAGCGTATCGAATCGGAATTGGGCGTTGAAGGGAGCCCGCTTGGTGTTGATCTGTATCATGATCAGACAATGATCGGCCGGGATGTGTCTGAGACGACGATTCTCGAAGCGATTCACGACCACGGAGGGTCACATATACTTGTCACACCCATTGGAGGACAGGGATTTGTGTTCGGCCGAGGAAACCCACAATTATCCCCATCTGTCCTCCGACAGAGTGAGTTTAGCGTCGTCGCTTCGAAGCAAAAATTGGACCGTCTTGGTCAACTCCGTATTGACAGTGGTGATCCATCACTTGACGAGTCGCTTCGAGGCTGGACCAGAGTCAGAGTTGGCCGATATGAACGTCGATTGATGGAAATCACTTGAGGAGTGCTGTTATCCCTGCCGTCGTGTCAATAATATATTTGATACTGTGTGTGGATATTCAGTTGAGCACTGCTCTCAGATTTCGACTTCTGTTATCTCTTGCCGCAATACGATAGCGCAGGAGTGTATACGCGCCGGCAATCCTCCTTGCTCAGATAGCACACAGGTGTTGATTACTCGCAGGATACATTATACCGAGAGGTTTCGTGGTACTGTTCGGTTTTAGGAGTCTATCAGTTAGCCGGATGTGAATTCATTCCTAGAATTAATCAATATATCACTAGCGAAGCTTAAGGTATGCACAATAACAACGGTGACATATGGAGACACGGAAGGTTCAGCGACTCGGGCCATCGACGCTTGCAATGACCTTGCCTGCAGAATGGGCAAGGGCACATGATGTAGAAAAAGGAGATGAGGTGTCTGTTCGGATGGGTGGTAAAGGAACGCTGACTGTGCTCCCAGAGTCAGCTAGCAAAGGTGATTCTTCAGCAATCATCACTGCTGATAATCTTGAAGCAGAGGCGCTTGAGCGCGCTATTGTCGCACAATATGTACTCGGAAGGCGTGTGATACATGTTAAGAAAACTAATGGAACTCTGAATTCCGCGCACATAAACGCGGTGTACAAGGCTGAGACCCAACTCATGGGACTGGGAGTTATTGAAGAGACACCGGAAACAATTGCGATTAGGTGCTCGGTGGATCCAGAGGATTTCACACTTAATAATTTACTTGAGCGGCTTGAGAACACTGGCAGCACAATGCGCGGTGAGGCAGTGAAATCGTTCGCACATGGGAATCCTGACTTAGCACAGCGGGCACTCAATCGAGAACGACAGGCAAACAAAATATTTGTCCTTTTATTGCGGCTCATATTTACCGCCTATCAAAATCCAAACTTAGCCCGGGCAGTCGGATTGAGTTCCGGATTCCCGCTCATTGGATATCGGTCAGTGGCGAAAAATCTTGAACTCACCGCAGACAATGCAGAGGATATTGCCACGACGGTGGTCAACAGTGAGGACCACTTGATCGAAGTCAATGACACGGCAATGCGTCGGATTCGCGATTTTACTGACCAAGTGGATGAAATAACTCAGATAGCTGTCCAATCTGTTGTTGAACGAGATTACGACAAGACAGTTGCGGCACGTAGTTTATTCAAGAAAATACGGAATAGAGAGACAGAGATCCTCAGTGACTTACCAGATATGCCGAACGCCAAGTTACTACAGATCCGTGAAGTATTGGTATCTCTTCAGCACACAGCAGAATATGCGATGCGGAACGCCGAAATTGCTGCTAATTTAGCACTGAATAAGCAGTCGTCGCACGTGAGTATCGAATAACACCTCCATTCGTGAGAAGCCTCAGGTAAGTGAACGACCCCCCTCCGAGCTCTCCTTATTGAGGGGACGCTGTTTCTGTGTCGGAGCTTCTCTGGACACAGCGACTCCAAACTCCGCAGTCGGCTTCGCTTCATGATTTGGAGTCAGAGTGTCTCTCCCCCCTCGGATGGACACTTGAGACCGACGCGCTTGAGCACTGTCGGAGGCGTGGCGAGTATCGGACTCCCTCATTTGACCGGATAGCGTGGTGGAGAAAGGACAATAAACTCGTGCGGGCGCTGTATCCCCTCGCTCGCGAAGGCGGAGTAGGAGTCCCTCATTCACAGCTAAGCATTCGAAATATTCTTGTTGTTTCCTCAGCAGGCAACGATTGATAGACAGCAAAGTCGGTGTGCGAATGAACTAAGTCTTATCCAGCGAGTGATCAAAGCATGGAGACTGCATCGAATACATCAGATAAGGCGTTCGGACTAACGATCGTGCTCTCTGTTATCGCCACAACTGGCGTGGGAGGAATGTTCATTGCTGGGGTCACCGGTGACCAGGTAGTAGCTGCAGGTGGATTTGCAGTCGCAATTATCTCTGCCTCGCTCGCAGTCTCAGCGTCGCATCTGTATGACTCATAGATCATGATCGGTTGGACAAAATCACTCATTGCAGAGTGGGAGACAGTGCCCATCACAGATGGATATCGAGGTCTTGTCACCCTCGTTGAACGTGAGTTCAACGGAGTGATTACAAATGGAAACGCCGGGATCTTTCTATTGAGTGGGAATATTATCGGAATCATCGATGCAGAGTTAGAGGACTTTGAGTCAGTGTCACTCACTGCAGCGAGAAGCCCAGACCGAGGATTACCGTTATTGGCCGTGATGAAGGAAGCTGATGTCGATCCAACTGCACAGTATTACACTAACGAACAGCCTCTTGCAGAGGCAATGGACACGCTAGAGGAAAGCGGGTTTACCGGATATATTGAGCTATCCGAAAATGTGCTGTCAGGCGATTATTATACGATCTTTCACGGCGGAAAGTCGACGCATGTCGCTTTTGTCGGAGCAGGAGGCCGATTGATGACCGGTGAAGACGCATACGAGCAGGCTATCGATGAGGTTGGTATTTATGCAGTGCATCAAACTCCAGTTGATATCATTGAGCTTCCAGAGTCAGTAACTGCAGTCAAATCCAATAATGATGATAATCCGACTGAGAGAGAGGTTGATGACCGCTCCGCAAAACGGAGTAGCACAGTCTCACATCAAAAGAGTACGAATACATCAGATCGTGGCGGTGACGATGACGCTGATGCTGAGGCACAGAGAAATGGAAATGACACTCCCAAAGGGCAAGCCGCTCCAGGAACTAACTCAAGCACCCCTGTTAAAACAGCCGATGGTGACAGTCAAGAGGGGATCGAGCAAATAGATCCAGACCCGGAGACGGAGACGGAGATAGAGACAGAGACAGAGACAGAGGAGTGGCAGGAAAATCCAGACGCATGGCAAAATCCATCACAACTCGGGAACAACGGGACAGAAGATACGACACAGACTGCAGATAGTGACATCGAAGCAAACGAGATAGAGAGAGTCCAGTCGTCGAACGATGAGAGTCTTGAGAACGGAGAGATTGACGCCGATGAGGATAAGACAGCGTCATCACCTGCTATAGATGAAACCGACATGACTCCGGTGGGCGAATCACCTGAACCTGCCGAGCAGAGGCCGACAGACGCACGCGCTCAAGATCCTCTCTTGTCGAGTGAGGAGAGCACTCAACAGACAGTCCCACGGGCATCACAGAGCCAGGAGAACGAGCCCACGGGCCCGGTGAAGCGCACATCGACGTCGACTGCACCACCGGAGGACTCGATCCCTGAGGCTGAAAACGATACGATTGATTCGTCAGGACCCAGCAAGGAAGTAGACCCACTCGCAGTTGAGCGGTTGCGAGGGCGGTTGTCAGCGTTTGAGGAACGTTTATCCGTGATGACAGAGCAACGGGATGAACTTCGGCGTAGATGCGATACGCTCAGCAACACAAATCAGACGCTTCGTGACCGCATTGATTCTCTGGAGGCAAAGCGCGAGGAATTGTCTCGTGAGAATGATGAATTACAGACCGAGCTTTCAGCAGTCAAAGAGGTATCCTCAAATCGAGAGAGCCTGTCCCCGATGAAGGCACTGAGCCAAACAAGTCTCTTTATACGATATGATAATCAAAAGGCAACGACTCTTTCTCATATCGAACAGGATTCAGGGAGCGTCGAAGACCTTCGTGAGAATATTTCAATTGAGTATCATACTGAATTCGATATCGACGAGGTTGAGATCGAGGGCGAATTATATGAACCATTCCTACACGGGACAGCGGCATTTGGGTTCGTGAGGTGGTTGGTGACTGATGTGCCGTTTCAGATCATGGAGACGAATCATATAGCCGAGCTTGGTGGAATCTTCAATAAATTAGACGATATTGACCGGGTCGGATGCCGAGAAATGGTCCAAGTTGAGTCGGTCGATTCCTCGTTTGAGGGAACCTTTGATCTGGTTCTCCGCAATACAGTTGGGGAGCCATTGTTCGTTGCTGATATACACTCAAGTCGACAGCCGACAGCTGCTCCGCGAGTTCAGACTATGGTTGAGAAAGCGACACAGGTGGGA
This sequence comes from Haloquadratum sp., assembly GCA_028275165.1. Lineage (GTDB taxonomy): Archaea > Halobacteriota > Halobacteria > Halobacteriales > Haloferacaceae > Haloquadratum. The sequence goes on from JAQCNF010000151.1 coordinate 12,916, forward strand.
AAAATAAATCCAACACTCTCAGGAGCATTCCTCATCACGCAGTCATTCTTTGAGCCCGCTGCCCTGCGTGCCGCTACAGAGGCAACAACTAATGGGTTGTTCTCATGGTCGGGACGTCGGTCATATAGAAAGCTGACTCGAAAAAACGGATTTCATCTGAGCTTGGTCGAGAGGCGGGATGAGTCGTTCCATTTCGACTTACCCGATATATGACTAATCTCCCCTACGCTCAACAGAGAAATCTCACTATCGAACTTCCAACTCGCACTCAATCAGAACCAGCGGCACGGTGTGGAAGTCACAATTCCTTTCGAGTATCGGGTCACCACGCAGTTAGGTCAATAAATTAGTATCGAATCTGATATCAGATATCTTATTTTCTCCCGCGTTTAAATAACCTGGAATCCACGAAGTGGATACTCAGCTGGCGCGTTTCCTCGGCTCTCAAGGACGCTCTTGCGTGGAACGCCGTTGCCACCGAGTTGTCGACCAAGGTGTGCTTTCCAGCGCGCAGATCCCTGTCGATAGGACCTTCCACCCTGCACACAGCAGGCGTCAACGACACCTCTGACGGCGTTTGGAGGCAGTACATCCCGATGACAATTCATCGAGTGGCCACAGATCAACGATGTCCTTCCAAACTGACGGACTCTCTCAAGCGTACTTACCCAGAGTCAGGAAGAATGCGAGGTGACACCATCGAGCCACAAATGAAGGGAGTCACATCGGCGGCTTTTGCTAACTGACCGAATGCAGTCTTCTTCGGGGCTGCGCTGTTGATCAAGACCAATCTGGTGTCACAAAACTGAGCTGGAAGTCGAGAGCCCACCAATTCCCAGACTGACTGAGAGACAAAAAGCCACAATCGAGATTTGAACGACGCAAACCAGCTATCGAGTCGGGTGTTTGAGATTCTCGGGAAGATACACCCGCTCACGGCTCATGCAACGTTTTAGTGATTGCGTCTGCGAGAACCGCAACTCCAATTTCGAGAGACTGTTCGTCAATATCAAATCTTGGAGTGTGATGGCCACCAGGGTGATCTGTCCCAATAGCGACGTACGTCGCTTTCCCGCCATTTTGTTGGACGTGTCGCATCATATGTGTTGCATCTTCACTGCCACCAAGGCTATCGCGCCGGACGACCGATTCAACCTGCGCGGTTTCACCTGCTACCGTGGCAACTGTCTCAATCAACTCAGAATCACTTTCTGCGGAGGGTGCGCGACCCATCGTATCGATCTCCATTTCGCAGTCATGCATTCTGGCCGCCGATTCCATGATCTGATGCGCCTGCGTTTCTGTTGATTCCATGAGTTGAGTCGTCTCACCACGAATCTCACCGCTAATTGTCGCTGACTCCGGAATAATATTCGTTGCAGTGCCACCTGAGACAGTGCCTACATTGACACGGGTAGCTCCCTCAGAGTGGCGAGGAATCGCATAGAGGTTCTGCACGGCAGCAGCTAAAGCTTGAACCGCATTTTCTCCGGATTCGGGGTGTGCCCCTGCGTGTGCTGCAGATCCATAAAAGGAGGTTTCAAATTGTGAGACGGCCAAGAATTCAGAGATTCCTGCGACAATCGTCCCTGTCGGGTGGTCAAGGCCGAGGTGAGTCGCATAGAGGTAATCAACATCGTCAATGATTCCAGCGTGAACAATTGGCTCAGCGCCAACGATTTGCTCCTCTCCAGGTTGAAAAATAATTTTGACTGTGCCGTCAAACTCAGATTGAAGTAGTTGGTCAAGAACACCGATACCGATCGTCGCATGCCCGTCGTGGCCACATGCATGCATATATCCTTCATGAGTAGACCGAAATCCTGCAGTCGATGGAAGGTGTTCATCGGTAGTGTCCTCGGTGATGGGGAGCCCATCGATATCAACACGCAACGCGACAGTTGGGCCAGGACCGTTTTCGATCACCGCCATCGCTCCTGTCTGACCATCTGTGAGACGACTAACGATATCTTCTCGTGCACCAGCCTCGAGCGCCTGCTCTTTCCACTCTTGTTGCGTGCTCGTTGAGGGGACACCACGTCTTCCAGATTGCAGAATCTCTGGACCGACAAGTATTCGATCGATACCTCGTGTCTCAAGTGCGTCGACTATTCGTGCAGTCGTGTAATACTCACACCACGCAGGCTCAGGATGTTGGTGAAGGTCGCGACGAAAGTCAACTCGCTCAGCATTACTCATATGTCATTAGATGCTGGCAGGAATCAAGAGTTTTGAGGGAATCCAGATGGATGTTTTTGTTCGACGGTGATTTCGACTCTGATAGTTGAGGGGAAATCCATCATGGCGACTTCCTTCGCAGTGTGGTCGTTGCCATGAATCTCGAGCTTCCGGCTATAGACGGTATATCCCCACGAGTCAAATTGCTGTCCAGGTTGAAGCGTCGCGTACTGCGGAACGTATTTTTCGGTTGGCGGCTCTGCATGGGGACCTTTACACTCTGCTCCTTTTCGTTCCAAGAGCGTTTTCAATTCAGATACCTGTTCATCAAGCTGTGGACGGTCACCGGAGAGGAATTGAAGTTTGGTGACGAAAGTCATAGATAAGATGGGGGTAGGGTGCTCTACAACAGTCAATAGTAAAAGCTCGCCTATTCACAGGCGGTACGAGGCGGATGCCCCGACCCGTGAGCTCGGGGAGGAAGCCGACACTCAATGACACAAACCACGCGACGATGGCAGGGGGACTCCCCCATCCACAGCTTTACTTTGATAAGGCAACAGCCGTGAATGTGAACTACGAATGGACGACACGCCACGACGCACCGTGCCCATCAAACTCGACGTGCCCGAAAAGCGTCGTGGCGACTTCCAACAAACCAAAGCCCAATTTCTGCCTGCGCCAACCGTCCCAGCGAATGGGCGTGGCGCTACGACGACGACTGTGTTACCAGCAAGAGCAAAGCTGAAGACGCCCTGTACGACGAGTCGCGCGAAGAAACCGACCTCACCGCCAATCTCGTCCAGAGAGGCATCCGCCGGGCATCGAAGCGGTCGATGCAGGCGTTGAGAAACTCACGGACGGCGAGAAGACGAGTCAACCCGAGTTCGACTCGTGGAGCGTCGTCTACGACAAACGCTCCGCGACGTTCAACGACGGCCACGCAACGCTCTCTACGCCGAACGGCAGAGTCACCACTGAGTACGTCCTTCCCCCCGAGGACGAACGCGAAGACACTCGGCAGGGACGACGAGAGTGATGACTGGGATGCCTCCAGCGCCACGCTCCAGTACGACGAGCAGAACGACACGTTCTCCCTACACCTCACGCTGAACTGACGACGAGGGTGACGCAAACGAACGGCAAGAACTGAGCCACGGTCATGATGGTTCCGAGAACGGAGTGGTTCTCGGTGTTGACCTGAACGTGACTGGCGCGTTCGCCGTCACCTCCACAGGAGAGTTCATCGGGAGTGCCTACAAGCGAGAGCAGTCCGAGAAACGCCGTGCCCGCCTGCAACAGACGGGCACACGGCCAGCTCACCTCACGATTCAGTCCATCGGCAGTCGCTTCTCGGATTGGTCGCTGGAGTGGTTGCATAACCGCGCCAACGACCTCATCGTGGAATCCCAAAACGCGGATGTAGACGGCATTCTTTTCGAGAATCTTGACCACATCCGCGAGAACATCGCCAGCGGGTCGAAGTTCCAGCAGTGGGTGTATGCGAAGTTCGTGGAACTCGTGGAGTACAAGATGGAAGCCACGGCGTTGTTCGTGGAGACAGTCCCGCGTACACGAGTCAGCGGTGTTCGCACTGTGTAGCGACGAGGACAATCGTGACGACAGGGAGTTCGAGTGTCTGGATTGTCTGAGGTGAATGCGGATGACAATGCGGCGAAGAACATCGCCGTCCGATACTGCGGGTATATCCATTGCGGGCAGACGTCTCGCGGTGGATGGGCCACAACTCAACTGGCCCTCAACTCAGGGACGTTGAACGTGAACGGCGACGACACGCCTGCCCAGTCGGGTTAGAACGGGAGTCCACTGACAAGCCTCGTTGACCCCGAGGCGGTTGACATGTGACATATGCTTTCAGCAACTATCGAGCAGATAACACAGATATGAGCCTGTCCGATAGTCTCTTATTGTGTTGTCCGATGTATTATCTTAATGACGGTGGAAGCGGTAAGCGCTGGGGCAATCCTCTTCCGTGACACCCGCGGGCAACGGGAGTATCTTCTCCTGAAAAGTCGCCCTGGGGACTGGGAGTTCCCAAAAGGCGGGGTTGAGGGAGAAGAGGAACTCCAGCAAACGGCAATTAGAGAGGTACAAGAGGAGGCCGGAATTGAGGATTTCCGGCTTATCGATGGCTTTCGGGAGGATTACGAATATGTGTTCGAAGCAGGAGGTAATACGATTCATAAAACAGTCCATCTGTTTATTGCGCGGTCATTTGAGGCAAGCGCAGAACTCTCGAATGAGCATCGAGATCTCCAGTGGAGAGATTATGAGCAGGCTGTAAATACAATCACGCAGGACGGGCCACGCGACATATTCAAACAAGCACACAGCTATCTGAATGAACTTGCGAATCGAAGCGATGAGCAAGATGGACACACTTACGTTGTTTAGTGAATCCCACGCTTCTACACTGCAGAGTTCTGCTTCCGAAACGCAGACGCCACCGTATAGCCCTTCCACGCATCGTTCAGAGATGACAGTCGGCGTGAATACCCGTGTTAGAACACCTCCGTACAGGTGGTGAGGGGAAGAACACATATGCACGAGCAGAGATACGACATCTTAGCAATTCTTCATACTGGAGTACTCCCTGTGGGCGAATGGTGCTATGTCCGCACTGAGAGAGGACAGTGATACCAGGAAACGCTGAATTTGGGTTTGAACTCCTCACGTGCCGGTGGGCTGAACAGACGTGGCCGCCGGGGAAGACACGAGCTGGTGGAGTCATTGTTGGTCGACAAGTAGGGACCAGAGACCGGCGATGGGATACCATCATTCTTGAGTGTGACCCAGATGGACTCGCTGAGCGACGCGTCTTTGGAGATCAACCGTTAGACAGTGATCTGCTTCGTATCATCAGGCATGCACCTCCGACGTGGCAGTGGTACCGTGAGGCTATCCCAGAACCCGATTTCCCATGGCGGTACGTGCGCGAGGCAATCCATCGCGCAGCAGACCGAAATATCGTCTCTCTTCGAAAGCAAAGCAATCGTGTCGAAATAAAGCAAATCGCTCAATATCCAGACTGGCTACGACGGATCATCGCTATCGAAAACAAACCAGACATGGATGCATCGGCAGCCAGGAACTTGGGACAGCAGCTCTCAACCGATGTTGATTCTCAACTCGCTGATGAGGTCTGGGTGGCAACAAAACAGACAGATAACCAGGTTGAACCGGCGCTACTTGAGGATATTCCCATCGAGGCAGGTATCTTGTCGATTGCGTTTGACCCGCATGCATCTGATACGGCGTGGACAGATGCAGACGTGCTATGGCAATCTACTGAGTTGGCCCGGGACCATCCGCCAGACCGCCGTCGGCAGCGACTCATCTTGGCAGAGCGAGTCTATGGCCGGGGATGGCGGTCCTATCATCGGACGATGCGTCCCGATTGTCGGCATTTCGAGCTGAGGCGGTATGGAGACTCAATGATTCCATGGTGTCAGGCAAAACAGCAAACACAAACGGCTGCAGAGTGCTCAAGTGACTGTCGCGCTTTCGAGCCTGAGCCGCCAACATGGCGTACACACGGGTGGCCAATTGAAGGTGGTCCTGGAAAGGGAATCAAGTGGCTTCTGGCCCGACGGCGTGAGAGAGCGCGTGCACGAGCAGAAAATAAGTAGCAGTCAGTCAGGTAGCTGAAAGTCTGATTCGATCCGTTCGATGATTGCTGTGTCTGTCTCTGTGTCAGTACCAGTATCAGTATCAACAGCTCCCAGTCGCTCAACGTCAATAGACTCACGTTCTGTGATACGTCGATACGTCGGCACAGTTCGATAAATTCGCTCAAGGACACCCTTTCGTCGTAACGATTCAAGTGCCTCACGAACATCATCAACGGTGGGTTCCTCTTCGGTCACCTCCCGCACCGTCTGCAACACGCTCACGACACTCTGCGAGCGAGCGTCAGGACCGGCAACGTGTTCGAAAATGGAGGCCTGCAATGGGGACACACGAATAACGGAGGGGATATCGTCACCCTCTACTCCAGGGTCGACATCAGCGACATTCGCTGCTTCATCAGTAGCTCTAATCAGGCTATTATCATCACGATAATAATACTCTTGCAGATGATTCTCGAGATACTGGTGAACTGCACTTCCTGAGTCCAGACTCCACCGATCCTGTAATTCTTTATTTTTGGTGGGTTGTAGTTGCACAACATCAGCGAGTCGTGCCTTCTCATCCTCTGAGAGAGTCATCTTCACTACATTCGAGAGCGATGGCTTAAATCATCGTTTTCGAACGACGGTACACCTCCTTGCCGATTTGAGCGACCACGCAGAGGTATCGACTCTCTGTTGAGGCGATAGAAACAGTAAGTTGACCAAGTTATACTCGGCTCAGAGATACCACACGATTCAGCGCGACAACAAAAATAAAAAACAATCCAAGAGAGATTCACTATTTCACTCCTACAGAATAATCCGGTCGTTTAAGTTCTTGAATATTGTTTCTGGGTGTAACATGGAGTTTTGCGATGACTGCGGATCAATGATGAAAACTGACGGTGGCAAGTGGGTTTGTAGTGCGTGTGGGTCTGAGAAGCAACGAGATAGTGCAGAGGAAGCGCATATGACCTCAACGGCAACACGTGAGGAGAGCGAGGTTGTGGATATGTCTGAAGTCGATGTGGAAGAAATCGGACCAACCACGACAGTGAATTGTCCAGAGTGTGGGCACGACAAGGCCCGGTACGAGATGAAACAGATTCGCGCTGCTGACGAGTCAGAGACGCGGTTTTTTACATGCACAGAATGCGGTCACAGGTGGCGCGAGGACGACCACTGACGATGACTGCTGAAGATAGGTCAAGACTGGGTTTACCCTTGGATTCATTTCTATGAGTTTACAATAATAGCTTGAACTGTGGCGTCCCCAATCCCACCGCCAACGATCACGTTAGATGACCATTGGGTGTTGACGACAACCCGCTCTGCAACGCCATTTGATATCAAATTCCTCACGGTCAAAACGCGCACGCAGATCTATGAAGATACACGATGTCAGATAAAATCAGCCTCGACTCAATCCGACCACTTACGATTTATTTTCGTCACTCGAGTTCGATTCTCACCAGAGACCTCCGTCCGGTCTGCACTCACTCAGTTGGTTCGGAGAAAGAGCGCACAACAATTTCAGGATATTTTGCAGACCCGGGGTGTCGAGCGAATATCCAAGAGAAGTGCCAGCCAAATATCTATCGAAGATTATCAACTCACCTTTGACCGACTGCGAGGGAGGCTACAGGTTAATGACTCGACAGTCATTCCGGTTGAGTCACTATTTGGTGTCCGGCCGTTCGAAACGGAATATCTACTCTGTGGAAGTGGATACCCGCTTTCGTTACCAGGAAACAACTCGGCTCACCGAGAGCAGTATCGTGAGGAATTTTTTGAGGCTGTGCGTTCGGCTCACTGAGAGGGGTGATACCGTGCGAATGTTAGATATCCAGAGTGGCCAACTCCGGCTGTACTGGGGCGCGATCCACGGTCGCCAAATTCCATCTCTCGTTGAATCGTCTCATAAGTTTGAATCTCTGAAAGCCCAACATCTGCTGCATTCTGGGCAATATTTCGTGTCTGTTCAATAAATGGTGAGTAAGCTGCCACGAAGCCACCGGGCGATAAGATATCTGGCGCCGCAGTAATCAGACTCGACGCATCACCAGTATCGAGCGTGAATACGTCAAAGGGTGCTTTCTCAAACTCGGTATCCAGCTCATCAGAGAGATCTGCGGCTCGGATACTGACATTTGCGGTCACGCCTGCAGTCTCCATGTTCTCACGTGCAACCTCTACAAACTCCGAATCTCGCTCATACGAGACAACCTCAGCACCAACTCGGCCTAAGTATGCGGCCAATACACCACTACCAGTTCCTGTATCAAGGACGCAGTCTGAGCGTTCAATACCTGTATGACCGATGATGAGACCAATATCGCGTGGGAGCATCGGAGCACCCGTTCGCTGGAGATGATGAAACAGGTCTGGTCCTCGGAGACGTCTTGCTTCGAATGGCTCGCCCAGATGTGTCTCGATAACCTCCCCAGGAGTGATTGACTCTGGGATTGTTAAGACACCAAGGTCACTATGGAGTTCTTCGCCTGGTTGAGCAACATACTCGCGATCTTCGTGGACAAACAGATACTGCACCGAGTTACTCCAGTTCAGCGATTGCAGCAGCTAAGTCACCGTTAGTTGTGTTCAATGCCTCTCGAGCATCTTCCTGCGTTACACTCGCTCGCTCAGCGACAAGAGCCACATCTTCTTGTGGGATACCTTCCGTAGAGGAATCTGCTTGTGAGGCTGAAGCTGACTCTGGTTCTGAGCCTGACTCAAGCCCTGTGCGGTCTGTCTCAGTTGGCTCACCAATAATCTGATACGTTTCTTGCCCCTGTGCGTCCATGCGTGTGACTTGTGGATCGCTAAATCGAAGTTCTGTCTCGGCTGTTTTGATGATTACTTCCTCTGCGTCTAATTCTGTCACGTCGATCCCCATCTGTTTCATCATTTGCTTCATCTTTCGGGGATTCATTCCGCCTCCTCCAAACATGGTTAATTGAAGCAAGTGCCACTGGTAGCAAAAGAGTGGCGGAGTATCCTATGTGAGTGCTTTAGGGTCGTCTAATATCGACAATCGAGGACTTCAGTAATAGCTCCGGGCGTATCTCTGTGGGTTCGCGCCACCTCATACAACCTGCACACAAAAGACAGCGAAGACCACTTGTCTGAGGTTTGGTTTTGATAACATGACGTGACGAAGATGCATGGCTAAGCATACCACGGTATGTACAACGAAGATGAGCTTTGTTCGATACGTGAGGCAGAAGCTGAGTGGGAAGAGACAAAAGTCAGTCCAACGCAAGAGCGATTTGGTGAACGGAAGGATCAGTTTTCAAGTGATACAGACGGCATTGATGTTGACCGACTGTACACACCAGCAGATATAGCCACGCACTCATACAAAGAGGATAGCGGGTTTCCAGGACAGGAGCCATACGGAGTGTTTATACAGATTCGAGGCGATTACCCCCGCCTTCCCGTGAAGGACGAGTGTTCCGACCGCACAGGTCAGAACCGAGGACTGAACAGGCGGGGGATGAAGCCGACACGGTGGGCGACAGTCAACCGTGAGACTGCCCGGCAGGATATTCCACCATCAAGCGACACTATTAATCCTGTCTTGCGCATAACTAGTTATGAAGCAGGACGATGTTGGAGACGACCCGCACATACGTCGCCAAAATCGCGAACCACCAACAGGTTCGTGACGACCTCGATGCGTGTGGGTTTGCCGCATCGAAACTGTGGAACGTTGGCCGCTACTACATCCAAGGCCGGTGGGACGACGACGGTGAGATTCCTGACGAGAAGGAATTGAAATCGGAGTTGAAAGACCACGAACGTTACAGTGACCTCCATTCTCAGTCAAGTCAGAGGGTTCTTGAGGAACTTTCTGAGGCGTTCACGGGCTGGGACAACTCCGACAACGGCAACAACCCGCCGGGTTACCGGAAACGTGGCGACACCCGCGCTCGACCGTGACCTGGAAGCAGAAAGGCATCAAACACGACGACAAGCACGGGCAGATTCGCCTCTCGAAAGGCTGGAACCTCAAAGATGGGCGCTCAGACTTCATCCTCGTGGAGTACGAGACGCGCTCGGACGTGACTGTCGAGAACGTCCAGCAGGCGCGTGCCGTCTGGAACGGCGACCGATGGGAATTGCATCTCGTCTGTGCAAAACAGATTCCCGTCGAAGATGCGCCCGGCGACACTACCGCCGGAATCGACCTCGGTATCAGCAACTACCTCGCAATCGATTACGAGGACGGTCCAAGCGAGTTGTATCCCGGCAACCGACTCAAAGAGGACAAGCACTACTTCTCCCGCGAAGAATACCAGACCGAGGGCGAGAACGGCCCATCCAAGCGCGCACGACGTGCCCGCCGGAACCTCTCTCGCCGGAAAGACCACTTCCTGCATACCCTCTCGAAACACATCGTTCAGCGGTGTGTTGAGGAAGGTGTCGGGACGATAGCCGTGGGCGACGTGAGCGACATTCGAGAGGACGATTCTGGCGACTCACCTGGGGCCAGCGCGGAAACAAGAAGTTGCACGGGTGGGAGTTCGACCGCTTCACCCGCCTGCTGGAATACAAAGCCCACGCACACGGAATACTGGTTGACCGTGTGAACGAAGAAAACACCTCGAAAACCTGCTCGTGTTGCGGGCAGATTCGAGACGCCAATCGCGTCGAGCGTGGGCTGTATGTCTGTGACTCGTGTGCAACGACAATGAACGCAGACGTGAACGGAGCAGTGAATATCCGCCGACAGATAACTCAAACTCCTCCAACTGGGGATATGAGTAACGGCTGTTTGGCACAGCCCGGAGTCTACCTGTTCGATACAACCACGGGTGCGTTCCACCCACAAGAACAGCC
>JAQCNF010000156.1 GCA_028275165.1 Haloquadratum sp.
GAATAGCAAATAGCGAGACTATCACATGACTCGCCATACAGACACTTGGGTTTTCAATATCGATTCGGAAGTTTGGGACGGCTGTCTCGGTCACAAGACCAGTAACGAAGGTGACGAAGACGTCACTCCCCGATTCGGCTTCACGGATATAGACGGTTTTCACCGGATAAATACAGAGTAGGATATGGCGTCCTGGCACGGATCGTCTCAGACGACTTTGGGATTGGAGCAGTTTTCGAAGGGAGAGACCGTTCCCGAAGAAACGACACCTCACTCAGACCCAGGTTATGACTTCGGTGGATCGTCTTCTGTGATACTGTCTAGGATCTCAAGCAAGAAACGCCGTCTGTTGCGGATCAGCACGACGAACCGATTACGATCGTTCAAGTTGGAGAACTTGATGCGGGTCTCAAGACGCTTCTGGGCGAACTGATCGAGTCGAGCAATAACTCAAGTCAACAAAAATTTACTGTGTGGGTAGATGATCGAGGGGCTCTTTTTGCGGATGGAACTGTGAGTCAGTCTATGTCATCGGAACCGATGGAAAACATCAATATCGGAGACTTGAATTGGACCCTCGCCACAGTACCAAATGGTGATCTCGACCAACCTCTGTTAGTCCGGGTTGGGTCAGTACGGGAGACACCACTCGCCGGTGAAGCGCCAGTTGTAACAGTATATGACCGAAATGCGAACGAAATCGAACTCAATGTCTGGGCAGCTCACTCGCTAGGAGTTGACTGGCAGATCGACGACTGGTATGTTCTGGATAGAATTCGGGGCCTTGTATGGAAGACAGAAGAGGGTGAATTGCAAAAACAGCTTGCAACAACAGAAGACACGAAAGTTCACCACCTCAGTCCAAGCGTCAGTCCGAAGCCGGTAGCTGACCCACCAGTAGCAGACATTTCTGTCGAGTGTACGTATGAGAATGTACTGCGCAATCACGAAGAAAGCGAAAGTGGCGAGCTGGACAACAACGAACCGTCTGACGGAACACACCTCATCGACACGGCTGAAGAAGGCTCCATTCTTGATGAGATCAATGATGAATTCAACTTCTGACGCCCACTCTCGCTCTGGAGGGCATTCTACATGACGGGATCCGATGTCAACACTGTCGGCTTGATCTCCGATATTCATGCAAACCTCCCAGCGCTTGAAGCGGTGCTTGCGGATATGCCAACGGTTGATGCGATTGTGAACGCAGGCGATGTCGTCGGATACGGTCCATGGCCCATCGAGTGTATTGAACGGATTCAGGAAGCGCAATGCTACTCGGTGATCGGAAATCACGATGTATCCCTCTTCGAAGACCTGTATTTCCATGTGAGCGATAAATACGCAGCAGAAGTTCTATCCCCACCCCAGAAAGAGTGGCTCCAAGCGCTTCCACACCAACTGCTGCTGTTCGACGATCGGCTTCGCGTAGTTCATGGCCATCCGGAGAGTCACTTCCAATATACCGAAGAGTCAGCGTTCGATGCGTCTCTCTTGGATGGAGAATCGATTCTCGTACTCGGTCACACCCACAAGCAGGCTGTAAAGCAGGTGGGCGACAATCAGCTCATTGTGAATCCCGGGAGTGTTGGACAACCACGCGACGGGGATCCGCGAGCAGCCTATGCAGTTGTAGATCTTGATAAGGTCTCAGTCTCACTCAAACGAGTGGTATACGACATCGATTGCTACACACAGCAGCTCACTAAAACCCCAATTCCGAACGATAACGCTCGAAGATTGTATGTCGGGGAATAGTTGGGATCGGCCTAACGCGTCTGCTGAACTTCGAGATGATACGTGAGGCAATCAACAGGATTTCAACATAGGCCTGTCAGGAACCTGTAAACTCATATCCGAAATGGGTAAACTATTCAGAAAGACTCCAGAGCAATGAGCTCCCTACTTTACGGCCCTCAATCCTACTCTGATCCTCCAGAGATTTGAGTCGTGTGTATGCGGTCCGCTGAGTACAACCAACCTCTTCGGCAATTTCTGATGTACCTGCCATTCCTTCGAGGTGCTGAATGGCTTCTATGAATTCGGAATCGGCATAGCTCGTAGTATACTTTCCAGATTCTTCCTCACGATCTTTTCCGGGCACGACGCCTAATTTGTATACATCTCCTATGTAGGTGATGGGTTGAAATCCATCTCTTATGAAAGAGATGGAGAAAGTTTATACCATTACACTATGTAAGAGATGGTGTGGAAGCCTGGTCCCAACGGGGCGTTAATTTCGAGATATGCCCGAGTGATTGGGTCACTCGGACTGGGTTTCACACTAGTCGGGATAACCCATGGAAAACTCAAATCCTCCGAATCAAGAGGTTGTCGGTGACCAGTTAATTGAAGATATATCAAAAATTAAACAGTTTGCGCTCGGGGAAGGGGCCGCGATGTGTCAGGTGTGCGGCTGCGAGCTGCGGGAAGGCGACGACTTAACGGCGTATGCCTTCCGGGCGGCTGGCAACCCTATTTTTGAGATTGGGTTCGTGATGTGCGGGGCGGATGTGTATGAGCATCCGTCGGTGTTCACGCGTGGCGTGCACGAACTCGTTGTAACTGGCCGGGTCGGTCTCTGTACGGACGTTGCTACGCAGTCGTCGTGGTTGGTGCTGGTTGAGCCGTCGCCGGTGGTGGTGAGTGTGGCGTCGTCGAGTGCGGCTCGCGCTGTGGGTGATGCGTCACGCGATGCTGACACTAGGAGTGCTAACGACTCGGGGCACCGGGATGGGCCGACTCCACTGTTGACGGCTGTCCGTGAGCACACGCGGGCTGACGGGGGTGGGCGGTGATGGTGCCGGAGTTCGATGCCGACCACCTTGATCACGAGTTATCGCTCCCGGATGACGTCGAGGAATTGACGCTCCCGGATGTGTACGTGGGCCTGGAAATCCCGCTGCTCGCGCCGGGCGACGGGATCGTCACAGGCAGACACCATGCGTCAGCAGACCGGTACGAAGCAGACGACCCACAGAACCCAATCGGGGGTATAGTGTCACCGTTCCCACTGTCGGGATGGCTACGCCCCGGGTGTGAGCGCGTGGTCCAGGCGGCGGGCGGCACGGCGTGCCATCCAGGCGAAGCGAACGTGGACTACATAATTGCTGGAGGAGTCGCATGAGCGCGACGACCGACGGCAATGTCGTCGCCAACCTCACCGCCTTCCAGCGAGACCTCCTCCGCGCACTCGCGAAGACTGACGAACAAAGCGGACTCTCGCTGAAAACGGATCTCAGCACCTACTACGGCGAAGAGATCAACCACA
>JAQCNF010000179.1 GCA_028275165.1 Haloquadratum sp.
TCCATCGACTCCCGAATGTGCGTCAAGTCTTCCAGAACAACAACGGGATTCTCGACGGATTCGGCGTACTCCACGACTTCACGGGTGACACGATGGAACACGTCGTCTCTCTGGTTCCACAGGTCGTCGCGGTGATACACCGTGACGAGTGACGCTTCTCGGATATCGACACCAATGGGCGTCCGTTCCTCAGTGGATGCCTTGGAACAATCCGTCGCGGGTGGCGGTAACGTGAAGATACCACGTCCTATCCCGCTGAAATAGCCGACTCTCGCCCATCTCCGCGTCACTAGCGTTCAACGCTTCCAACCAGTCCCGTTGTTCGGAGTTCGGTTGTGCTGGCATCCGGAGGTGGTAGTCCTCGTGGTGCGGAATCTTGACGTACCACTCGATGGCGTTCTTGGGCTTGTGGTCGAGCCGTAGCCCCTCGTCTGTGAAGCGGACGGGATGGTCGTCGTAGAACACAGTCCCATCCGAAGCTTCGATACGAGTCGTTGCATATCCGAGCCAATCGATTGTGAGCCCGCTGTGTCGAACAGTCACACACAAATATTCATCAGCGAGCGTCAACACCCTTCCTGTAAGACGATCCTGAAAGATGCCTGTTTCAGCACTAGAGATTAGACTGTCACATCGAAACCATGCGCGCGGATGATAACCGGACGGTGAAGAGTTGAATGCACGCTCGTCTATCGACGAAATCGACTGCATTGGGCGGCGCATCCGTTGTGGGTGCGGTCAATTTAGTTCCAATTGTTGGTGTTGCGACGCTCGGGTGGAATCTGACGACGCTGGTATTTATTTACTGGATTGAGGCGGTCGTCGCCATGCTGATTGCTACAATAAAGATTCTCTTTGCTGAACGCGGATCACCCGGGATTCCTGGGCAGATTGAGCCATTACACGAGTTGCGAGCCAAACGGGGTGGTATGGAGTTACTCGCAGACTGGCCACCAGTTTACCCTCGAAATATTCCATTTGCAGTCTCGATGCTCAGCTTTTGGACTCTCCTTGCGATTCCGGTGAGTGTGTTCTATTGGTGGAGCGCTGATTTTACGATCGTCCTCTCGATTAACCTGCTCTTCACAATATTTGCTCTGATTGTCTCACAGGTAGCCGCCTTTGTGCGTGAGTTCATTCATCAACAAGAGTACACCACTGTTTCCGCGCAAGAAATTGTGCAAGCACCTGCGCAATTTTCTATACTCGTGCTTTCGGTTGGTGTATTAGCTGCTGCCAGTGACGAGAGTGTTGGCAGTCTCGTACTCGTAGGCGTGGTTCTCACGAAGGCGATCATTTCGGCCCGCCGTTTTTACCATGAACATCATGGAAATTCGACGGATGCTGAAATCACCCTCATCAATCGTCTCTTTGCAGGCCTCGGTGATGACAGAGACGTGAGCGAGCCACCTCCTGAATTGACACTTCCTGATGAAGCCGTCGATGCACGGGTTACAGTCGATGGCCGTGCTATCATGATCGGGTCTCTATGCGACATTGCGCTGGGATTGCTGAGTCGTTTCGGTCTGCTTTCGATATGTGCTGTTGCTACCGCGGGACTCATTGGCGAGCCACGGCTGATACTTGCTGCATTGACACTCCCGCTTGCACTCATCTGTGCGCAAGTTGGGAGTTTCTACTTTCGATACGGGACAATTGAATATCAACGTCGTGGAAACATGCTTGTTGCGTATGACACCATTCTTGAAACACCACAGTGGATCGCGTCAATCGATTCAGTCTCATTTGAGGTCAAAAACGCAGTTACTGATCGTCTGCTCGAAACTGGCAGACTCTCAGTGATGAACGTCGACCGCGGTGAATCAACTGCGCAGTTTGGGCCAGTTAGCGACCTTGATGGGGCCGTGGAGAAACTCGGTCTCCCCGTTACACAGACAGATCGTCCTGAGCGAGACCTCGCAATTGTCGGCTCTGCTCTTGCACTGGTGGTGTTTTTTCTCGCGGTTCCCGTTGGGTTGGTTCTCTCACCAGAGGTGGCTAAGACAGAGCTGGCCGCCATCGCTGTCATAGTCGGCCCACTTTTCGCAATCCCGATTGTGGGATTGGCATGGGTTGCGCTGTCGCGAATCTGAGATTAGAATCGCTGAAAGATATCCTGCCGGTTGAGATCAAGCTCAGTGACTGCCGCCGGTGCGTCCTGCCGTGCAGCGAATAGAATGGAATCGGCCACATCAGTCGCGCTGAGGGTTGTCTTCGCATCAAGTGCCTCTTTATTGGGGCGCTCGCGAAACTGCGAGCCAAAGTCTGTCGTGACTCCGGAGGGATTAATCAGAGTTGTTGCGACTCCATCTGGTCCCACACGACCAGCGACGCTGGCAGCAAATCCTCGCAGCCACCATTTTGAAGCTGCATACACAGGTGTCGAAGCACTCGGGTACTTGCCCTTGAAACTCCCAACGAAGATTATCGACCCATCGTGCTGTTTCAGATAAGGGATGGCTGCCCGGGTCGTATAAAATGCACCGTGGACATTCGTCTCGGTCACCTGTTTGAATTGCTCGATAGGCAACGCTTCGAGTGCTGTGTCCATCGATTCACCAGTTCCAGCGTTCACTACGCACACGTCGAGTCGATCGAACCGTTCAATAGTGGCATCGATCAGTGCATCCACCGCAGTATGATCGACAACGTCCGTTGGTACTGCCAGCGCGGTGCCACCTGCAGCTTCACACTCACTCGCAACTGCCTCAAGTGCTGTCTCCGTGCGGGCAGCTAACACAACAGTTGCCCCAGCACTGGCGAACTGCCGTGCAGTCGCGGCTCCGATTCCTGAACTCGCACCGGTAATCAGTGCGACCTTCCCATCGAATGACGCTGTGTTGCTCATACACAGCTGTTCCGAATGGTGTCGGTTAAACCAGCTGTTTCGTGCGTCTACAGGTAGAGCAGGCCGAGTGTCTTGGAGCTTGACCCCGAGGCGGCTCACACATCTGTTGATATGTCTTGTCTACGACTCGGGTGGTGAATATGTAAACAAGTTCAAACCGACTGAAACACTATTACTTCTATATTCAGGCTTTGAACTTATGAGTGCATATCCAGTCAAAAACTTACCAACACCAGATCCAGCGTACGAGCCAGAGCGTGTCATTGAAATTCAGCTTGAGGCGTTGGAAACAAACGATACCCCCGTCGAGAACGCAGGTGTGAAAACAGCATACAACTTCGCCTCACCGGCCAATCGACGGGCAACGGGACCACTTGATCGTTTCATCAAAATGGTGGAAGGACCACAGTATGCTCCGATGATTGATCATACCGAAGCCGTTCGAGGTCCAATCGAACGCGATGGAGATCAGGCCACACAGCGAGTAACACTCACTGGTCCTGATGGTCGAACGGTGACGTACCAGTTCGGCGTTTCTAAGTATACTGAGGCGGAGTTTGGAGAGTGTTGGCTTACTGACCGAGTGCTCGCGGAATAATCAGTCCAGACGCTCAAAACTGATTCTGTACGATGTTTCGGTATCTACCAATATAGATATTGTATGCCCGTCGAATAACCGTCCGTGTCTCAGGTGAAATGGCTCCGAGTAACGCTGCAAATGCAACAAGCGTCGTCAAAGCAGCGATAATCGCAACGCCGACCGGACTTGCACCAGTCTCCGCGGCAATCTCCATCGTTGCCCATGTCACGAAAGCTGAGACGACTGTCCCGCCAATTAACTTGATAATAAGTGTCATATCAACTGGAACGGCTCCTAAGACGCTGCGGGCATAGTAAATCACATATACAAAAATAACGAGGTTCATAATCCCATACCCAACTGCACCAGCAAGCGCGCCGTACTGTGCACCCAGGCCTGCAGTTATTGGGACACTACAGATAAGCCCATACAGTTTCGTTCGAAAACTCACGCTCGGGTATCCAGCTCCCTCCATGGCGTGAGAGGTAAGAGTCCAGAAGCCACGAAGAATATTGATTATCCCAACCAGCAACGCCGTTGCAGAAAACGCCTCGACTCCAGCACCTTCGAATGCGATATTTGCGATTATATCGTGACCCGCGATAAGATATCCAAGGACAACGAATGTGGCACCTGTACCGCCAGTGATTGCTGCATCGAGATACTCGAGTGATGACTTACCAAGAGACGTGTCGCCGCTGACCTTCGTTAATAGCGGCGATGCGAGTCGCCACGAAATCGTTGCTCCGAAGTCAGCGAATCGATCAGCAGTCTCATAGATACCGACTGCGGCCGGCGTCGCAACAATTCCGAGGACATAGACCGGCATATTGTAACTGAACCGATCAAGGATCTGATCGGGAATACTCCATTTAGCGAATCCCCATGCCCGCTCAAGTTCACGTTGGTCTGGCAGCACCGGCGCTGTATTGATCGCGAGTATCACAGTGGTGGCGATAACTAACTTGACAGCGACGATAAGAAAAATAAGATCAGCCGTGGTGGTGACCTGCGATGCCAGTCCAAGAAGAATTCCCATCTGTAGTGTTGCCTTGATCGCTGTAATCCATGTGCCGGCGCTCGGGTAGCCAATTGCAGCGACAAGACTCTGTGCGATAATCAATCCGCCTGTTGAGATAGCAAGCAACGCAAGCGCGAGAAATAATGACTCATCGAAAACAGTGACACGAGTAAGCAGTCGCTGCACAGATGCGTTGCTGAGGGCAGCGAGGAAGAGAGTAAGATAGACGGCTGCAAATATGACCGTGAGGCCAAGATATGCACTCACCGATTCACCCCGCTCGCTTCCTATCTTCTGGAGTGTTTGACCAAGACCTTTGATTGGTCGCAAAACGAGTTGGATGGTGATTGCAAGAAAAAAATACCGTCCAGTAATAGCTGGAGATGTAACAGCAGCATACACTATTCCCGTGAGTGCATACACTGTTGTCGAAAACAGTGCTCCGCCTACTGTCCGTATTGAGGAGTTCAGCAGGTCGATTTCGCTGCCATCACGCTGAGTAACCACGTATATTGTTTTACTGTCCTGGAATCAACTATCCTCCGGTTAACATCCTCCCCCGGAGCTCAAGTTGCGGACCCTGTTGGTTCTATAGGCGGAGCAGGGCGAGAACCCCGACCCTTGTGGTCGGGGTTGTTCACGTGGTGAGCTATTCAGGGTCACACTTGTGTAATCATAGCAACAACTACAGATTCAATGTGCCCCTCAGACTGGTCGGATCACAGAAACCCGCGCGTTTTCTTTGATTGCAATGCCTGCTGCAGATACACGTAGTGGAACCATCGGGAGTGATTTCACCTGAAGTGATGGGTGACTGGCTCCACGTTCAAGAACCTCTACGTGTGGCTGAAGATACGCGCTTGTCGAGAGTGACTCATTGTACTCGATCAAGTACAGCCCCCCGTTGAGGTGCCACCACTGATACGTGTCATCTTCGTGATGAAACTCTTTTGAATGCGGTGCTACGTCTGCGGGCTCAAGTTCACCGCCGCCGAAATCAATTTGTCCGCGATTTTCAACGGTGTATATTTCTGTCACAGTGAGGTCTACCCCGTCACCATCGCGCGTCTGTGTTGGTTCGTGAACGATTCCGTCCACTGCCTCAATAAGTGAGGTCATACTACATCTTAGACCAACTAAGAAGATAAATCGACTGAGACTTTACAGGAAGGTCGCCTGGTATCAGCACTCGAAGATGTCAGTTTCCGTGATGACAAGTATCGGTGACTATCACTCCTCACTCATTTCAGTTAATTCTGTCACGATTCACCAGCTTAGATATGATGATCAGTGACACTGATCGAGCCGTTACCGGTTTCAATCAATGCTGTCTCGCCAATATTGCTCCCGATATGACATTCGGTCGTATCTGTTGACCCATTTTCGAGTTGTGCCGTGATCGTATATGCGGCAGAATCAACCTGTACTTTGACCGGCATCGTCTCCAATGGACCAACCTGCAGTGCTCGCTCAAAGACACATTCCCCGCCAGTGTCGTGTACCTGCGCGCGGACTACATGGGGCTCAGACAGATCATAATTTCGAAGCACGACTGCGTGCCCATCAACACTCTGCTCAGTACTTGCTGTGTTACGATCAAACCGATAACCGGCATCAGTATGGGTTTGCTGTGCTGGCATAACTTATTAACACAGATTGTTCAGTATATAATAACGAAGTGTCTTTCAGAGCGAGAAACATGAAAACTGGTGGTACGTGGCTGGATCTCGTTCGGGTCAGTTGCACGAAACAGACACCATTACCGCATGAGGTCCTCAGATTCAACCGAGTTGTGCGAGCACAAACTCTGTTGAGCTTCCAAGCGGGTCATTCGCCGTCATCGTCTCGATATGCTCATAGCCTGCGGCATCTAAGAGTTCAAGCGTCTGTTCGCGACCAGGTGATGAGAAGAGCATCTGTCCGCCCATCCATCCACGACGGACGGTTTCGAAGCGCCCCCCAGGGAGTGTCATTAAAAGCCAACCGCCTGACTGAGTAACACGAGCCAGTTCGTCGTAGACAGTCGCTTGCTCTTCACGGGGGACATGAAAGACAGAATGATATGCAGTTACTGCATCAACTGTGTTTTCTAAAAACGGGAGTGAGATCATATCTGCTGCTATGAGATGCTGATCCGGAACAGTCTCGACGGCTAGCTCCAAGCCTGCTTGTGCAACATCGATGCCAATACTCCCTGTGGGCAGGTTTGCAAGCGTTCGCGCACCGTCACCACACCCAATATCTAAAATCTGTGGCTGGGTATCTACTCGTTCTAAGAGCTCTTCAATAAGATCTGCATCAGATCCATCGGGATCTCGCCGGCGCGCGTAGGTTCCGCTCACATTCTCCCATTCACGACGGACTGCTTGTCTATCCATACGTAAGGTATGACATAGACGAATATCAGCGCTTGGCTACTCAGATGTCGTCGACAGACTGTTCACACCCATCGTCGGTGCACTCTCCAGGTGCCACGCATTATACGATCAGAGGGCCGTGCTCACGACCTAACGCGCGTAATCAGTAATAGTCCCACTCATCATCACTCTCGGCCTCATGCCCATCCTGTTCATCTGGCCACTCAATGCCATCACCGAGAACCTGTTTATATGCGAACGCACCAAATCCAACGAGCATACCGACTAATAAAAGCGAGCCAGCAACGACGGCAATCTGTGATACCGACTCTAAGAGGCCGCTTCCAGCTGACTGGAGTATATTCATCATCTGTGTTACTGACCTCATGAAAGATATATTCTCTCTTTGTTCTGTTATGTCTGCTGGTGCTCAACTGGATACTCGCTCTCAGAGATGTATGTCATGGCAGCGTCGAATCCGCGCGCGACTGTGTCGAACGTTCCCTTATGATCCCATTCACCCTCTGGTGAGGCGGTGTATACATCAAAGTCACCCCCTCGGTATTCATGTGATTCGACGTAGAGCTCTTGAATGACTTCTTTGCCATCGATCAGTAACCAGACACCTAATTCTTTGCCACCTTCCAAGTCACGCCGCCTTTGCCAATGCATGTTTATCTATAACACATGCCGTCGGTAAACGCTGACTGTCTACACTCGCTAGTGAATACATCCCAATTTGAGGGCAAGACACCTGATCTAATTGTCAGGTGGACGAGAGAGATGGCTCACATGGGTTGAATATCGACTGTACACAGTTGGTGTGGTGACTGCTGATGACTGAATCGAGACAGTATGAAGATATGTCTGTGTTACAGGGTGGCTAAAGGATGACGTGTCGATCTGCGGCTTGACATCCTCCCCGCGCTCAAGCGCGAGGATTCCCAAGCGTTGGGATGTTT
>JAQCNF010000183.1 GCA_028275165.1 Haloquadratum sp.
AGAAGCGGCACGGCCTGACGTGGAAAGGGATGATGTTGCACGCCCAACGAGAGTTGGATTCCGACGAGAGCGACGAATAGCGGCTCTGTAGTAGCATGTCACATTCCCGCCCGGCCTGAAGGCCGGGATTCCCTGCTTGTTTAGATGGGCCACGAGTTCAGTGGCACAATCACGGCTGTAGGCGATGCTGTTACCAGTCGGTCAGTCGGTGAGAACGTTGCGGTCAATCCACTTCTATACTGTGGTGAGTGCCAGCGTTGTCAACGAGGGAATTACCGCCTATGTGAGTCCAGTGGATTTCTTGGTCTGTCTGGTGGTGGTGGGGGGTTTGCTGAAGAGATTGTTGTTGATGCAGAGCAGACAGTCCCGCTCGGTGATGTACCAGTCGAACACGGTGCGCTTGTTGAACCACTGAGTGTCGGACTGCACGCCGTGCGCCAGACACATATACATCCAGGCGACAGCGTTGCAGTCTTTGGCAGTGGGCCGATTGGCATATCTGTTATCCAGTCAGTCCGTGCGGCCGGTGCTGATCCCATCATCGTCTCCGAACCACAGGAATCTCGTCGAGAGGTCGCAGCCCAGAGCGGTGCTGACGAGTTACTCAATCCAATGGAGACCGATGCTGTTGAGCAGACCCGCTCGCTGACAGATGGCGGCGTTGACGTTGCTTTCGAGGTCGCCGGCGTTGAGGCATCGTTTAATGACGCTATCACTAGTACGAAGCCAACTGGAGAGACGGTAGTCGTCAGCATCTGGGAGGAGTCTATCTCAACAGAACTCAACCCGATCGTTACTGGTGAGCGAACTGTGACCGGAACCCTTGGGTATACTGGCGGGCCTCGAGCACACGAAGAGTTTGGCATCGTTATTGATATGCTCGCGAGCGGGCAACTCAACCCAGAACCGCTTATTACTGATCGGATTGGTCTTGAAGACATTGTCGATCAAGGATTCAACCGGCTCACTGAGCCTGAGAACGACCAAGTGAAGATTCTGGTCAAGCCAGACGCATAGAGAGCGTGCTGTGCTGTACACCATCCTGAGTTGAGTTCCAAATTGTTTGCATTCATTCGGGTTGACATCCTCCTCGCGTGAACGCGGAGGAATTCCGAGCGTTGGGATCTGAGGGTTTGCAGTCTCCCTGTTCTCTCGTTTTGAACATCCCGCTCTCGCGGTCGAACAGGAAGACTCCGGGCTGTGCCAACCAGCCGTTACTCATATCCCCCGTCGGGGGAGTTTGAGTCATCTTTCGTCGGATATTCACCGCACCGTTCACGTCCGCGTTCATCATCGTTTCACAGGACTCGCAGACGTACAGTCCACGCTCCACACGGTTCGCATCTCGAATCTGCCCGCAACACGAACACGTCTTGCTCGTGTTCTCCTCGTCTACGCGGTCAACGAGGATGCCGTATTCCTCAGCCTTGTATTCAAGCAGACGAGCGAATCGGTCGAACTCCCAACCGTGCAGCTTCTTGTTCCCCGACTGACCCCAGTTCCGCGAATCGCCGTCAGCATTCTCATTCTCGCGGATGTCGCTGAGGTCGCCGACCGCTCTCTTCTCCACGCCTTCCTCAACACTCCGTTTCACGATGTGCTTGCTGAGGGTGTGGAGGAAGTGGTCTTTGTGCCGGGAAAGTTTCCGCCGGGCACGACACGCCCGCTTTGATACGCCGTTTTCGCCTTCAGTCTGGTATTCTTCACGGGTGAAGTAGTGCTTGTCCTCTTTCAGCCGGTTGCCGGGATACAGCTCACTCGGGCTGTCCTCGTCGTCGATGGCGAGGTAGTTGCTGATACAGAGGTCGATTCCCGTCGTGTTGTCGCCCGTGCGTCTTCGACTGGAATCTCTTTCTTGCAGACGAGGTGGAGTTCCCACTCGTCGCCGTCCCAGACGGCACGCAGCTGCTGGATATTTTCGACTTCGACGTCCGGGCGCGTCTCGTATCGACCACACGAGTGCTGGTCACGAGCAATACAGTGCTAGTAAAGCACTCAGATATTATGATGATGGCTCATCGAATGCGTGCGAAATTTCGGCCGTCGGGTTTGAATCGCTTCAGCTATCCATGATTTCGTGACATAGGTGGCAATGTGTGAGTGCTGGGACCGAGCTCAACGAACGTCGATGTTATGTCAGTATGCATGGGTCGGCACGTCAATGATCAAGAACTCGGGCTCTGTGTGCACATACTTTCAGACTCTCTCGTTGGCTCTCAGTTATTACACCTAGAACGCTGGAACCAATGCGAGATGGATAACCATGGCGACTGGTATACTTATGGCTCCAATTCGAAGTGTTGCCACCAACCGTTGTCGGGACGGAGGCAGAGACTCGGCAATCCCCAGAAATCCCCATGCAAGAGAGATAAAAAGGAGAAACGGAGATGGCCAATCATTGGACCCACCGAATATGACACCAACAGACACCCACAAGAGAACGCACCCAGCTGATAGCCCTGCGAAAAGCAGTCCCTGTTTCTGTCCATCTGGTTCGCGAAACACCACTTGTGACACAACCTCGATACTTTTCAACATATCTGCATCCTCATACAGTCTGAAGATACATACCTGGCGGTCGATAGCCTCTCTCAGTGAAATAGTGGTCTGAGAAAACGCCTATTTATGACGCCGGTCAGATTCTCGATCCCTGGCTCGGATTCTGCTTGGTAGGTGCTCGTTAGTTTGCCTGATCATTCGATATTGTCTATCTTCTCTGAGTCAGCTTTTGACCGTCGTGTCCGTGCTTGATTCTCACGTCATTCGCGGGGACAGTCACACCAGATACGTGCCACATGCAGCCCTACTATACAGAGACAGGAAAACGGTGATATCGCCTGTGTGAACCGCCTCGGGGTCAATGCGGCTTCCTGTTTCCACGACGCACTTTGCAGACACGGAATCCGTATCCGTAGGAAGCGCAGTCTCCACGGGCGTTGGTTTGGGCCATCTCGACCCTCACTTCCAAAAACCACGTCTCAAGACGTTCAACGAGGCGCTTGTGTCACGGTCGCACTCAAACCCACAACTTGGACAGGAGTGTTCCCTGACTCAGATGGGTTTCGCCATCTCTACACCAGACTTCGGACATTCTTTCGCTGTTCCTCATGCGCCCCACTTGAGCAACCATATCGACGCTCCGAAGATTGTGTGGAATTCGTAATCTGTGAGACATTATTCTCAAAAACGTGAGATACCTCATCACCGATTAAGACATCATTAGGATGAGCACTCAATCGAGAGTGAACTCCAGTGGGATCAGGAGATCCACGAGGTGCCTATTCTCGTGCCATTTCATCTCCCAAAAAAATAAAAAGTGAGAAATCAATAAATATCAGATTGAATTGAAGGAGGTAACGACCATGGGTGAAGTATTCCTGTTAGGTTTGATGATTGTACTATACGTGTTTATTCGGCTGTCGGCGCTGTCTCAAGAAGGCTAAGCACAGACCCCACAAACATTGGAACCGTCTCGGTTTTCGTCTCAAAGACGCGCACATCACAACGCGACTCGCTGTTGAGACACGGTCTTTGAGTCGCATCAAAAAGTGTGAACGGGATCTGTCAGCGTCAGGGGGAGATGAGTCATATCGTGATCATATGATACATCAGCATGGATCTGATCCTCCGATGAATAGAGACGCGTACGCTGTAATCAACATCTCCTCAGGTCGGCTTGAGAAGCGAAGACTAGAACATCCACAACAATCACCGATTGCTGGTGTGCAGACGAATCACTGTTCGGCTCGTCAACGCCTGCAGAAGCTATCTGCATTTGTCTACATCGCCAAGTGCATCCGATGTCTGAATGTGCTGTGCGTCACTGAATCGAAACAGGAAGTTCCACTCTTAGCCAGCCTACCTCAACAGGTGGATAGACACGACTAACTCGGGTTTCTCTTAGAGTGGTAACGGCCAATATTCAAAATTGAGTGATTTCTACTACTGGCTGAGAGATCCAGTGGATTGGGACAAGCCGCTCGAATTTCGATCAGCAAGTGTAATGCTAAGCCTGCCCACGTGACAGCGAGATCAGCTCCCACTCACTCATCGAACGACGATGGGCGGTATCGAGCAGCCTGGCCGAGTCGGGCAGACGTTTTCACCCCTGCTCCGCAGTTCGTCACGACGACTGTGTCGTCGGAATCGTACATCCCTCTCTCCGCTCGCTTGATCGCTCCTGCGAGAGCGACGCCGGCAGTCACGCACATCTCGATGCCCTCTAATTGCGCTAACTGTAAGGCTGCATCAACTGCGGCCCCATCAGGAACAGACACGCCATCTCCACGGGATTCTCGAACTGCCTCAAGAATCCACGGCGAAGCGCCGGGGTCAGGAATTTCGACCCCCTTTGCAATCGAATTCGGATCTGATACCGGATCGTGGCGATCTTTCTGTGCTTTGATTGCGTCCACGACAGGTGATGACCCCTCAGTCTGGGCTACTGTCAACGACGGGGGACTATCATTGACGATTCCGAGTTCTGCCAACTCTTTATATCCCTTCCAAATACCAATCAATCCAACGCCGCCACCTGTTGGATAGACGATCTCATCAGGAGTGTGCCAATCGAGGGCCTCATAAATCTCAAATCCCATCGTCTTTTTGCCTTCATGTCTAAATGGCGTCTCAAAAGTCGTCACGGTATACCATCCGTTCTCCTCTTTTGCTTCAGCGAACGCCGCTCCTGCATCATCGATGGTTCCCTCTCGTATGTGTAATTCGGCCCCGTGTGCCTCTATCAGGTCTTTTTTGACGTCTCCTGCCTGATAATTTAAAAATACATGACAGTTTAGTCCGGCCTTTGCTGCATACGCGCTGGCTGACTGGCCCGCGTTGCCGGCTGTCGGCAGTCCAACTGTCTCAGCGCCGTGTTCATTAGCCATGGAGATAGCGGCCGACAGGCCACGATCTTTGAACGTGTTCGTCGGATTCTGACCCTCATCCTTCATCAGCAGTCGCCCGATCCCCATTTTCTCAGCCAGCGTCGGACACTCAATCAACGGTGTCTCGCCCTCACCCATAGAGACGATATGCTCAGCGTTACTGACCGGAAGCAACTCCCGGTATTTCCACATAGACCCATCACGATTTTCAATATCCTTGCCAGTCAGATCTATCGAACTGTAATCGTACTGCGGATCAAGAATACCGCCACACTCTGGGCACGGAAATGTGGTGAGATCCATTCCGAAGGTTTTGTCACAGCCACGACAGAGTATGTGATTCACGGCAGTTCCTGTCGGAGATCGCCTGTCTGCTGTCGCCATGATAGCTTCAGATTCTCAGCCAATAAATAGCT
Source organism: Haloquadratum sp. (assembly GCA_028275165.1). GTDB lineage: Archaea > Halobacteriota > Halobacteria > Halobacteriales > Haloferacaceae > Haloquadratum. The sequence goes on from JAQCNF010000183.1 coordinate 5,303, forward strand.
TCTTTACATACGATACTTTTTAGCAGCCACCTGTGCTCCCGTCGGGTCACCCTGTTTCAGAGGGAGTCGAGGTCATAAATCTAACACCGCGTGCTTAGAATGACTGTTAGCTAAAAGCGTCGTTTGGTTTGGTGGTGTTGCGAATCCGAAACTGCCGGAAGGCTGAACAGTGTTCTATGCAATGTGTCGACTAATGTCAAGAGACGACATGAAAAGTGACCCAATTCAAATGCTGTTAGTGAGCGGCTTCCTGGGGGCTGGGAAGACCACAGCCCTCCAGACAATCGGCGAGAGGCTGAGCGAACGCGGCTACACCGTCGGCATGATCACGAATGATCAAGCTCGCGGACTCGTTGATACCTCAGTCCTCAATACGACTGCAGGCCGAGTCGTCGAAATCCCTGGTGGCTGTTTCTGCTGTGATTTCGAGGACCTGTTGATGGCCGCACATACGATTGGAGCAGAGGACGTCGATATCCTGCTTGCTGAACCAGTCGGAAGCTGTACTGACCTCGTTGCGACCGTTGTCAATCCGCTCCAAACACTGCACACCAGTGAGTTCGATGTGGCACCGCTGACAGTGATGCTCGACCCTGACCGTGTCCAGTCATATCTTACTGGTGGGAATAACTCGCTTCCCCAAGAAGTACAGTATATTTTTCGGATGCAGGTCGAGGAAGCGGATCTGATCCTGCTGAACAAGGTCGATACGCTCAGTGCAAAAGAGACGACCCAAATTGTCACCGATCTCAAAGACCGTGTCGGTAAACGGCCTGTTATTCCAGTGTCAGCCATAACAGGAGACGGCATCGAAAGGTGGCTAGCGGCACTCTTCGATCAGTTAGAGTCAAATGAACAGTTCGATACCAACTATCGAGAGACAGTTGAGACCAGAGGTGGCGCACTTACCGACATTGATTATGATACCTACGCGAAAGGTGAAGCAGAACTTGGGTGGGTGAATATGACTGTCGAGTTGACAGGGCATTTTGAGGTCTCAACATTTCGGTCGGCGCTGATCACCCGTCTTCAACGAGCATTCTCGTCGGGCGGAATTGAGGTCGCTCACCTGAAGTTCTCGATTGCTGCTGAGGGGAGTTTGTGCCACGCCAATCTAACCACGACCGAGGGAGAGCCAGGGTATAGTGGACCGGATATTGGAGATGTGACTGATGGGGAACTTGTGGTTAATATCCGAGCAGTTGGAGACCCAGAGGCGATTCACTCAATTGCAGACAGTTCGATAGAACAGACGGCGATAGCAGCGTCCGTGGACATGCAACTCAAGCAGGCGCAGGCGTTCAGGCCGGAGTATCCAGAACCGGTCCATCGCATCGACTCTGCGTCTCAGACTGAGTAACTAACTGTATCAGTCGGAACACAGGTAAACGACCACGGGTCGGGTAACCCGTGGCTTTTGTTGTTCCCTCAGTCTCCGTTGTGAGCACTCCACGCAAAGCGATTTCGCGACATGAAGATGTGCGGTTTACACAGCGCCCCGACCCAGACAGGCTCACCTTCCGAACACTCGGGTGGGTTTTGCGAGTCCGGCGATTAACCGACTCAACATCTCCGCCAGCGTGTCTCGTCCTCGCCACGTTCGGTTCACACTCACGTTCCAGTCAGCGCGTGGTCTTGCTGAACCGCACACGAGTTATTCGGACACTAGAACCGTGCTTTGACGTATACACGACTTCGAATTGAACGGCGACGCGACCGTCTCACACAGAATCTGATTCCACGTCGGCTTGTAGCGAACCTGTTTCTCGAACTTGTGGGACGGCAATCTGTGCAGGCAGCGATTCATATACGTGCCGCAGTTGATGGCGTCTCGAATCACGGGAACGGAAATCAAAGATCTCCAATCGGGAACGACTCCCACTCGTCTTAGTTATGTGTCGAATCACTCCGAGCAGAGTGTGAGTATTGCGTAATCTGTGTGAATCAATTCCTGGTTTTAATCATCACTTGCCAACTCATCAACCCCAGACTCACAGGCGGCTGGTTCCGGCGGAACATCAATAGCGGGGTTCTCATCGAAGAAGCCTTCGGGAGCAAGTTCAAAGCCTGCAATCTCTACTGGTAATATAGGCCAGTCTTCTGGTCTAGTGCGATGGTTTACTCCGAGTGTGTACCACGCCACTAAGTCTTCTCCAACGATGTTCCTATCATCTTGAGTCCATTCACG
>JAQCNF010000187.1 GCA_028275165.1 Haloquadratum sp.
CAATTGTTGTCATCTCGACACCCCACCGTGTTATCTCGCCTGTTCATCACTCGATACTTGGTACTCTGAACTTCTGATTGCATCATCATCACCCTCCATCTAATACTATGACAATCGGGCGGTCAAGTTGAGACGGGGGATTAACAATCGTTAAAGACCAGTAACGTGGGTTATATCTGGACCAATCTCCGCGATTGGGGTGGCCTTCTTCCGTGAAGCAAATTTCACACTCTCTTAAAAAGGAAACGCGCCGCTCAAGGCTCGTGCGCTCGACTGACAGCAGTACGCGACTTCGGGCCGAAAGACTCTAGATTCCCCGTTGCGTTCGGCTATACCCGAACGCACGACGGCGATCACCCGAGTTTGGTGACCTGTTTAACTCCAATGCGGCGAGATGGAATCGCACGACAACGCGGCTCCTCTCGGCTTCGAATCGACTGGTAAAAAAGTCCGCCCTCCCCGATTTGAACGGGGGACAAGTCGATCTACAGTCGGCTGCTCTACCAGGCTGAGCTAAGGGCGGCTTCAATAGCTAGTAGTCATGCTGGACGATTTAAACGTTATCATAGCTCTCAGTTAATACAATATCCCATATGTGAACGACACCACTCTACACAGCCGCGAATGTTACTTGGCCACTGATACGTCTTCCTCGCTTGGATTTTGAGTCAATGCAGTGCAGTGGACTTGGCGCATCGATGCACTACTCGCATATACGACAGTGACACCAACCACAAGCAGTGAGATTCTGTTCCAATTATCAAAAACTCAAACAACGATTGTCACCAACCCTCGCTCAGCGAATCACAACGTCTCCAATCATATAGACGACTTACACACAACAGATACTGAGCGTGTGTCTGCTCATTACGAAGATGATGCACCGTCTTGCGGTTCTCACAATCAAACGAGCGGTGATTTCAGATAATCTGTTCGGTTACCTGAATGCCCTTTTCCGAGAGATGTTGCATTTGTCTCTGCGCGAACTCTTCTTCTCTCGTTCCACGAGTCGCCAAGACGTACGCAATTGAGCTCCCCGCCGGACGCATTGTTCGGCCAACCCGTTGTGCTCCCTGCCTTCGTGATCCTCCTAATCCGGAGGCCAAGATAGCCATGTCAGCGTTTGGAAGGTCAATTCCTTCATCGCCAACGCGAGAAACAACTATGGTTGACAGTTCACCTGCTTTGAACGATTCAAAAATCCGCTCTCGCTCTCGATGTGGCATTTCACCATTAATAAATGGAATCTCAAGTTTCTCAGATATTGCATCACCCTGGTCCAGCCATTCAACAAAAATGAGTACCTGCGCACTTGCGTGGTCAGCGAGTAATTTCGATATATGAGTTATTTTCTCGGGATTTTCCGCTGCTAACCGTCTCTTTTGTCTTCCGTCTGCATTAGCCCACTCGTTCTGTGCTAAGTCATCCTGCCACGAGAGATATCTAATTTCTACCTGTGGCTCACGCACATGCCCAGCCTCAATCAACTCTGACCAGTCAATTCCTATTGGCGGGCCTACCAGAGTGAAAATTTCAGATTCTTTTTTATCCTCTCGAACTGGTGTGGCTGATAATCCGAGCCGATGCTTCCCCTGTAACGTCGTACTTCTGCGAAATACCTTTGAAGGGATATGGTGGACCTCATCATAAATGATCAATCCCCAGCGCCTGGAGTCAAACAGTTTTCGATGGCGGTCCATCCCAGCGGTCTGATAAGTAGCGATCGTTACGGGCTCAATCGATTTGACGCCACCGTGATACTCACCGATGGTCTCGTCTGACAGTGTTGTATGTGTCGTGATCTCTCTGCGCCACTGTCGAGCCAACTCTCTTGAGGGGACTAATATGAGTGTCTCTCCTCCAATCTCACTCATCGCACCCAGTGCAGCGATTGTTTTTCCAGATCCAGATGGAGCGACTAACACTCCTGCGCGAACATCAAGAAACTGTTCCACCCACGATGATTGATACGAACGCAAATCGACGCTCAGCGAACATTCAAGTGGATTTCCCTCGTCCAATTCTCGGTCATCAACAACCGGGTATCCGGCTTCAAATAGCGTTCGTTTGACAGTCGCCACTGCGCCATCGCGGACCCAACTTTCAGTATCTGAAATCGGTGCAACTAATGACTCTGTGTCGAGCTTCTGCCTTGCTACGTTTCCCATTAAACTCTCCGTGCCTGCCTCAAGCACTACGTACTCGTCTGGATGTGTATAAAGACGAAATTCGTGGGCACGCTTCCACTGTGAGCTAATCCACTCTTCCAACGAAGGCTGTCGCCTTGGCACCACCTCGCGAATCGCGTTTAGTAAGTCTGGTAGCGTCTCAAAAGGCGCTTGCCATACGTCCTCTTGGCGAATCCGGTACAGATACCCCCGAGTCGACGCACGACGTGTGACTGTCTTATCTGCTGACGCGGAGAGCTGTTCTGCAGGTCTCTCCTTTGTCGAATCAACCAGCGTTGCAAATTGAGCCAGTTGTGCCTGCGTATACTGTGTGGGACTGTCGACGACAATTTCGTGTCGCTGGCTAAAGACAGTAACTCGTTCTTGCGTCGCTATTTCACCTAACGACGTTGGGTAATAGACCGTCGGGTCGCGGCTAAGGTTCATCTGCTCAAGCACTCCAGCTTCAACCAGTGACATCAACGCGTCACTAGCGACTGATTGCGTTAGCCCTGTGTACTTTGCTAACTTAGACGCATTTACCAATGGACTAGCTTCTGACTTGAGAACTGAATAAACCGTCTCTACTGACACGTTGTCGACACTATCTGATGCTGCTACGATGGTCTCTGATGAATCAGATTGTGTACTGGAATTTCCGCTGTCGCTCATGCGTGCTGTTAGTCTGTCACTGCAAAACATCTTCTCGTTATGTGTGAGACGTGAAAAAGACGCGATATTGGTTTACCGCTTCATCTGTATTCATCGATCACTCTAGTTGTGCTTAGAGCTTTATGAAGACACTACCCGAGTAATCCCAAGTCATCAATTCGCTCTACTATCTCTATGACAGCCGTTTTCGCATCACTTGTTCGCTTTCCTCCTGTTATCACGATCTTTCCTGAACCAAACAATAATATCACGACCTCCGGTGTGTCCATTCGATATACTAATCCTGGGAACTGCTCGGGTTCGTACTCAACGTCCTCAAGTCCAAGTCCGATGGCCAATGCGTTGAGATTCAAATTGTGTCCAAGGTCGGCACTTGAAACAATATTCTGAACTGTTATCTCTGGCTCTGCATCTACAGGGATACTTAGTCCCCGAAGTTTCTCAAAGATAATTCCAAGCGCATCGTGTACATCATCAATCGACTTTGCCCCTGTGCACACGATCTTCCCTGATCGAAAAATAAGAGCGGCCGCCTTCGGACTCTGTGTTCGATATACCAGCCCTGGAAAATTATCTGGATTAAAATCTGCACCTGGCAAATCTTCAGCTAATGCCTCCAAGTCGAGTTCCTGACCAATTCCCGTAGATGCAACAACATTCTGTATCTCTATTGAATCTGCTGGCGCGCTCATTTATACTTTAAATAACCGGCCGCTTCCTTATAAACACCCATTATAAGTGAGACCACGCGAGAATTGTTGCAAACACCCAGCTCATTGTCTCTACTGTATGATAATGAAGCTCACAGCATGACTGTATCAACGTCGTTAAATAGCAGCCTACTTTTTGTTTATCTACGCTGATTTGAAACGTCCTGTGCTACCTAAGCTGGCATGGTGACGGCTCAAATCACTCTATCGAAATCATGGAAACAATGGGTTTATCCATACCTGTCCATTGGTTTTGAATAGGAAGAATGAGGATTTCACCCCTCCGGTCCTTCCGGACAGATGAAATCTGATGTTCGCCTTGACGATTCGGTGACTCCTGTCTGGTGTCACCTGAATCATTTGGACCATGCAATGCCAACTTGGTGACCAACTCTTTTCGTTGGTCCCGCCACC
>JAQCNF010000191.1 GCA_028275165.1 Haloquadratum sp.
TCATCGTCGCGTCAAGCTATCAAGCAACCGCTAAATCGGTCAGTATTGAATTCAATCAAACTGCATACACTGACAGTGGAACAGTTCAACTAAATGTCACCGACCCGGGTCTCTCCGTCGGTGAGTCCTACATACTAAATATAGAATCGGACTCTGAACCTGTGCAGTTGATCAATGGAGAAAGGCCCTCGATAGGCATCACATTATATCAAACAAATCATCCGGTCCAAGATAACAATAACGATAGAAAATTAAAAAAAGATGACTTAGTTGTACAAAATAATGACATAATAAATTTCACCCGGAATGAAAGTGGGAAAGGGTATATTGAATTTGATTCATCCAGCGGACTACTGACGGCAATCGACTACAAGGCAGGTGAGAGTATTGTTATTAATCACGTTGAGAATAATAAATTCACAGGAACAATCTCACTTAATGATGCTAATTCAGCTGGTGTCCTGAATGTATCAGATGGTGATACGATTACCACGACATATACTTCCTCGACTGGGAAATCAATAACTCGCACAGTCACCGTGGACAATAGTTACACGCCACCGACACCAACGCCAACGCCAACACCAACGGCGACACCGACACCAACGCCAACGGCGACACCGACACCAACGCCAACGGCGACACCGACACCGACATCAACCCCGTCGCGTTCCCCATCTACCGGTTCCAGCAAGTCTACACCGAGACCACCGCCACTCACCCATGGTGAGGCTGTCAGCTACGATGCCACTGGACTGGGGTATGATGTCACACACCCAGCTAATATTATTGAGCTGATTTTTTCTGCGCCGGTGGTGAGCGCACGCGACAGTGAGCCAATCCAGCTTGGGAGTGATCTCAGTGTTATAACTGAAAATAAAGACATAACGGATCAGTATGTGTTGGATGCTGCCGGCGACGCGACTGGTCGTATTCGATTATCTACACACAGAGAAATAGCTGCTAATGAGACACCGCGACTCCAATTTTCAACAGCATTGATCGGAGGTGATAGGCAAGCAGATCCGAACTCTGTCGATATCGCAACAACGGTTGAAACGGTCGATCTGTCAACTCCTCTCACTACCACCCGGAACACGACACTTGGTGTGATCATTGATGAACCGATTTCTGAGACTAACTTTACCGTTGAAATACTGGACGATTCAGCCGAAAAAGCCTTACAGGTCGTTGAGGCCAATGCACACACCAGGATTGTCGCTATTAGCACAGATTCGCTCACTCAGGATACATATCGTCTCCGTATCTCATCATCGAGAGGGGTGACCCACGTACAGGATCTTCATGTTGATCAGCTGAACCTCAGTGTCAGCCCGGCCGTGACAACGTCTCAACTCGGTGATGATATCCCGCTCACTATTGCGACCAACGCCAAAGCGCGAGTGGTTGAGCTCAAGTTAGTCTCCGATGCAAACACTGTCGCAAAAAAAACTCTCACACTGGATGCGAACGGATCTGGACAGACAGTATTTGAGGCATCCGTGATCAGTAAGCCGGGAACATATGAAATCCAGATTCAAGATAGCTTAAGCGGCGTCTCTGGCCCCCCAGCACAGGTTTCAGTACGGCCATTAATATCTACGAGCGTCAGCGTTCAATCAGTGACTGAGTCGATTGAATGGGGTGAGCCTCTATCTGTTCGTCTCCAAACTGCTCCGGGAGACACCACGAGTATGTATTTCGGTGATATTGATACAGCAATCTTTGGGAGTCTCACAGTTCGCGACACTGATGAAGACGAGATGGTCGTCGTTGATATCGACACAAGGGAGGGGTATCATGCTGCTGCTCAGCGCGACTCTACGTCAGTCACTACTCTCGATGTTGATACCGGTAATGACTCTGTTCGCGCTGGCAATATTCGTGTCAAAAACGGTCATGGACTCACGACACAACAAGTTCCCATTCATCTTGGAACTGAGACCTCAACGCCAAATGCCTCCATGGAAATTCAATCACCAACAGCCGCAATTAAAGACGTCTGGCGAGCACCTGCCGGGACTACTTTTCCCACCCATCAAGCCGTAGCCACTGCGGTCGAAGCAGGGGAACTCTATTCATCAACGACTATCGCCAGTCACGACACGATTATTTACCGTATTGAGCTGGCTGGCTTGGCTTATGACCTGAACGAGGAGCCGCTTGCAATCGACACATTCCGGAATTTAACTGACCCGCACGGTAATACGACTCATCGCTTTTCTGTACAGCTCCAGTCAGCATCACAACCGCCAATCGACCTTTCACCACAGTGGGTTATCCCAATCACGGGAACAGATATGTATTACGTGGGGCTCAGGGCACCGCTCATCCCGAGCGCGTCTGAGCCAATCACTGCCATTCGTCGAGGCACTGCCTCTCATCGATTCTATCGTCTCGCCCAGCTAGATAGGGCGAGTGCGCAACTGGATGGAAAGCAACCGCAGCTTTCTGCGGTGGCGACGATTCAAGCGGCGAACGAGTCAGTATCTAACGCGACTGTCAAGACAACGATCACGCCGAGACGATTTGAATTTGCAAATGAAACCTATCGGCTGTCACCCAATTCAGACCAGCAGTTACATGGAACGACATCTGTGTCACCTGGGTCACCGCTGACAATACTTATTCGACCAAGCAATAGTAGTCCCAGTGAATCATCGCATCAATACACGACGGTCGTCGACCGCTCTGGCTCGTGGATAGTGAGTGCGAATCTCTCCGCGGTGGAGACAGGAACCAACTTTACAGCTTCAATTCATGACTCGTTACTGAATGAAACAATCCGAGCGACAACAGCAACGGCCGCTATTGTTGAGCCGTATTCATCGGATTCTGGGTCTGGGTCCCGACCCAGATCAGGTTCAGGCCAATTCAAGATAGATACTACAGTTGATAGGATAGTTGATACGATTAATGATCTGAATCCAACAGACGTGTTTCCAGACATTCTCACCGACGCTCGCAAAGCTTTGCCGGTCTTTTCGGACGAATCCTCAGGCGGACTCACTGAGGATAAGAATCTACCGACTGGGGGAACTGACCCAATAAATGTCGGCGATAAAATGAATCAGTTTGATATCAGCAAATACCTCCGCAAAGATGTTATCATGATTTCCTGTATACTTGTGACTGCATATGTGATGCTCACGCGATGGCTATAGCCGGCATATGGCAAGAAACTGCGCGTCGTAACGCCTAAGAACCGAAGCTTCTTTGTGGTTTATAATGAAACAGAATGATTTTGTCTCCTCTGCAGATATCACATATCTGAGACGATGGAGGTTGACCTGTGGGCGTTGAGATTAAAGAATCAGGCGTTTCCGAGGAAGAGTTCGAACAGATGGAACAGTTTGTTCATGATTATCTGCAGGCAAGTATTGAAGGAGCAGGCGATGGCGGCCGAATGCGCTGGTATCCATGGCACAGTGCTGACTATCGATTCAACCATATTCGTAATGTTGTTGCGCTCTCCGAGGAGATTGCAACCAGTGAGGGCGCAGACTTGGACGTCGTTAGAGTCGCAGCCCTATTCCATGATATCGCCAAACTTGAAGCACCACAAGAAGAGCATGCCGCAGAGGGTGCACGTATTGCAAGAGAGTATCTTGAGCGCGGTGACTTTCCACCGTCATTCATCGATCAGGTGTGTCAATCAGTGACTGATCACTCCTACCAGGGACCCCTGAGCGACGTCTCGCTCGAAACACGGTCATTGGTTGAGGCTGACTTACTCGATAAGATTGGCGCCAATGGCACAGCACTCATTCTGCTCCGAATGGGGTATGAATCGCGCTCACATATGGACTCTGCTGAGATGGTTAATCGTGTTTTTGAGCGCGGTCAGGAGGCCGCAGATCGCGTTGTCTCGGATACCGCAGAGTCAATCGCCTACAAACGGTTACAGCGAGTCAAATGGTTTCAAGAATGGCTTGAAGCAGAGGTGTCGGCTATAGACATGACAGACTCTCTGTAACACGTGAACCGCCTCGGTGTCAAGTAGTTCAAGAGAGCAGACCACTCTCATTATCACAGAGGATCACCGAGCTTCTGTCGGAGTCCGAGGCACTTGCCTGGTTAATATGTCGACTAGCTCGGAGTGGGTTCCAAAGGATGAGTGTCGATAATTCTCGATACCAGTGAGATTGAAACTGCAGAGTGTCTACCAGGTCGGACTGTGATCTGGCCGATGACGCAAAGAACAGGAAGCGCCGACCAACAGTGATCAAAACGACACCGGGATTAGAAAAACTCGACGTGTGAGTGATTAATCGTCGCTTGTTTGAGCGACTGCATCGCTATCATCAATCGTAGCCGATACACCAGCAGCAGGCGGCAATTCGTTTCGAACGTCATCGCGTGCTCGTTCCTCGATCACCTCTGCATATGCATCTGGCATAATCTTCACGAAGTCAGATACAACATCTGACCACTCCTCTAAGAGCTCGTCTGCTCGCGAGCTTTCAGTATATGCCGCATGATTTTTTACCAACCGCCTGATCATCGGGAGATCCTTGTCAGACAGTTCGTGCTCGACACCGACCATCTCTCGGTTAACGTCCTCAGTAAATGTGTCATCTGGATCGTAGACATAGGCAATTCCACCAGACATACCAGCGGCAAAGTTGCGACCCGTTTCACCCAGAACAACAACAACTCCGCCAGTCATGTATTCACACCCATGGTCGCCGATTCCTTCAACGACTGCTTTCGCACCAGAGTTACGCACAGCAAATCGTTCACCAGCGATCCCATTGACGTACATTTCTCCTTGAGTGGCTCCGTAGAGGGCGACATTTCCAATCAGGACATTTTCTGATGGTTCGTATGCAGCCGTGTCTGGCGTTTCAATGACGAGTCGCCCTCCAGAGAGACCCTTTCCAGCGTAATCGTTCGCTGCCCCAGTGAGATGCATCGTCACCCCATGCGCGAGGAAAGCGCCGAATGACTGCCCGGCAATCCCATTGAAACTACAATGAATCGTATTATCCGGGAGCCCTGCATTGCCATGTGCCTTCGAAATCCGATTTGACAGCATTGCGCCTACAGATCGATGAATATTGCTAATCTCACGCGTGAGCGCGACTGGTTCGCCCGACTGGAGAGCTGGTTCTGCACGCTCTATCAACTCATGATCCAGATGCGTGTCGATATCATGATGTGATTGTCCTTCTGTCCGATAACGAGCGCCACCGGCTGGCTCTGCGATGACATCTGAAAGGTCAAGATGTCGTGCCTTCTCGTGGTCCGTTTCATGCTGTTCCAAGAGCGATGGACGACCAATCATCTCATCGAGTGTTTTGAAGCCCAATGAAGCCATGATCTCTCGCAACTCCTGTGCGATAAACGTCATATAGTTGATGACATGCTCTGGTTGACCAGGGAACCGGTTTCGGAGTTTTTCACGCTGTGTCGCGACGCCCACCGGACACGTATTCGACTGACACTGGCGGGCCATCACACATCCCGAGGTAACTAGTGAAGCCGTACCAAACACGTATTCCTCACCGCCAAGTAAGGCTGCGACAGCAACGTCACGACCGGTCTTCATTCCCCCATCGACTGAGACTCGAATACGTGAGCGTAAGTTCGTCGCGCGTAACATTTGGTTCGCCTCAGCAAGGCCCAATTCCCACGGAAGACCTGCATTCTTGATTGACGTCTTTGGGGAGGCACCAGTCCCACCACTATGTCCAGCGATATGCACTACGTCAGCATTTGCTTTCGAGACCCCAGCAGCAATCGTTCCGATCCCAGCCTCTGAGACGAGTTTGACATTGATATCTGCCTCAGGATTTGCCGTCTTCAGGTCGTGGATAAGCTGTTTGAGGTCCTCAATCGAGTAGATATCGTGTAATGGTGGTGGTGAAATAAGCCCGACTCCCGGTGTTGAGAACCGGACGTGCGCAATCATCTCATTTACCTTTCTTCCAGGAAGGTGACCTCCTTCACCAGGCTTCGCTCCCTGTGCCATCTTGATCTGTATTTCCTCAGCATTCGTCAGATATTCAGAGGTAACACCGAACCGGCCAGACGCGACCTGTTTTACCTTGCACTCTTTTTCGGTTCCGAAGCGCTCTGGGGGCTCACCACCTTCGCCCGTATTTGACTTTGCTCCCAGTCGGTTCATTGCGATTGAGTTATTCTCGTGGGCCTCAGGGGAGAGACTCCCGAGTGACATCGCCGCAGTTGAGAACCGCGTCACTATCTCTTCGACTGGTTCGACCTCTTCAACAGGTATCGATTCACGACCATCCGAGAATGAAAGTAGACCGCGAAGAGTCTGTAATTCTTCGGATTGGTCATTAATCAACGAAGCGAACTCCTTGTACTTCTCATAATCACCAGCTCTCACCGCCTGCTGAAGTGTTCCAACTGTTTCGGGATTCCACTGGTGGTGCATTCCATCGGATCGGTGCTCATACTCACCTTGACGTTCGAGTTCTGGGTCGCTCCCATACCCAACAGCATGACGCGTGCGAGCATCTTCTTCGATAACGTCAATTCCAATCCCTTCTGTACGAATCTCTGTACCCTCAAAGTACTCTGCGACGAACGAAGAATCCAGACCAACCGCTTCAAATATCTGGGCACCTTGATATGATTCGACTGTCGAAATCCCCATCTTCGCCATCGTCTTGAGCAACCCATCCTCCAGGGCCTTCTTGTAGGCGGCAATGGCTTCTTCTTCGTTTGCACCGTCTGGCCCAGCAACGACATCAGCAATCGTTTGATACGCAAGGTATGGGTTCACCGCATCAGCACCGTATCCGACAAGCGTTGCGATGTGGTGAACTGCTCGAGGGTCGGCCGATTCAATGACTAATCCAGCCTGATTGCGGAGACCACTCCGGACTAAGTCATGGTGGACAGCACCGGTGACTAACAGACTTGGAATCGGAATTCGCTCATGTCCAACGTGTTGGTCGGAGAGCACGATTACTTCTGCCCCCTCGTTAATTGCATCTCGTGCTTCTGACCGAACCCGCTCAATAGCCTCCTCCATCGGTGTCTCCGGAGAGTACGTAATATCAACGACCGCCGAACTCATGAAGTCAGACTCAGTCGAGCCGAGATCTCTGATCGAGCGAAGCTGTGGGTCGGTGAGAACAGGCGAATCTAACACGAGTTGCCTCGCATGTTCTGCTGTTTCATCCAGTAGATTTTGTTGTGCTCCAACACGAGATTCAAGCGAGGTGACTAGCTCTTCTCGAATATAATCCAGTGGTGGATTTGTCACCTGAGCGAACAGTTGTTTGAAGTACGTGAACAGAGGTCGGTTGAAGTCAGAGAGCACCGAGAGGGGTGTATCATCACCCATCGACCCAACTGGATCTTTGCCATCTTCTGCCATCGGCTCAATTAGGTGATTGATCTGATCGTGAGTATAGCCGAACGCAGCTTGCGCAGCTCGAAGATGTTCGATATCGTTCTGAGGTGCACACGAATCTGACTGGCACACTTCTTCAAGATGGTGTTGTTCATCCTCCACCCATTCGGTGTACTTTTCATCGGTCAGTGAATCGAACACCTCATCATCTGGGATCACACGCCCTTCTGCTGGGTCAGCAACGAATAATTGGCCTGGTTTGAGTCGGCCACGTTCACGAATTTCACTCGGATCGGGGTCAAGTGCGCCAACCTCACTTGCCATGATGAGTGTATTATCAGTCGTGATATCATACCGACACGGGCGAAGCCCATTTCGATCAAGCACAGCAGCAATACGGTCACCATCTGTCGCGGCGACCAGTGCAGGACCGTCCCACGGCTCAACCAACGATGCATGATAATCGTACCACGCTTGACGTTGAGAATCCATCTGATCATCACCGCGGTACGCCTCGGGAATGAGCATCCGAAGCACGTGTGGCAATTCTCGGTCACTCTGTAGGAGTAGTTCGACGGCATTATCAACCGATGCCGTATCAGACTGGTCTGGATCGTTGATAACGGGCTTGATGGTCTCTAAATCATCACCAAACGCTGGATGTGACAGGTCAGTCTCTCGTGACCGCATCCAGTTAATGTTTCCTTGAATGGTATTTATCTCGCCGTTATGAACGATGTGGCGGTATGGATGTGCTAAATGCCATGCACCAAGCGTGTTCGTTGAAAACCGTGCATGAACGAGTGTGAGTGTCGACTTGACTCGCTCGTCATTCAATTCTGTGTAGTAGTCTGCAAGCTGTTCGCCTTTTAACAGTCCCTTGTAGACGACTGTCTGACGAGAGAGTGAGCAAATATAAAATCGTGCAGCCCCTGTTGAATCGAGCGTTGAAATCTCCTTTTCAGCTGCTCGTCGTGCAATGTAGAGAGTGCGGTCGAATTCATCATCATCTTCGATGGATTCTGTCGGTGCTACGAACGCTTGATACACATCAGGCTCAGACTCAACAGCTGTCGCCCCCAAATCACTGTTATCAGTTGGGACTGACCGCCACTCAAGAACTTCGAGATCATATGTTGAGAGAACTCGCTCAAAAATAGACATGAGTCCCTCTCTCGCCGCCTCGTCTCTTGGCATGAAGATTGATCCAACTGCATACTCATCCGGTAAGGAAACGTCTGTCACCGCTTCAAAGAACTCATCGGGACGTTGAATGACGAGACCAGCGCCATCTCCCGTATCCTCTTCCGCCCCTGTCGTACCCCGATGTTCGAGATTTTTGAGCAGCCTCAGTCCTTCAGTAACTGTTTCATGTGAGGCACCACCATCAAGATCAACAACACCGCCTACACCACAATTAGACCGGCTATCTTCCGGATCGGCCAGTCCGGTTGATGCCGATTCATTGTGTCCACGTGAATTGGTCATGTGTATGTGTTAGCGTGCCCCCTAAAGGGTCTTCTCCCTCATACGTAAGGGTAATTTGAGTGTATATAAGGACATATATATACGTAATATATGTCATGGGCATAGTTCGACAGTAATCGAATAAAACTATCGACAATGAAGGATTATAATAGAGGCCGTATTTCAGTAACTCTTGGCAAAGTATGCTGTCTCTGTGGCTGGATTGTCACAGATGGCACAGGAATGTCCATGATGAATTCCTTCTCCCTCAAGCGGTACCATGACAATTTCTGCAGCTATTTCGTCTTTAATTGCGGTTTCGCACGCCTCTTCTCCACACCACGGCGTTTGAACATATCCACCATGCCGTCCAATTGTCCCAAGCAATTCATTACGTGACATTGCTTGACGAACATTTGAATTGAGTGTTTCCTCTGCTGCTGCGTATAATTTCGCGTATATACGGTCAAATGCTGTCGTTACCTCAGATACGAGGTTTTCACGAGAGACCGTTTCGCTCTCACCGTCGGGGCGGTGAACTAGTGTTACAGTTTTCTCGCCTGCTTCGTTCGGCCCAATCTCGATCCGGAGGGGGATGCCTTTGAGTTCCCACTCGTTGTATTTGAATCCTGGATTGCGATCATCGCGGTCATCAAGATGAACACTCACATCAGCTGCAGCAAGTGTCTCTTCGATTTCACCTGCATATTCAAGAACGGCTGCTTTCGTCTCCGATTGCCAGATGGGAACGATGACAGCCTGCGTGGGTGCAATTGTTGGGGGGAGAACCAATCCCTGTTCGTCAGAGTGAGTCATAATCAATGCACCCAGCGCCCGCCAAGAGAGGCCCCACGATGTCGTATGAGTCGGTTGGTTGATTTCGTTTTCGTCAGTGTACGTGATATCAAACGCCTCAGCAAACCCGGTGCCAAGGTAATGAGAGGTTGCTCCCTGTACAGACTTCCCGTCTGGCATCAACGCTTCGACTGTGGTCGTTGTTTCGGCACCTGGGAACTTATCATGCTCTGGTTTGGCCCCGCGCAGAACTGGAATTGCCAGAAGATCCTCGTACGTATCAACATACTGATCCAAGCGGCGCATCATTTCTTGACGCGCAGACGGCCTTGAGCGATGTGCGGTGTGGCCTTCTTGCCACAGAAATTCTTTCGTCCTGAAAAATGGCTTCGTCTCAGTGGCTTCCCACCGAACAACCGATGTCCACTGATTCACCCGAAGCGGGAGGTCACGATAGCTCCGTATCCACTGTGCGAGATATGGCGCAATAATCGATTCAGAAGTCGGTCGAACAGCGAGTGGCTCTTCTAACTCGTTACGACCGGCCCTGTCAACCCACGCCACTTCGGGGTCAAACCCTTCAACGATATCTTTCTCTCGCTCAAGATATGACTTCGGAATGAAGAGTGGAAAGTATGCATTTTGTACGCCTGTTTGTTTAAATCGGCTATCGAGATACGACTGCACTGCCTCCCAAAGTGCATATGCACGTGGCCGAGTGATAATGAAGCCACTCATGCCGTCAGGCCCATAGTCGGCCAATCCGGCCTTTTGAACCACTTCAGCGTACCACTCGCCTGTTTCATGACTCTTTGATTTAGTTATCCCAAGTTCCTGCTCATCTGTCATACCTATCGAGAGCGTCAGCGCAGTCTTAAACCTCTTGACCTCACTGATTTCTGACCCAGGAGTATCCAGGCCACCGATTCCAGAATGCTGTAGTGGATACTCGCGAGTGGCGCAGTGGATGAGAGTGACAAGTCTATACGACTCCGAATCAATAAGCGAGACACGACTGATCTAAACTGACGAGCGCATACTTATGCTCTCAGGCGCGCGAGGAGGCTCAGTATACTCATCCCCGACAGGTCAGACAAAACAGCAGAGGAAAGATCAAGCCAACCAGGGATATGCAAAGAAGAGTCCACAGACGGAACAGACTGAATGTATTGAGGTTGGTCCGAAACAATCGATTCCCGTGATGAGTTTGAGTTCGTCTCTCGAACCACTTGACGCCAAGACAATTCAGGTTTCTTCCCCTCTACATCTTGCTCTCACAGATACAGCCGTTCGAAGGAGATCTGAGAGCCTTGTGTAGTCTCATTGTAACCTTGACGGTGGCTATTTGATTCGATTCACGTCCCAGCGTAATTATCACACCTATCGAGGCGCTTGGTCACGGCGACAGCACCCGATTGCGCTGTTGAGACCGCCACCTATCGAGATTATGACGTCATCAGCTCTTGACCTCATCTCAGCATAATTTCAATAGTTATTCTTACCATAATTAATAAATGACGTATTGTAAATTTTGAGAAGCCTTTTATATACCACAATAGGTATTGCACAGTAAGCGGGTTTTCCTGCCTCTTACCACAATCAGAATCGCGTGAGTTGGTAATTCGTTTCATTCACATACAATGTATACTCACATGCTGTCGGTATTCGATCAAGTGGTTCGTCTGCCCTGGTTGGGGGACACACAGAGAGGTATGATGCCCCTTTATCAAGTCTGCTCGCAGTCTTGTGGGCAGATTATTCTCAGTTATGAGCTCAGTAGATACGCAACTTGAGGAGTTAGAATCGAAAATCACTGCGGAGTTACCAGCTGATATCTCAGTCTCTGATGTGACATATGAGGGACCAGAATTGGTCATCTACACACGTGATCCCAAGCGGTTTGCGAAGAATGGTGAGCTTATTCGGAATCTTGCTGGCAAGTTACGCAAACGGATTACGATACGCCCTGACCCTCATGCACTCAGCTCTCCTCGTCACGCAAATAAACAGGTTCGAGAGGTCATCCCAGAAGAGGCAGGGATTACTGGACTTGACTTTCATGAAGACACTGGTGAGGTTGTGATTGAAGCTGAGAAGCCAGGCATAGTTATTGGGCGAGGCGGATCAACACTTCGTGAGATCACACGGCAAGTGGGCTGGACGCCAGAGGTCGTTCGGACGCCGCCAATCGAGTCCTCCACAGTATCGAATGTCCGTAATTTTCTGAAGCAAGAGCGAGATGAACGTCGAGAGATTCTCGAGCGAGTGGGTCGACAAATACATCGAGAGGAACTTTCAGACGATGAGTGGGTTCGAATTAGCACACTCGGGTGTTGCCGTGAGGTCGGACGAGCATCGTTCATGCTCTCCACACCGGAGACTCGAATTCTCATCGACTGTGGCGACAAGCCAGGGTCAGAAGATGTGCCGTATCTGCAGGTCCCCGAGGCACTGGGTGCTGGTCCAAACTCGATCGATGCAGTTATTTTGACACATGCGCACCTCGACCACTCAGCACTACTTCCGTTACTATTCAAATACGGATACGATGGCCCAATCTATACGACTGAGCCGTCACGCGATCTTATGGGACTGCTTCAACTTGACTATCTTGATGTCGCCTCAAAAGAAGGCCGCAACCCACCATACGATTCTTCTATGGTTCGTGAAACCATCAAGCACACTATCCCACTGGAATATGGTGACGTGACCGATATTGCTCCCGATATCAAACTCACGTTTCACAACGCTGGTCATATCCTCGGGTCGGCTGTCACACACTTTCATATTGGTGACGGCCTGTACAACGTTGCCTTCTCGGGCGATATCCACTACACTGACACACGACTGTTCAATGGTGCCGTCAACGACTTTCCACGGGTTGAGACGCTGGTACTGGAATCAACCTATGGAGGAAGAAATGATTACCAGACCGACCAGGCAGACTCAGAACGGCGACTCATTGAGTTAATCAATGACACTTACGAGAACGATGGCAAAGTCGTCATTCCTGCGTTCGCCGTTGGGCGATCCCAAGAGATTATGCTCGTTCTCGAAGAGGCGATGCGAAATGACAAAATCCCAACCATGCCTGTCCACCTGGATGGAATGATCTGGGAAGCAACTGCAATTCACACCACATATCCAGAATACCTGCGAGATGATCTCCGAGATCGAATTTTCCATGATGATGAGAATCCGTTCTTAGCTGAGCAGTTCAATCATATTGACGGCGGTGATGAAGAGCGACAGGCCGTGACCGATGGCGACCCGGCGATTATCCTGTCGACGTCTGGTATGATTACGGGCGGTCCGATCATGTCGTGGCTCCAATATTTGGCTGGAGACCCGAACAACCGGTTAGTGTTTGTAGGGTATCAGGCACAGGGAACGCTTGGCCGTCGTATTCAAAACGGGTGGGATGAGATCCCAATGGACAACGGCAACAGGGGGCGAGGAGAAACCCTCTCACTGGAAATGGATGTTGACACTGTAGACGGATTCTCAGGTCATGCCGACCGGCAGGGACTTGAAAATTTTGTGAAAACAATGAATCCTCGCCCGGAGAAGATTCTTTGTGTTCATGGTGATGAGCGATCAGTACAGGATCTTTCTTCTGGTCTCTATCACGAGTATAATCTTCGAACGTTTGCTCCAAAGAATCTTGAGACGTTCCGCTTCGAATAATTAATTATCTGCTGGATCCAGACGGCGGAGATGAGCTGCGACCGAGGTATGACGAGAGATCCAGCGTCCAGCCATCCCACAACAGATTCCAATAAGTATTCCACTAATAGTGTCAGAAAAGTAGTGCGTACCCAAATAAAAACGTGAAATGCAAATGAGGGCTGCCAGTGCGACCACTGGAAGAAATGGAAGCCTCTCTGATTGAGTCGTTGTGAGTGCAAAAACAGTTACTGCAGCAGCATGTCCCGATGGGAATGAGTGTGCGACCATTTCATTGCCCTTGACCAGACAGACTGGTGACCTTGGAAACGACCGTTGAACCGCCATCATTAACGAAGCGACAGTAATGCCTGTGAGTAACAATCCAGTCCCTGCGGCACGCCATTCTTCTGTCCACCCAGCGAGATAGAATACTCCCAAGAAAGCGAAACACGCCGTTGCCGAGCCTAAGCCTGTCACAGATGCCATGATTTTTGTTAACAACGGGTGGCGAATTTCGACAATCCACGCGTTGATGATATTGTCTAAGAGGAGTATAGCCTCAATAATACCATTTATGACTTCCTGCATGACCTATCAAAAAATGAGTTGATAACTTATATATGATGATGTTGTGCTTCTCAGATGCATATCTCACTTACAACGGTAACGAGGCGAAAGCCCACCGTGGAAGCCGACAATAGGGACTATCCACGTTCATAGCCACGGCTGGGGTTGGATGCTTGTGTAACATCTTCGGGTGGGTAGTTTCCATATAATGACGATGCCTCGTGGGTTCGACAGGGAACGTACCAGCGTCCACACGCTCCAGTATCAGTTCATCTGGTGTCCGAAGTCTCGCAGGACCCGCTCCTGCGGACCTCGCGGAGCTTTGCTCCGCTTAGTACCGCAAATCGGTGCTTGAAGACGAGGTACGTGATCGTCTCGAAGAACTCATCGAGGAGAAAGCCGACGAACTCGACCTCGAAATCTTGGAGTTGGCGATTCGTCCCGACCACGTACATCTGTTCATCACAGGCGATCCGACGCTCGCTCCGAACAAAATAATGCAACAGGTCAAGGGCTACTCTTCGCGCCGACTTCGGGACGGCTTCGACTTTGGCCTGCCGTCACTGTGGACGCGCTCGTACTTCGTCTCAACTGCGGGTGACGTGTCCAGCGAAGTCATCGAGACGTATATCGACGCCCAAGCAGGTGAGTAGTATGGAACGGAGCGTCTCAACCACGGTGCGGGTCAAGCTCCACTCGCTGACCAACAGGAAAGCCAACCTGCTCGCCCGTGAGTACGAGGCGTTCCAGACCGAGGTTCACGGCGGAGACGCCGACCTCTACTCAGCAACCGACCAGCAGGCGTCGAAAGTCCAACGACAAAAAGACCCGAATCACGACACCGAACAACCCGTCGTCCTCCGCAACGACGTGTTCGACGTGGCCCACGACGAAGACACCGTTCTCTCGTCGTGGTGGATCAAAGTCCCCGTCTACGACTTCGAGTGAGGACGAGGCAACTTCCATCTGGTGTCCTGCTCACGTCCCACAAAAGGACACACAACCCGTCCGTGAAGGGAATCTTCGAGACGGCGAACTGGTACGCCGTGACGGTGACTGGGACGTCCATCTCGTCGTCAAACGGTCTGTAACCGTCCAAGACGAGTATGACGACGTACTGGCTATCGACATGGGTGCACGTCGTTACCTGTGTGTTCCTCTCCGACCGCAAAACCACCTTCGACTATGAAGAAATGCGCCGTATCCGCGAACACTACAAGCAACTGCGAAAGTCCATCAGGAAGTCCAAATCCCGACAGGGACAGCGGGTGGTCGGATGTATCGGGGACGCCGAAGCCCGGAAGGAGGACGACCGCCTCCACAAGATTGCTCGACACATCGTGGAGGATGCCGAGGAACGCGGTCATCGTCGTGGGCGACCTCGGCGGGATTCGCAAGGACAACGCAAGGGCCGATACGTCAACGACAAGACCCACAAGATGCCATTCGCTCGCCTGCTCAACGACATTGAGTATAAAGCCCACGATGCAGGCATCGACGTACAGTTGCTCGAAGAATACGACACGTCGCAGACGTGCAACCGCTGTGCGTGCGAAGGCACCAGAGAAACACAGGGACGCTTCGATTCTCTCGAGTGTTGGACGACAACACGGACAAGAGCAGTGCGCTGAATATCGGGAAACGAGCCTTGGGCAAGTTTTCGAAACCGCTGCCCGAGGCGGAGGCCGTACTGGTGCAGTCCAGAACGCAGGTCATCGTCCACCGTGACGACGACCCTGCGAATCTCTCCGTTTCCGTGGGTTCAACCCTTAGTGGGGGAACCCCACGGCTTGAGCCGTGGAAGGATGTCAGTGCAATACAAATGATTGAGTGGGGAGGCGTCAAAGAAGCCGTGTCTGTGCCCATTTAGTGACAATCCCAACCCATAGAACGATTTCCAGGAAAAACCCAGGCGAGCCAAGATAATAAAACACGAACGCTCCAGGTGGAAGTGCAAGTGGTGACGGTGATTGCAACCAAGGCCAGAAAATGAACAATAAGTCCGTGAATCGCCCATTGATTGCAATTTGAAACAAGTCAAGAGCGATGTGCGAGCTCCATCCCAAGAAAATTAACCTTCCATATTTTGTCACAACCACGATACTACCCAGACAAATCACAGATATGAATGAATGCCCGATGGAATGATAAACATCAAACACCCCAGCCATTGCGAGTGGCTTATCAATGAGATCAGGCAGTGCAGAACCAATCAACGCCCAACCAATCGGTCCCCGTTTTATACGATCAATCACAGCACCGATAAGTAAGTGCGTAACAAATATCATTGATATATTGACATAGATTGGGATTTAGATACGGTAATTGACACGACATACAGAAGCCATTGAATTTGAGGTGACAACGTCTCCCAAATTTAAATATGTAGGATTGGAGCATAAACCATGGCCATTGAGACAGTATTAGTAGCAGTCAGCGAAGAGGATAAAAAGCGGCTCGATTCAATTGCATCCACAGTAGTTGACATTGCAGGTCCCACCGGAGCAGCAGCCAAATTAGCACATATCTTTGCTGCAGATGATTACGAGACTGCGCGTGAACAATTAGAATTCGGGTCAGATAACAAAGTAACACCAGATGATGTAGCGAACCGGTACGTAACCATACGTGACTTGGGGAAATCACTCGAATCAGCTGATCTGGAGTACAGTACCCATGGCCGGGTGATGCAGGATACGAATAAAGGAGACGAGATCGTGAAATTGGCTGAGGATATTGCAGCAGATCTCTTGATCGTTGGAGGTCGTAAACGGTCGCCAACAGGAAAAGCAATCTTTGGGTCGACCGCGCAGACAGTCATATTGAATGCACCATGTCCAGTAACGTTTGTCAAGAGTGACTAGACATGAATTTTTTCCACACAAAATTGAAATTTTTTTATCTGTAGGCTACAATTGATTATATATTTTACCGATGAGGTATTATGATGGATAGCTGTTAAGTAAATGCAAATCTCAAATTACAGTACGTGTTTGCATCAGTCGAGACAAACAAGCGGCTGTGTTCAGGGACAATAGTTGGTCAACAAGCTAAATGCGAGTTGTGCAAAAACGTCCGTCCCTGTATGGATAGAGATGGAATTACTGTGTGTCAAGCGTGTCAAGCTGAATTCCTCCCACAACGGACAGGGATCTACATGTGAATCCGCTCCGAATTCAGCCCTGAGGCACCCGGTATGATTATCTGTAGATTCGACGGTCGTTCTATCCAGTTTGATGTCCGTGCTGAAATCCTCTCCACTGGATGATGGGATTTTAGCTCCGTCGTATCGATATCATCTATCCACAGAGGTAGGTCAGCCATCTGGATACTCAGCCACAGAGCGGGCAGTTGACTCAACAGTCAACTGATTGCTTCGGATATGCTGGGAATTTCGTGGTTCGGCGCGGTCATAGTGGCGCTCTCAGGCATGCCGCCGTAGAGTACACCGATTTCTGTCTGATTGCTGCGCTGGTTGTCCCGTTCATGTTCTGCGAATGACAGACGTCGTGTGTTCCACGGCTTGTGGAGTGACAAGAATTCATGATGTCTGATGAGTGCTCACCCGTCGTGATCACAGGCGAGACGCCAGAGCTTCTGGTCATCATACCTCCTCCCACATTCGACTCCGTATTGCGTTTCATCACCTGTGGTGCAATCTGTGTATCGTGCTCCCGTGTTGTCGCTGCACGTGGATATTAAGCACTACGTTGGTCGCACTATCAACCAATCGTGTCGTCTTGTTTCCGTGAGACAGAGCAAAATCACGTGCTGAGGGGGGTCATCGTTTAGAGTACTTTGATGAGATGAGTAGAGTAGCGGGCAATTATCTACTCTGCCACCTCGAAAGCGCGTTCGACAAACTAAGCCAGGTCATCTTCTGAAAGGTCGTCAGTGAATGAGCACTCAGTAAGTAAGCCTGTTACCCTCTAAGGATTTGAGCAAGGGCTATCATTCGATGATCTTGGGGCGTCTCCTCAGTCAGGTATATTTATCTAATACGAGTGAATCGAGACCTGCAGATTCAAGTAGCTCAATCGGGGTCAGCATCGAGAGCTGGACGACTCCTGGCAGTCGCGCGATTTCGACGCCGCCAGTGAAGGTACATCGGGCACGAACTTCCCCCTCTGAGATATGGAATAATTCACTCGCTCGGTCAAATGCATTCTGCGTTGCGTCATTAATTGTCGCTCCGGAACCAATTACTTGCAGAGGGGCAGCGTCGTCCACGTCGACATCGTATTGCTTGCCTAGCGTCTGTCCCCGTTGACGCTCAGTATTGGAGTATGGCTGTGCAATACGCGGGAGATCTGCCGGGTTCGGGAGTAGGAGCGGGCCGGGAAGATCGACGTTTTTAAGAACTTCAACATCAAGGGTCGTTCGGCCTGATACGTCAGTTGTATGTAAAGAGAGTTCACCATCTCCTTGGTTTGCGTGCAGGTCACCCACATAGAGACCACCGCCAGGGACTCGAACCGGGCAAACGAGCGTCGCCCCTGGTCGAACATCGTTTGAGTCAAGATGCCCATCTGTTCGGGCCGCAAGCGCATCTTCATCTGCGAGCCCCCAGTCATGTGATGCTCCAATGAGGAACTGGCCAAAGTCACCGGCATTGTGAGAATCTGGCAGTTCAACTGCAGGTGTTGTTCCAATGTTGCCGATGAATGGGGTGAGTCGGCCAAGCGCTCCTGGCATTTCATCCGGTTCATAGAGTAGGATCGGGTGTTGCTGAGAGTTTTCAGGCAAGGCCATTGCCTCCTCTGCGCGTGTCGCCAACTCGTGTGCTCCATCGTGATCAAGTGTAAGCCCGACTGTTCTATCCTCATCAAACGCCACAGTATATCCATACTCAAACCCGAATGAGGAAGCGTTAGCACCACACTCTTCACACCGAATTGCTTCCTCACCCGTTCCCTCAACTATAGTCTCTGGCCATTCTGTCCCACATTCGGGACATCTGTGATCCACGAAAGGATCATCAGCAAATGCCTCATCTCGTTCAGCCATGCTCCCCGTGCTTGTTGCGACGCTCGTTACCTCTACATCACGAATATGGACAGCGATTGCGTCGCCAACTTCAGCCCCCTCAACACCAATTGGACGTGTTACTTCATGTCCACCTCGAAATGATGGTGTAATCATTGGTCCCCAACACCCAGCAGGAGTGTGCGTTTCAATCCGACCACCATCGGAAACAGTGCCTGCCCACGTCTGTTCGGGACCAACTAAGCCGGGGGTAAACTCATCCACTTCAAGCAAGTCACGTATCTGTTCAGACATCACATCTTGTTTTATGAGTAGTTAGTATGAGACTATCGGCGGCAGAGCACTCAAAACTCAGTCAGTGTTGACTGATTCTGCTTGAGCGCACGTGCATCATATCCATGATGCTTAGTCAGGTATTGTGCGAACGTCTCAGTGAATCCATGCGTGGTATATACCATTTCCGGATCAACGGACTCCACAAGGCCGACAAGTTCATCAAAGTCACAGTGGTCTGAGAGAACGAATCCTTTGTCCACGCCGCGTTGGTAGATAAAAGAATCATCAATTGCCCACCCCGAAAACCCGGCCGTTATCGCCCCGGTTCGCTCGACGAGCGACTCAATCCAGGATATTCGGCCGGTCGACATTGGAAGCACTAACGCATCACCCTCTCGAAGCTCAACGTCAGCATCATACAACCTCGCATCAAAGCTTAGATCTCGGTGAGATGAGATTGTCTCATTTAGCTGATCGATTGCGTCGGTGATAAAAACGCGGCTTCGTGACGAGTGGCTCAAGATGTGCTGAATTTTTTGTGCCCGGCCAAGCGCGTATCCGAAAAGGATCACGACGGTATCCATCGTTTCCTCTAACCACGTGTGTATCTGCTCTAAAGACTCGGCTATCGGTGGAAAACGGTATGCTGGTTTTCCATATGTGGTCTCCGTGATCAACACATCAGCCTCGATTGGAGTGAACCCCTCAATATACAACCGACTTCGAGTGGTGCAATCTCCAGTGTATAAGTATGTTCGGCCAGTCTGCGGGTCGGTCACTCGCGCTGCTCGAGACCCTGCTATATGTCCTGCTCGGAACAGTTCAACTGTCGGATGGGTTGTTGTGGTGAGTGTCTGCTCAGATTGTCGCACATTGCTCAGCGCAGCCGTGAGCTCAGAGGTCACAGCACGTGCAGTGTTATTGAGCAGATGATCGCCATGCGCGTGGCTTAGCACTGTGACATCACTTGGAGCATCGCCGTCAAAGACAATCTCTGTGTTATTGCTAAGAGTGAGTCTGATGCCATCTCGGTGCTGGATAGTGTCTTTCATTATCTGTATTATTGGAGACGCAATACTATGCTATGCTATCACTATTCCTGTGATTCATACAACTGTTCAATCCGGTGGAGTGAATCTATCTGTGAGGCATCTAAGTCTGGTCGTAACTGTTTGAACCGAGGGAAACGGAGCGCATATCCCGAATCGTATTTCGAGGACTGTTGAATCTCCTCATATTCGACTTCAATTACTACCTCAGGTCGCACGTCTGCTTCCCGTCCGTCAACCTCAGTGATGAGCGGCTCAATCTGTGAGTGGAATTCAGCCAGCTCTGCATCAGTGAACCCAGTGTGCATCCGACCGACTTCATAGAACGTTCCGTCTGTGCCTCGACATCCGAGATACGGGCGTCCGAGATATTCGCTCTTTCTCCCCTCGCTCCACTTTGCGCGTGTGACGACCAAATCGAGCGGTTCCATCATTGGCTTCACCTTTCGTTGATATCCAACACGCGAGCCTGGCTGATACGGTTGGTCGAGATTCTTCAACATAATTCCCTCGTGCCCAGACGCAACTGCATCGGCATAGAATGATTTAAGCTGATCTACAGAGTTCGTCTGCAGGCTTTGCGCTCGATCAATGTCTGGTGGTGAAGAGTCAACGATCGACTCAAGTACATGACACCGGCGAGAGAGGGGTGCATCGAGCATCGACTGCCCATCGAGGTACAGTATATCAAACAGGTATACACTAACTGGAATCTGGGATGTCATTTCAGCCACATTGTGTTTTCGCTTAATACGACGAGAGAGTTTCTGGAAAGTGACTGGATCGCCAGTATCTGGATCATAGCCCACGATCTCTGCCTCGATGATACACTTGTCTGCAGTTATGTGTGAGTTGACTGCACTGATCACGTCCGGAAACTGAGCGGTGATTTCAGTGAGGCGACGAGTGAATACTCGCTGGGATTCCCCATCGACATGAATCTTAGCACGAACGCCATCATATTTAATTTCAGCGAGTGTTTGTCCAGATCCGTTTTGTAGATCTGTGTGCGCTGAGGGTATACTCTCCGCCTTCTGTGCAAGCATTGGCTTGACTGGCCGGAAGAGCTGAATATCAAGCGCCGAGAGCCCCTCTATTCCGTCAGAAATCAATCGATCTGCGATGATTGAGAAGTCATTCGTCACATCGTATGCTGATTGAACAGCCTCGATGTCGGCCTGCGATTCGGTCGCAAACGCAGATGCTAACGCGTCTCGTATGAGTCCCTCGCCCACCCCGATACGCATCGATCCAGCTATCGTTCGCACAACATACTGTGCTTCTTTGGCTGTTGCATCAGAAATAAGCCCAGCAATCGTATTGATTTGTCGCTGCTGACTCCCTGCTCCGGTATAGTCTGCTGTCTCTCGTATCGTGTGATATACGCGTGTGACTGTCAATGGCTTCGAATCAAAGGTTCGTTGAACGCGCTTGTTCACAGCTTTGGCGGCTGCACTTCCAAGATCACCTTCTTGACGCCACCACCCCTCAAGTGTATCAGAATCAATGCCAGTCGACCGAGCGATAGCCTTCGTTGCAAGTGCAGACGAGACTCCAATCTCTACCGATTCCCACGGAGCGAATACCTTTCCTCGGACTAATCGGACGAGCATCTTCAACAACGGGGGATCTGCGGACTCAAACAGGATACTCAGACGTGACCGCTTCTCTAAAGTAGCGGGTGTTTCTGCAAGATCCTCGTAGACCTCGACGAGCGAGGTATATCTCATTACATTCTCATTGGTAAGGAGGAGTCAAGTACCTCAGGATATCTTGCAAAAGTATTGAATCAATCTATTCGAGCCTCTCCAATGGAGAGTCTACACGAATAGATCATATGTCGAGAAACCAAACACCGCTCCAAGTTTATCTCCCAGAGGTGACTCGGGGGGATTCACAGTAGTCCACCGGCAGCGAAACAACACAATCTGTGTGCGTAATAGTCTGCATTCATAACGAAAGCCATGGACGTCACTCCGCAAACAATTCAACGGTATGACGAGCAGATGTCATACAAGACAGAGACCGCAACTGCCGCGTTAGGCTGCTTCTGGGGACCTGATGCGATATTTGGCGGCGTCGATGGCATCGTCAAAACACGAGTTGGATACGCTGGAGGCGATGTGGATAATCCGCAGTATCATGATCTTGGCACTCATACTGAGACGATACAGCTTGAGTATGACCCAGCGCAGTGGGATTTCAGTGATGTTATCAAACGGATCACTCGCTCAATGACACTTGATCGACAGCCGCAAATGCGACAGTATCACAACATACTATTTTACACCGACTCGCGTGAACGTGAGATAATTCAGTCGACGATAGACTCCCTGTCTCACGAAACTGATGATGTAATCGTTCGAATTGAGCCGATTGATACATTCTATACCGCTGAATCCTATCATCAAAAGTACCACCTTCGAACGAAACGCTGGGCAGTAGATGCATTTAATCAGGCAGGATATGATGCTGAAGCACTTCGCGAATCACCTGCAGCTGCGGTGATTAATAGCTCGCTGGCAGGCCACACTGAATCAAAGCTCATTGGTTGAACGCTCAGGTATCTGTCCACCGCTCAAGAGATGCATCGGCCGGCTTCCGTAGTGGATGCCAAGGATTTCCAGGCTTCGTCTCCCCGATGGCGTACAGCGGGCATTGAATTAATTCAATGACTGCCTGGTCTCGGCCGTGGAGAGTGCCTCCATTGCCCCAGGCAGCAACTGTGACCGCAGCCGCCGCAGTTGTGTTTAAAATATAGTGGTTATTATCGGCTCCCACTGGATCGTCCGCTGTCGAGAGTCTCTCAGGGTCAGTGGCCCGATACGCAAACAGATTAACGATATATACTCCGCCGAAGCCCCATTGGGTAGCGTATCCGATGCAACGTCTTAATGTTGGGTCAGATACAATCGCATCAGCGGTAGATGGATTTAGCATGACAAAGGCAACCATCTGATCAGTTTCATTCCACTGCCGCCAAAGCATGTATCGATATTGCCGCGCTGTATCGAAAACCGCTCCACTACGATGCATGCTTGTATGATTGCTCAGCTCTTAGTTCGTCGCTAGTTAAAATTGTTTCCATCGTGGCAGAGCCGACAGCGTGTAATGAGATTGAGCAGTTTTTTCCAACTGGTTTAGCTGCCGGAAGAGACTGGTTTTCAGTTAGTATTCTTGTTTCACGACAATTCATCAGCGATGGCATTTATACCGACAGGTATCTTAATAGTAGTATTGCATTCTGTAGAGTCATGTCCAACCGTGTGTTCACAGACGTCCAACTGGCGCCTATCTCCACCGACAAAATATAACATCCGTTCGCAACAGCACCGTCTCATCACGAAATTTGTCCACAAATGAGTGTCCGAGAAAGCGTTCAAGGGCTGTTCAAAGGCCCGGAGGAGTTAGACCTGACCGGTGGTCAGATCGGACCATCGCTGTTCTATTTGTCGTTACCGATTGTCATAACCAATTTACTTCAAGTAGGATATAATTTTGCAGATACATTTTGGCTCGGGCAATATAGCACAAACGCACTCGCGGCGATTAGCTTGGGATTTCCACTGATCTATCTATTTATTTCGTTAGGATTGGGACTGACCATTGCAGGCAGCGTGCTCGTTGCACAGCATATTGGGGCAGGCGATCGGCAGGAGGCGGAATACGCCGCTTCGCAAACTGTCGGATTCACCCTCATCGTGAGCATCGTTCTCGGCGGGAGTGGGTTCTTCTTTATTACCGATATACTCGGGATATTCAGTGCAGCACCTACCGTCTTAGGACTCGCAACGGCATACATGCGAATTATCGCACTTGGATTACCGTTTCTGTTTGGCTTCATTGTATTTATTTCTCTCATGAGAGGGTCGGGAGACACGCTCACTCCGATGGTCGTAATGTTTGGAACAGTTATGTTGAACGTTGTTTTAGACCCAATCTTGATTTTCGGGTGGGGCCCATTACCTGAACTCGGCGTTCAGGGTGCCGCGATTGCAACGGTAATCGCACGGGGGGCAGCGACGTTCGTTGGCATATATATTCTCTTTCGAGGGACGCATGGAATACGAATCCATCCCAGCCAATTGTGGCCAGATTTCCAGTATACACAGAAGCTTCTCCGTATCGGAGCACCAGCGTCGATTGAGAATACCGGCCGCGCGATATCAGTCAACGCAGTGTTATTGATTGTGACACTGTTTTCGACAACAGTTGTTGCTGCCTTCGGCATTGGCATTCGTGTCTTCTCGATCATATTCATGCCTGCCATCGCTATCGACCGCGGCGTTGAAACCATGACGGGCCAGAATATCGGGGCTGGAAAGCTTGCACGAGTGCAGGAGACCAATCGATTCGCTGCCAAGAGTTCATTTAGCATCCTTGCGATAATGGGTGTTATTACGTTCATATTTGCCCCCGAAATCATTGCTATCTTTGATAATACGCCCGCTGTCGTCGAAGAGGGTGCGACGTTCCTTCGCTGGATTGCTCCAACATTTGGATTTGTAGGGATCCTACGAGCATATAGTGGGGGATTTCGGGGAGCAGGAAAAACACTTACTGCGGCGACAATCGCTGTTGTTCTCTTTGGATTTATTCGGTTACCAATTGCCTATGTTGCCTCACAGGGGTTGATTCCAATCGATTGGTGGATCTTTGCTAGCCCTACTCCTCAGGGTATCTGGTTTGGATTCGCTGCGAGTGGAATAATCGCTGCAGGAGTGGCTGCGTTGTGGTTTGAACGAGGAACATGGCGCGACGGTGACCTTACCGATGAAATATCACAGGTGAGCCCAACGCCTGACGAGCCAAGTGAGTCATAACAGGCCCATTCGCCGCCACGAAATCCACATGACTGTAGACATTTGAAGACAAAGCTCACTCGTTCAAATGCTCGGTGTACCCACTCTTCTGTAATACCCACTGTCCGCTGTCATCACTACAGTGCGTGATCCCACATAGCGGGGCATCAACCGCCTCAACCAGTGCGTCTACCCCGTGGACGACTCCTCCGACTGTCAGCCCATGCCCAATAATCAGTACATCCCCGGTAGTTGAGTCAAGAATCTGTCGCGTCGTCTTCGCCACGCGAGCCATCGCCGATTGATGGTCCTCTGGAAACTCTGGGATGACATGTGGTTCCTTTGGCTGTTGGATTGGGCCAAACTGTTCTGTGAGGGTATCAATAGAGAGCCGTGTAGGCTTTGAGTCAAACCACTCTGGATTGAGGTGTTCACCAAGTCCTGGCTCTATAACCGCCGTACTATTCATTTCCTGACATATTTCTGTTGCTGTCTCAACTGTCCGGAGGTACGGCGAGGCAAAAATGTGATCAAAATCGAATCCAGCCTGCGCAAAATACTTTCCGGTTCGCCAACCAGCCCATCGCCCTAATTCGGTCAGTGGCGGATCATGTACCCGATCTGCGACATCGGGCCACTGGGGGTCTACGCTATCACGCCGCTCGCCATGTCGAACGACCCAGATGCCTCGTCCCATAATTAACGCATACATCATCAGAGAAAATGACTATTTTGAAAGCTCAAACTGTTCGGTTGTGAAGTCTAAGTGCAAAAAGTGGCAGATTCAAGTTAACCCAGCCGATAAAGTGCAATTATGAGCCATGAGGATCCGGCGAGGCTTCCGCGATCCTGCAATTGCTGTGGTAGTAACAACGTCTCGGTAACGCAATCGTATGGAGCCATTGATCGCGGAGAGTTCGAGGAACAATGGCGATGTGGTGACTGTAACGCAAAAGGATGGATCGAGGGTGAGGCCAGTAACCACCCCGCTCAGTGGCGACGCAAAGGCGCCCTCTTCAGGTAGCCTCTTTAGCGGGAAGTTGCAGAGGCACATCGATGTCAAGTAGCGATGCGCTCTCGCGCCAGAGTCGGTTCGCGTCCTGTGGCTGCCTCGCACTTTCTGATGGAGATGTCGGCACTTGGTCTGAGAAGTATCGACCACTAATATCGTCTGTCCGCGGTGAAAGTGCAACGTGCAGTAATTCTGCAGCACCTTCGGCGACTGAGGTCACCCCAGGGACCCGATCAAGCGCTTGCGCGAGCTTTGATACTGGGCCGGGTAGAAACCGCGTAAATCCGCTGCCCGGAATAGCACCTGGGTGGACACAGTTAGCAGTCCATCCGCATCCGTGCACCTCACCTCGACGGGCAAGCTCACGCGTAAATAAGATATTCGCCAATTTGGAGTGGCTGTATGCCCAGAAGCTCCGATGCGTGTCGACTGTTCGGACACGGTCCAAATTGAGTGACGTGCCATTATGTGCTGCCGAGGCTGTGGTTACAACTCGTGCAGATGAATTGAGTTGGTCGACCAACTCAGCCGTCAGCAGAAAGGGAGCAAGATGATTCACTTGAAATGTGTATTCAACCCCAATTTCTGTCAGTTGCCCGCTTCGGAACACTCCGCCTGCATTATTAATTAACAGATCTAGCGTATCGGACGCCTCGCGCACGCGATCCGCGAGTTCTATTATCTCGCGACGACGTGTGAAATCTGCAGGAAAGAATTCAGCAGTGCCACCCGCCCGCGTTATGTGATCGGTAACTTCCTTGCCTGCCTGCGCGTCTCGACCATGAACGTATACCGTCGCTCCGCCTGCTCCCAATGCTTCTGCAGTCTGTCTGCCAATTCCGCTCGTTGATCCAGTAATAAGTGTCGTCATTCCACGGCAATCGATATCTTCGACGCCTGCGATAAGACTAGCCTCGTGCGTCACACGAATTAATTACTGCTGAAAGGAATTAATCTCCCCGCATATCAATCGACGGCCAGTTCGAAGCAACTGGGATGGTTACAGTCACTAGGAACAAGTGGTTCAAGCGATGAGCTCAGATATTCGATTCCTGCGCGAATCTCAAGCACTCAGCCTGCTCTACCTGTAAATCAAATTTCATCCCACTGATAGGCGTCAGAATGCCACCTGTCCACTTGTCTTGGTTTCAGTCTGTTTATGAGTCGTTGGGAATGTGGTTTTCTTGATTCGAGGCGAGACGTGTAAATGAGCGTTTCAGCTCAAACGAGTGTGGATTCGGATTGGGTAGTCAGGTTCGTGTTCGACCATTACGCAGACAACCCACTCGCCCGTTTTCTCTTTCTTCAGCCTAACCTGGTTTATGATAGCGTCTTGATTTTGTTGTGTCGGGAGTGGTCGGTGATAGTTCAACTGAAAAGTGCCAATTTGTGAGAATTTGGCGGTAGCAGTAGCATGACCAGTCGAGCCCGTGTTACTATCCATGTCAAAGCCAGACTGATTATAGGTAATGCTCCGATACTCTCTCGGTGCTTTCCACTTGATTCACTGACGTTATACCCACGTTCTTTCAGTCCATCCAGAAGCTTCTCACGTGTCTTAATACGTCGAACCGCCATTTGTAGTGCTTTGGAGTGGATGGTTTTCCACTCAGCCCACTTGTCCTTCCATTCTGGGAGCTTGTTCTGCACTGTCGTGTACGACGGTTTGTCGTGCTGTGGTGCTGGTTTGTATTCTTGTGTCAGGGCGTGGTTGTACACTTGTCGACCAATTTGAATTCCATTCCACGCACTAGTGGCGGTTTGCTTGCTTTCTGGATGAGCACTGTCGTTGAACGGTGTTTTAACCACCCTATACTCCTAATCATAAGATTGTGGCTGATTAGACGTTCGGGTTTCTGGATTGTCATTCATACACGGCTGTCTCCCTTCGCTACTCGTTCGTTTCACTCACTCCTTGAGGAAGGGGACTGAGCCTCGTAATTGTGAAAATGAGCTGACGACCCGTTTCATTCGACGGCCAAGTTGGAAAGAGTCGGAGACGGAGTTTCTGTTTGCAATCTCATTCAATGAGTGGAGTTTCGAATTGAATTATAGACTCTCTTCGACGAATTCGATCGGGTGGGGTGGAGCCTCCTGCCCAGCACGGCCGCCCAACTGAGAGCGACATGAGGCGCCAGGAGCAGTCACAATCTCACCAGAACTCTGCTCAATCTGTTCGAAAAGGATGTCCGCAATTGACTGTGACATAGAGTAATGTTCAGACTCATATCCAAAACTCCCAGCCATTCCACAGCAAGTCGAATCAAGCGGATCGACTGCATATCCGGCACGACGCAAGACGCCCACAGCGTGATGATCTTTCTTCGTTGACTTTTGATGGCAGTGCCCATGATAGGTTAGCGAGGGGTACTCGTCGTCAACTGTTGGGCTGATGCTCGCTGTTGAGAGCAGATTGAACGTGTCAATATACTCAAGTATTCCGTATGAATTATCAGCAAACCGCTCAACTGCAGGGCCGCTCAGTAAGTCAAGATAGTCACGCTGGAACATCACTGCATCAGAGGGCTCAATAACGACAATATCATATCCCTTCTCAATATACGGATTTAACAGTTCAATATTCGTCTCCGCAGCGGAACGTGCCTTATCTAAAAATCCTTTTGAGTGCGGTGGTCGTCCCGATCCTGCGACTTCATCTGGGATCTCCACATGGATACGCAACGCCTCAAGCGTGCGAACAGCCGCTTTCCCAGCCGTGGGGTGATTATGATTTGAGTAGATATCTGGGAACAGTATGACTTTCCTGCTTGAATTTTCTGCTGAGACGTGCGTTCCCCCACGTTTGTGAAACCACTTGCGCAGCGTTTGACGGTGAAACTTCGGGAGTGTTCGCTCACGAGCAATCCCGAGTAGTTTTTCCTGAATTATTCCACTTCCGGGGAGTTGCTGTGCGACATTGGACACTGGTGCGAGTGCGGAACCGATTTTCGAGAGTTGTGTAATATTCGCGAAGACTCTATCGCGGAAGCTGGACCCATTGCGCTGGTGATATTCGTGTGTGAGTTCAGCCTTCATTTTAGCCATATCGACCCCGCTTGGGCAGTCTTTCGCACATCCTTTACATCCGATACAGAGATCTAACACCTCTTCGACGAATTCATCGGTAAATACCGTCTCATTATCCAGTTGACCACTGAATGCTCGTCGAAGCATATTTGCTCTTCCACGGGTTGTTTGGATCTCTTCCTCAGCCGCACGGTAAGTCGGACACATCACGCCACCAGTTACCTCCTGCGTACCGCGACATCCACCGCAACCATGACAGAGTTCAACCATTCCGGCAAACCCATTATCATTCTCCCAATTCATGACTGGCTCAAAGCCTGTATCAAACTCGTACTGAGGATCAAAACGAAGATTCTCTGTAAGGTCGTAGTCTCCACAGATGTTTCCGGGATTCAGTAACCAGTCTGGGTCAAATGCTGTCTTTAGCTCTCTAAACGCTGAAAAGAGCTCGTCGCCGTACAGTTTCCGATTCCATTGCGTCCGTGCTCGCCCATCGCCATGCTCGCCCGAGATAGAGCCACCATACTTCACGACCAGATCAGTGACAGACTCAGCAATCGATTCGAATGTTTCGACTTCCGCTGCTGATTTCGTATTGATCAGTGGACGGATATGTAACACACCGGGGCCTGCGTGAGCATAATAAGATGCAAACGTATCGTGGTTAGAAAGTATTTCTTGAAAATCAGCGATATAATCGGGAAGATTCTCAGCTGGAATCGCAGTGTCTTCGATATACGCGATATGTTTCTTATCTGATGTCCGAGACAACAGGATTGGAAGTCCGGATTTGCGCATTTTCCAGAACTTCTCTCTGGTTTCTGTATCATGTGCCTCCATGGCGTCCTCAGCGGTCTCTGGAGTGGTCGTCCGCGCATCAGCCCCTGAAGATGGGGATACTGATGCATCTGCGTTTGGGACACGGTCGGCTACGAGGTCTGCTACTTGTTGTCGCCCATGTGCTTCGTCGGTCGCGTAGAACTCAATCAATAACACAGCATCCGTCCCCTCAGGTAAGAGTCCGACGACGTCACTAAACTCAGCTGTATCGCGGGCTAACTCAAGCAGCGTATCGTCCATTACCTCAACAGCTGCAGGATCGTGTTCAAGAATTGGCGCGACGTCTCTCATCGCTCCTATCACGTCATCGTAGGTCAACAATGCGACTGCCTTCGTCTCAGGTATTTCTACGAGCGAGATTTCTGCCTCTGTCACAGTCGCTAAGGTACCTTCAGACCCTGCCAGAAGTCGAGCAAGATTGACCACGCCTTCCTCGCTGTCAGGGTCAATACCAGAGTTATCTGGGAGCCGCCGTTTACCACGTAGATCATCGACGAGCATGTCAAGATTGTACCCTGATACGTTGCGTTTCAGGTCAGGATAGACCTCTGCGATGTCGTCAGCATGAGTCTCTAAAATACGTGTAATAGCAGCGTAAATACGCGATTCAAGATCACCGTGTTGATCACTCTGCTCACGTAATTCCTCCATCGAAATGTGCCCAAAGGTGGTCACCGTTCCATCTGCGAGGACGACCTCAACTGATTCAAGATAATAATCTGTTTTGCCATACTTTAATGAGTGTGCACCTGTCGAGTTATTCCCAATTGCACCCCCCAAGACGGATTTGTCTCCCCACGCAGGATCTGGGGCGAACTTGAGTCCGTGGCTCTGCAGCTCAGCATTTAGATCTCCCAGTCTCACGCCTGCCTGAGCACGAGCAGTTTGTGTTGCTGGATTCACTGATAGAACTGATTGCATATGCCTGCTCAAATCAAGCACAACAGCCTCATTTACTGTCTGCCCAGCTAACGAGGTTCCACCACCACGGGGAAGAACGGGTATCTCTCGTTCTGCACAGTATTGCATAACTCGCGATACATCGTCAGTATGGTATGGGAATACGACTCCAATTGGCGTCTTTGAGTACGCAGACGCATCAGTGGCATACAACTGTCTGGTGTATGTATCAAAGCGAACCTCACCGTCTACTCGCTGTTTGAGATCCGACACGAGTCCAGGGCGGTGCACCTCATCGCTCATGTAGTCGTAGTTTCCCGCTGATGCAGGATCCGACAGTTTGTCGGATTGCTCTGTTGCCATCGTCAGTAATCTGTGTTAGATATTTATTAACAAAAGTGTACTCCCACACATGACAGTAAGAGAGTCCTGTCTTTCTATGAACGAAGGGCGTGAGTGTTCCGACACTGTGTGTTGGAGTCGTGTGTTGAACAGAGCGGGCATGAGCCGTGTAAGCTCCGGTGAGAAGCCGTTACGTTACTGTTCAACAGAATCTCTGTTACCACTTGGCTCTGATCTAAGTTGTTTCACATGCGTCAAAATATGGAAGATAGTATAGAAAAAATATCTCATCAAGTCAGCACTACCTGACCCCTAAGACCTTCCCACAGTCCTTACATCGCCACACATCGCGCTTTCCGGTACCAATCCGAATACGTGGCCCATCTGAATCAGGCTCGATATCCATCTCCGCTACTTCATCTTGTTCAAGACTGTCCGGGTCCTCAATATCCACGTTACAGGTCTCACAGTGAACCATACCTAACGTACATTTATTATTATCATATAAATAATGTGGTTATGTTTCTTATACACACGACCGCCAGAGAGACTCACTGCTCGGCCACTGCTGAGGAACACTCAAAGTTGTGATTATTTGAGAGAAGCGACTAGTGAACAGTCTTACATCTAAACGGAACAATCCGATTATCGTGAAGCCATGATCGCATACACCTATATTTTAACTCTCTCATCCCGATGAGTCTCATTGATTCAAAGCTGAAGACAGTTGATGATGGTATTGATGATCTCTTCACTCATCTTAGAGGCCGTGATTCGGGTGGCATCTACGATGAGCTAGTACCATTATATATGGCGATGTACTCAGCTGATTCTCGCATACATACACAGATGTCTATGGTCGCCAAATGTGCCCGACCAACGACTGCCAAGGTCTGTGAACTCGGCTGTGGTCACGGAGCGCTACTATCGCATCTGCAGGCGGAATTTCCGACTGTCATCGGCGTAGACACAAGTCGGGAAATGTGTCGATATGCAAGTGATACGGGAGCCGTGATTCGATCAACTGCCCAGGCCATTGCACCCTCATCTATTGACCTCACTGCCGCGATGGGAACAACTATCGGACATATTCTGCCAGATCAAAGACTGACTGAGACCTTGGATGCAATTGTTACCCACCTTCATCCGGGTGGAAAATTCATCTGTACGCTTCATGATACTCGTTCTCTCCCAGAATCACATGCACCTCCGTATGAGCGCTCTCAGACGACGACAACAGAGCGATATCAGATCCGCCAACACGATCATCGGAAACCAGCCACCAATGGAGAGTTTGAGTGGCATGTAAAATTTGATGTGACGAGGAGATCAGATGGTGATACAGTAACTATCAAAAACACGACATCGCTTCGAAGCTTTAGGCCGACGCAATTTCGACACTGGCTGTCAGAAGCTGGATTTGAGCAGATCCAAACCTACCCACGGCGCGTCAGTGGTTCGACCAATGGACCAGCCCGAGCCTTTGTTGCATCCGCTGAAAAGCCAGCGTAGGTTCCAATAGTGAGCTACTCCACCCGACTTATCATCAACTGCCGGTTCCTTGAGTGTGGGAGAGTCGACATGTGACCACTGATAAAGACCGTTGCGACATTATCTGAGACTATCATGTCATGTTAGAGTGCGTCTGCTACCACCTCACACATTCGGAGTAATTCTTCATCATGCCCGAACGGCGCAATGCACTGTAACCCCAGTGGCAAGCCGGTATCAGTCTGACTCACAGGAAAGGTGATTACTGGTACTCCAGCGTGACTCCATGGCAAGTTCATAATTGGATCGCCAGTGCTATCGATACCTTCCGGAGGCGGGCCAGTCGCTGCCGGCGAGACGAGAATGTCAAGGTTGTTATCTTTCATCACATCTGTGATCTGCCTGCGGAGGGTACGCTGGCTGACCTGAGCCTGCTTGCGTTCAGCGACTGAGACGTCTTGACCTGACTCAATCATCTCCGATAACACAGATGAGTAGTCCCCAGCATATTGGTCATATAATTCGTGATGAGAAAGAGCGGCCTCGGCAGCAACAAGCCGCTCGTGGCGGGTATTAATCTGTGAGATATTCCCTAATATATCCAACTGAACAATCTCATGTCGGGTTGAATCGAGTGTCTGCACGTGGTTTTCAAAGTGACTGATGCCAACGGCATCTGCTTGCTGTATGTAGGCCTGGGAGGGAACCCCAATTCGAAGAGGAGATTTGATCCGTGGAATAGGTCGCCACTCATCAAAGAGAATCTCTGCCGCAAAGATAGCACTCTCAATGTTTTGTGTGAAATACCCCGTCTGGTCTGCCGACTCTGAAAGAGTGATTATGCCCTCATTTGAGAGGCGATTGAAGCTGGGCTTGAATCCAACAATACCACAAAACGCTGCTGGACGGATGATAGAGCCAATTGTTTGTGTCCCAACTGATAATGGACAGTATCCTGCAGCGACTGCCGCTGCTGAACCACTGCTCGACCCGCCAGGCGTGTGCTCATAATTGATTGGATTTCGTGTTGGCCCAGGGTCATAGTGGGCAAACTCCGCAGTCACTGTCTTTCCGAGTATCACAGCTCCTGCTGCACGAAGACGCGAGATAATCGGACCCTGCGCGCCTGTCAGCTCCTCTGATGGCACTTCTGCGTTCGCTTTCGTTGCGTACCCCTTCGCGTGGAATATATCCTTGACCCCTATCGGAACGCCATAGAGCGGGGGATATGGGGAATCGATTGAATGAATCTCTTGACGTTGTTGGTTGACACGCGCGAATCGGCTTGAATCTGGGACCAGCGCCTCAATGACTGATTCACTCGTCTTGACTCTTGTTTTGATCCGTTCATAATAGGCTTGCTGGGTGGCACTGTTACACCTACACTGGCGACACACTGCTGAGAGTGATGCTGGTCGAATCATCTGCGAGACCGCGAGTCAACGGCAAATGAATAATCAGCAATATCAGGGCGACTGTTCATTACCCTGACTATACAACACTACACATATATAATGACGACGTTGAGACGCTCCGTGGCAACTATACTTATTGCACCAATTGCGCTTCCTCACGAGATAGCGCACGCGTGCATAGCTGTGGTTTGTGGCATCCGTCCAGAAATATCACTGTTGCCGCGTTCCTCGTCCTCACAGGTAGTGCTTGGAAAGTTTGATGCAGATGTCTCACCGCTGACGCCACGATGGCGTATTCGATTAATTGCGGCTGGACCAGTTATTCTGTTCCTCCCTTTGGCACTCGTCATTGACCCACTTGTTGAGAGGGGAACCGCATTTATAACAGCGGTCATGTTATTCGGTTACTGGGGAAGTCTTTCTGGTGGAGACATCGTCGTATTCATGAATCCTCAAGCAGTCTGCGAGCGCGGTCAGTTTGAAGCGCCACGGTCGGCATGGGAGCAGGCCCCATTTATTACCACCCCACTTACCGTTCTGCTGATCACGGTTATCTTACTATGATTGCTTGAGTGCAGAATTACGCTCATCGCAATCATCTGAGTGATAGCAATCGGAGCTGATGGAACCAGCTGTTAATAATCATTAAGAGCGCTCATCCGCCTTCCTCAGCGAGCGGCGAAGCCGCGAGAGGGGATACAGCGCCTGCACGGGTTAGTTAGACGTTTCCCCGCCACGTTTACTCCCTCTGCGGCCAAACAAGATAGTGTGAAGTTCACTCTGTCTCAGATGGTGTTCAACTGCGACACCAAGCGCACACTATTGTCTCGAGTGTCCAACAGGCACGAGTAGGACACTCCGAAGCACGTCTTGAGGGAAGTCGCCTGTGGAGTCTGGAATCGCTGTGCCTACGTTGAGTATAAACCCCGACACAGAAACAGGAAGCCCTGTCCTCAACAGGCGAAGCGAGAGCGCGGTAGGTCAGAGCCGCTCACAAATCAGTATTAATCTACTATTATTCTCCTGGGGTTCAAGCCGTGAGCCTCCCGCCCGGTGTTCACTGAGCAGGTCAATTTGATTGGTGAGTGTCTCAGATTTACTGGACAGTCGGTCCTGCACAGAGCCGATACTCGTCCCCACGAAGGGCTTCGGTCTCACGGCTATCGGCATACCCTCATTTTGAGTATCGTCTAAACCTGTGGCGCATGCCGAGTCAACTGCCAGTTGTCCATGCACCCCTCTTCTCACCTAACGGCGGTCTGAGCAGTTCAATCGTCGGAGCTGGTTGGAAAAAGTCATCAATATTCTCCCTGGATTTGTATGAGCTCAACAACGAGTTGAGCCACGTGGCTTCACATTTATACGAGTAGCTCCCAGTCATCAACAATCAACCCAGTTACTCCGTTGTGAATAAGGTTTTTAGCCCTCTGGTTAGTCTGTACACGCCACGCGTTCACAGCATATCCAGAGTTAAGACAGCGAGTGATACGCTCAGGTGTTAAGATATCAGCTGCTGGATGGATAGCTGTACACTCAGGTGGTTGATCAAGAATAGCATCAGACCATGAGGCAATGATCAAGGCAGTTTG
>JAQCNF010000194.1 GCA_028275165.1 Haloquadratum sp.
AAAAAACCTTACTGCGCATCATCTTTGAAGATAGCGCGGAACACAATTCTTTGACGATGCTCCTGTCACACGCCAGTGGTGCTGTCGGGTCCGGGCTCGACTTCGGGTCCGAAACCACATACGTAATCAAAAATAGAATCGCCCGCCGATCGTGGCGAGTCTAGTCGACGCTTACATTCACACGTCGGGTTCGACCTCGTCAATATTGACAATCGTCTCGCCCTGAGAGTCACTCCGGACACCCTGAACAACCGTTGGCAGGTCGTCGCTCGTACAGATGTACTCCCGGTACTGTGGGTCTGGGTCAGGGATCACAGTGGTCACGAGATACTTTGCTGCTGGGTCAATCTCTCGGTAGGGAATTCCTGCAGTGGTCTCTTTCATTGGGTCATCCGTCATCGGGTCATCTCCTCTGGTGTGTGGTCGTTGTGAGACACACCGCGCTGAATCGTGCACTTTTCAACACAGCGATGAGACAATGTCACGCCGGGAATTCCACGTTGAAGTGAGTGAACGAGCGTAGGGCCAAGTTGCGTCTCGCAGGGGTCATATTCTGGACATCGAGAGACCAACATCATGTCTATTTTGACAGGACGCGATTTTAATTTTTCGCGTAGTAATCAGAGCATGCATGGTGGCATCGACGGTTCAGGAGTCAGAATCGGTCATTGACACAGTGCACTGCGGCAACGGGGTATTTTCTACCCGAATCAAGAATAGGGACGAAGCGCTCAAGAGACGGTGCTTCTTCCCACTAACATTTGATGGTAGTCTGCGCTTCGTAGCTCTGACAACAGAGTTTTATTTCACCATCGTCCCACCTGAGAGCGACCCTCTCGAAACGGGAGTCCACTCACTTCCTTTCGGTAGTGGGGCTGCCGTTTTCTACAGAAAAATAGGCAGAGTGCTTCAGGGCTTGACCCCGAAGCAGCTCACATACCACCCTGATTTCGGATATTGAGATGCAATCTCTGCTGAGTGAGTATGCAGACTGCAATTTATCATTATAATTCGTTTGATTTAAACGCCTGCAAGAGAAATAATCAATGGGGAAAGTCACATTGAGCAATGCGCTGAGACGCGACAAATAGAGTTGCCGTCACGTGACGGTGACAAATCACTGCTCATCCGTTCCAGATGTGAGAGAGACTGCCCGCTCGCAAGTCCCTATCTGTCGATCAAATGAGAGTTGGGAATCAACCGAAGAGTAGTCACCGTTGCTTCGTCCAATTGGATTCTTTTTTGTCATATGACCGCCGAAACACGGGTGATACGGCCTGACCGCAGTATTCCAGAGTAGGCTCAAGTCAACTGCCTCGGACTTAAGCACCGAGGTATCCGCCTTGATTCGTGATAAGGTGGTCACGACGTTTTTTT
This sequence comes from Haloquadratum sp., assembly GCA_028275165.1. Taxonomy (GTDB): domain Archaea; phylum Halobacteriota; class Halobacteria; order Halobacteriales; family Haloferacaceae; genus Haloquadratum. The sequence continues at coordinate 1,378 of JAQCNF010000194.1, forward strand.
ATGTGACGTTCTGGGTGATTATGTCCTTGATAGGACTTTATTGAATATTGATGTTGAACTGAGGCGGCGATTGCTGAGCGTTGGAACCAGACAGATCCGCTCGTCTCACCTTTTCGATATGAACAAGGATTTACGATTGACGCTAATGGTCTGACTCTTTGAGATAACTCCTCAGCTTGTCTAAACAGATAGATGCAACGGCATAAGCAAATGTTCCACAGTTAACCCAGCGCGATATTCGCGATGAATAAATTGCGTTGTTGTCTCAGATTTTTCGCTGTTATCACAACTGATGAGTGTGATCAAGTTACAGTCTCAGTTTCTGTTTCCGGCTTTCAACTGCTCACTGTGTATTCAATTTTATTTCAGTCAGCCTGCTGTTAATTTCATCAAGTTTGCTGTCTAATTGATCAACGAATGCAGCTGTCTCTCCGGTCGTCATCGCACCCTGGCTGGACGGTTCAATGAGGTTTTCCTCTTCAAGAACACGCAGAGAGTATCGAATCTTGTGATGCGGATAGCCTGTCTCGTCCGACATCGTGACAATGCCGATTGGCTCGCGGTTGATAACCATCGTCAAAACCTGTCGGTGACGATTCAACATGTTTACTTCGTTTTCAAGCCTCTCTATCATGTTACTTGCTAACTTGTCTTGAGAATCATGAAACGCTCGAAACCAGTATTACTTTTCTCATTCACACCAACGATGTCTTCTCGAATTGCACGAAGCCCCCCACGGCCACAGAGAGACACTCATGTAGGGGAATTCCATGTAATATGCCTCCTACATACAACTCTCAGAATGCGTCCGGCCCTTAGCACCGCAGTAAACACACCCACCCATTTTCAACTCAGCGTACGCACGCTTATTGCTTCACGACACTGTTTGGATTCGATTGATTCCATTTAGGCTCACTCCATCCCGGCTCAAACAAGCCCACGACTGTCAAGCGCTGGCTCGCTCAGACTGCCAACCCCTGACCAATCATGACTCGATACCCATCTTGTCCTGTCCAATCTCCTGTCCACGCAAAGTGAACAACGGGATGAACTCGTGATTCACATTGGCGGTTAAGCGATACATGTCATAGTTTAGCTTACAGAATCGAGAGAGCACACATTTGAGACTCATTCGGCGAAACTGTGTCGAAAAGCGTTGATAGCGCTGAGCGAGCGTCAAGATATTCTGCTCGGACCTCCCTTGCGACATCACTGTCTTGACAACAGCAGCATTTCCGCCACCACTTCACTCAGCACGGTTCGTTTCTCTAATTCGCAACAGTGCCACACTGCCACACTCGAGACACCTGTACTCATTATCCAACCCTGCACCCTCTGCAAACAAGCACTGGATTGCTTGTTGTGATTGATGAGATCCCATGCACTGGAAATAAGACTCACGCCCTATCCCCTCTAAGTCGACCTTCTGCATCGAGTCTGCGCTGTTAATCAAGTATGCTGGAATGTCGTATTCTGCTGCCTGTTTCGAATTCATATTTCCTATCATCTCTTTCGGTTTAACGAGGAGTTGAAACAGACCGAATGTCTCTCCAATTGAGACAACGGGCTCTCAACTCAACCGTGCGAGTTGTGTAAATACAGTTTACTCCCGTTTAGAACTATGTCGATTCCCATGATTCGGGTGAGACTGCACGTTCTCACGATAGTGCTTACAGAGGTGTTTCTGAGACAGACGCTCACTTGACGGGTTCGAGTCGTCACTCTCATGCGGGTTTGACGCAGAGATACGAGGTCCCGTGCTGGGTTTTTCCCATCCAATCTTCCGTGTGAACGTCAGATACTCATCACTCAGCTGTGTGACGTACCACAGATACAAACTGCGGATAATCTATCTGTGCGTAAACGGAGTCGGTGCTGGGTTCTGAGTTGAGTTCTCCGGTGAGTCGCTTTCTCCATACCAGAACCAGATCCCAGCTACTCCGTCACCAACACTGAGAGCGACGAACACAGAATCATTCTGTGAATCGTCTCGGAGTCAAGTGAAATGGCTTGAGACGCAGAATGTCTCATTATCACGGAAATCGAGGGTTTCCGAACAAAGCCGAGGCACTCGGCCTGCACCGCTGTCGAACTCCCTGATCACCGTACGATAGAGCTAGTCCGATTTACACACTGATGACCATAGTTCATTGATCGGGGTTTTCAGCAACTCGATAGAGAGAGCACTCATCACGTCATGAACATGTAATTTGAACTGAGAGCGATGCGGTTGGTAAGAAACCTCATTTCACGATTGTGTGTATTGCTATGACATGGCTGTCCGATCTCTGCATCAAACACTGACCCGGCATACCCACAGAACCCGGTCAGTCCGTGGTTCATAATACCGACGAGGACAGAGTCGTTGATTCAGGGCATTCCCCTTCAGCGAGTTAGCTGATTTCGGGCGTTAAGCCCCTTCCTCAAGGAGCCACGCAGGGAACGGAGCGACCGAGTAGCGCAGTAGCGAGCGGATACAGCACCCGCACGAGTTTATTGTTCTTTCTTCGCCACGCTTGATACTCCTTCGGTCGAACAAAATAGGACGATGTTCACTACGCCTCCGACGGTGTTCGAGCGCGACAAGAAACGCGCACCATCGCTCTCGAGTGTCCATCCGGGAGGAGTGTGGGACACTCCGACTCCGAGCCCTGAAGCGAAGCTGCTTGTGGAGTCTGGAGCCGCTGTGTCCACTTGACAAGCTCCGACACAGAAACAGCAAGCCCTCACCAAAGGAGAGCCCCGAGTGCGGTAGGGTGGGGTCGTTCACCCGTCACTCGTCGGGATGTTTCAGGCGGCAGATAAGAACTGCCTCGTGTTTATCGAATTGATTGAAGAAACTGACCAGAGTTGAGACGACGGTATATACTATTCTTCGTTGGTAGAGTCTGTGCGTGAGAGGTGACATTCCATTTTACCGGGGCCGGGATTCAACAACATGGCTGTCTACCGGGCGTATCCGCAACTCTTCGCAGTTCGGGTCCGCGAGTCTGCAACGAGAGTTGGCGAACTCAGGCCATCGCTGACACAGTTTGGAGTCGAGATTTCCACCGGTGATGCTAAGAGGCGGTTGGAATCGGTCGACTATGCTGAGTTAGTGTGGGTGCAATCACTCCTGAGCGAGATTCAAGATCGGACCTTCCAAGAAATGATGA
>JAQCNF010000180.1 GCA_028275165.1 Haloquadratum sp.
AGAACGAACGCTGGGTGATGCCCGTCCCGGCCTACACCGAGGCACTCGTCGGCGAGGGAAATCTCCCGAACGGCGACGTCGCCGGCGCTCGTGCTGACCTCTCGTGGGGAGAGAAGTACGCAGTAGACGAGAAGACAGCCGTGACGGCCAGGGAGATCGCGGACGAGGTCGAACGGAACGGGCCGTTCTTAGACGGCCTTGACGCGCTGATCGCAGCGGTCGGACGCGAACTGGACGCACCGGTCGTTTCTGCCGACGGCGACCTCATCCACGCGGAGACAAAGAAAGTCGTCGACGTTGAGGAATACTGACCGGGAGACTCACACCACCCGACTCACAGCACGACCGCATCAGGCCAGATGACCAGCAAAGCAGATACGCGGGATGACTGTGATTTTCCTATACCTCTCCTGCAAGAGGACGTGCACCAACACAAAGCGGCCGACTGACGAGATACCATCTCGGCGAGCGACTCAGTATCTGAGTACAAAGAGAGGTTTCACTCCGACGGAACAACTTGGCTCGGCATGGCATTGCACTCCCCGTACCCTGTCTTCTCGATGCCCGGAATCTCATCGAAATATCGCTGGACTGCCAGAGCGAATCAGCACCGGAGAACTTCTCCTCAAACTTTGGATACACCCGCCCTTTCAGTTCTCCCGTCCGTAGTGAGCTCTTCAATTAACAGCGAGAAGACACGCACAACTGCCTGTTCCCCATGCTCGGTCGTCGGGGGTTGGCCCTGTGAACTACCCCACCCTGCTCGGCCTGGCGGCCTCGCTGAGCGTGGGGCTTCCTGTTTCTGTGTCGGAGCTTGCATCCGCCGTGGACACAGCGGTTCCAGACTCCGCAGGCGTAGATTCGGAGTGTCTCACTCCTATTGGTTCGATGTACCGGTTCCACGGGCTGACACACGCTTTTTCTCGCGTTTGAATGTCGGCCTGTTGTCCTACTCCGGTAAGGAGCGAGTCGTCCCGTGTGGGACGACGAGTGAGTCGGGAGCGGTGACACGGAACGCCAATGTTATTACCACCAATGAGCATTCAGGTAATAATTGTACCGCTGTCTGAGCGGGTGATGACGGCGCTGTATCCCCACCCTACTGCGTTCCTTGTCCGCTGGCGCGGACTGTGGTACTCGCTGAGGATGAGGGCTTAGCGCCTGCACCACAGCTAACTGATCCCGGTCAGTAGAACCCAGATATTATTCACTACAACAAGTATTCCCCAAAAACTAATTATAACCCACAAGACCATCCCAAGTGTATACATCTGCTGTTTTTCAGATTCCGAGCTAATGGAGAACAACCAGGCGAACGCGACAAAACACGCAAGGATCAACAAATACAGTGGAATATGAGCCAGCAAGAATGATTGCCATCCATTCTCTAAATAGCCAGATAATCCTGGATTTGCTTCTCTCCCGGCGCCGTACACATTAACAGCAAAATAGGTGACAGAAGGATCAGCCACGGCATGAAGAAATGTTGCAACCAAGCCTGCTATCCAGAAACGCTGGAGGCGATAGTCAGCAAATGTCTTGGACCACGCATCTGGAAAGATACTGACGGACATCGCTGAGCTTGCTGGAGTAAATACCCCATCATATAAATATTCTCCACACTAATCGTCCTGTAATAAGCGTGCGCGTACGCAAGTCCTCCCCCAATTCCCAATTTGAAATTTAAATAATGCTTCGGACAAACACAAGAGCACAGTCTGTACAGATTGGGGCCATACTATTATTTGGCGTTCTAGTGATCCTATTCTCTAGTTGGCAAGCATTTGGGATTCCTGATCAGAATAAGGATGTTGAATTCAATCATAATCAAGATGTCCAGCAACAAATGATGGAGTTGCGTACCACAATTAATTCAATGCCCGATGCATCAGTGACAAGATCAGTAACTCTTGATTTAGGTGTCCGATATCCATCAAGAACGATATTTAGAAATCCACCGCCATCTACGGGCACCGTGCGAACGGTTGATACCGACGAAGAAAAATACGCAATCAATATTACTGGAAACCCTGTTGATGAAAATCTTGCTCAGTTATGGAACAAGACTGGCACTCGATACAACACAGGAGCAATTAGGTACAGTCCACGGTACAACGAGTACCAGAATCCGCCACAGACAATCTATGAACACAGTGTCGTCTTCAATAAATTCCAGCGTGAAGACACATCGTTGGCAATTTCTGAGCAGTCAATAGTTCAGGGAGATCGGATCACGCTTATATTTCTCAACGGCTCACTGAGCGAGACTCGGGTTGGGAGTACGTCTGTTGATTTACAACCGATAAGCACGCAGACACGGACGGTAGCTATTGAACCCAAAGATGGGAACGTCACGTTAGACATCCCGACAAGGATGGCTATCATGGAATGGCGGACGCTGCTCGGTGATAATCATGATGTCACTAAATTAGCTAATATTACCGGAGAAACCGATCCGTTCGCCTCTGATGAGAAGATACGGACGATCCGAGTCAGAGTCGATGCAAACCGAAATGGGGGCGTCCGAGACTCATACCGTCTCCAACTGGCAAAAGTCGGTGTGGGAGCGGACGCCACACAATCAAAACCAGCGTACCTGACAAAAGTCGGGCAGAGTGATGATCAAGTCTCCGTTAATAGCACATATGAGTTTACTATCGAAGTTAGAAATAAGTATAATAAGCCACAGACCGGAGTCACAGTCAACGCAACTGCCTTACAAGGACAGATCAAGACCAAGACCAAGACAACGGGGCCAAATGGTCAAGCAGCGTTCCAGTACGACCCGTCAGAAGTTGGGACCACTCGAATTAACATTAGTATCACGGATGGATACACACCTGATAGCAGTCATGACCCGCAATCACCAGAGAACATGACTCTTGCTGTTGACGTCCAGCCAGAACAGGCTGGTGGGGCAACCACAAGTGTTGGCGACGGTTCGATATCATACTACAACGAGACCCCTCAAGACACGATTTCTGTTCCCAACGGCATATGGAGGAATATAACATGTACCGACCAGTTGCTTCTCTCGGACGGCCGGCCGGCGAGCAAGCCAAACGCAAACAATCTGCAGGGCGACGTTATTCGGCTCACTAGCCGATTAAACAACAGCACGGGTGATGGCTACACTATTGATATAAAACTCGCTCGGGCAACTGATGGCTCTTGGAATAAGAAAAAAGTGATAATCTACGACGGAAACGGAAACAATCAAAACGCGGAACTCAGGGACCCCGCCGCGGAGCGCATCTATGAAGATGGTGAGTCTGATATATTGGAACTCTCAAATTATGATAAGAGTCAGGGATCCTCGTGGTCGAAGCTTCTCAAGGACATTCGTGCCTTAGAGGACGATTCCCCGGTCGTATGGCAGACATCCCGGATGACGGGACGGGTCACGGTAGCGCTTGAGTGTGATCCGCCACCGGCTCCGCCGGCGTCTGGGGTCTCGGATGTCGATGGAACCACGCCAAGTGACGAGTCGTCGGCACTGCAGTTCGATATACAGGTTGCCTCGGGTTCAACCAAGATCATCACCGATATCAATATCACGACGCCGGGCAACCAGAACAGCAACGTCGAAAGCAGTTGGAAGCTCAAGCGACCGGGTAGTGACCAGGTGCGCCTTACGCTCACAAACACTAATGACGGGAACCAGTCGGGCGGCCGCAATGGAAATATCAAATTCGACGGGACCAAATATCAACTCAAAACGAACGCGGTATTCTCGGACGGTGCCGTACTCGGTGTAGATATGAGGAAGATTGAGAACGGAAATGTCAAATTGAATTACAATCTTGTCGACTCGAAGAGCAATGCCGACGTGATCGTGACGTTCTACTTCCAGAACGACACGCAGTTCCAAGCCTACCTGCGAGTGACGAATGTTAATAGCTAAAAATAATATAAGCTAAACTACTGTATTATCATTGATCCGACATCGTTGAGCAGACTGGTAAAGACCCACTGGGACATACGTTCCGGACAAGTATACAGTCAGACATTGAGACGGCAGCAAAGTCGGCAGTCGATGATTTGATCTCACAGGTAGAAGAGGATAACAGTGGAGTGATGAGATGGCGCAGGGACGCGGAGTCGCTGGGGGATGTTATCTTAAGCTGAACCTCAGTTGGCGGCAAAAGAAACGTGAACTGAGGCGGATGGTCGATGCGTGTGACGCAACTGTTGATATACAGGCTCCAGACGAATAGTTACTGTCTGTCCCAACCGACCAAAGCGACTGCCTCGAGGCTCGACCCCGAAGCACTCCACCCAGATTGATTACCACGGCAGTGCGATGTCTTTCTTGAACAGATCACAGGCACGAGTGGACGCTGAAGAGTCCCGAAAACAGCGACGCTGACCCGACTGCTAGCAACATTTCGGCTAGATTCCGTAGTGTGTCGAACACTTGTGCAACCCCGGCCGCCACGACGATCCCGATCACGAGGCTGATTGCACCAGCAATGCCAGCATTTTATCCTGTCTGAAATATAGAGTATAAGTAACAGCTACACGAGTCTCAGAGTTCACACCAAGGTATCTGAGACACGGTCATACCGATCGCTCAGTCATCTGTTCGTGGTAAGTCAATATAGATTGATTCTGTATCCGCTGTCGTCTCATCAGTGGGGACAACTGACCCGCCAATGTTATTTATTATCAAGAGTGCTTTTGCAGCCGTCAAATCGCTTGCATGCTTCAATTTTGTCTCTTCCCCATCGATAATTAATGCTCGTGCGCCATCCGGAAGCGCACATCCCGGTGTGACGATGTCTATCCGGACGTACTCTGTCCCTGATGTAGGTGTCACACTATACGTTTCACATTCAAAATCACCAAGCAAATCACTCACTGCATCAATACCACGGCGTGGGACTGTCACTTGTTCTGGAAATGCAACATTGTCAACTCTAACTGTTCCACTCGGTGAGAGTTGCTCTGTAAGTTCCGCCTGGGCGGTTTTGAGTGTGACTGATTCCACCGGCGTGGTATCTCCAGTAATGTTTTGACGGATTTCTGTTGCATCCGCGCTGAGTGCAGCTAACCGATCTACTGCCTGCCCAATCCTATTAATTGCTTTTTGCTCTTTCTCAGTCTCTGCTGTCAGTTGTGTTGTCCACCCCATAATCGCGTTAACATCATTCCGAAGATTATGACGCAACACACGATGTAGCACGCTCAGCTGTTGTTGCCGTTCACGCTGATCTGTCGTATCGATAGCAACCCCGATAACGCCAGTGACTGACCCATCCTCAAGCAGGGGGTGAGCATATAATTCGACAGGGACCACTGACCCGTCAGCTGCTCGCAGTGTTGTAGTATAGCTCCCAACACTTTGGCCAGCAATCACATCAGCAAACACCTGCTCAAATTCAGTTTCACCAACAAACAGAGAATACGGCTCACCACGGATCTCTACTGCATCATATCTAAGTATTCCCTCTGAGGCTGGATTCCAACGTCTGACAATCCCATCGGTATCAATAACCGCGGCCGGGATTGGAAGCGCATCCAGTAGCGTTTCGAGTCGTGTCGTTGTTTTTCGCAACTGTTGTTCGCGGTCGATTTGTTCGGATACATCACGAAACACACCGACAATTGCCATCCCTGTCTCAGTTTCAACTCGCTTCACGTTGATTTCGACTGGTACCTGCTCGCCACTCGCCGTTTCAATAAACAGTGGGCTTCCGTCTGCAAGTCGGTTGACTCGTTCACCTGCAATACCACGAGTAAACGCCTGGCGATATGCATCTTCTTCACCCGATGGATGAAGATCCAGTCGATCACATCGACAGCCGCGTAATCTTATCTGATGGCGGTGGATCAGATCGAACTGGTCGTAGAACGTCTTCGAAGCCCTGGTGAGTGTGGTCTTCGGGATGGACCGTCGCTGTCGGCGGCGATCCGCCGCCGACGCGACAGTGTTGCCACTCACGAGCGCTGTCCGGACGGGTGGACAGCTACCGGAAAAACCGGTCGTCGAGTGGCTGGTTCGTTGGAACAGCCCTACGCACACCGAGCGCTGTCCAGGCTGCACGCAGCACCATCTCACAGAACTCCGTGAACGACCACTGCCAAAGGCGGCGCCCCCCGCGGCGGGGCGCCGCCACGTACCTCCAGTGAAGATACCGCCAGCTGTTCTGGAGAAGCAGGCTCACGACAAACATTACCAGCCGTAGACCAGTGTCCTGAGAACTGGTGAATGCGAGGCTCTGCTTGGCTAAGCGGTAACTCGATTCGATGCCGAAGCGCTTGCTGTAGTGTTCTCGGGCATCCCGCGGCGTGTCGATGAACGGCGCGTCAGCGGCGTAGCCGTGACGCGCCACCCCGTGTTCGTCGTATCGTCCCTGCTGGTAGACACAGTCGATGAACACAGGGAACGTCACCTCGCCGGCGAGATCGTGTTCGATCTCGCGGCTCCAGCCTCTGTTGAGTTTGTCTTGGATCGTCTCACCCCACTTGACGATCGGCATCACGTAAGCGTAGTTATGCGCGTACAGCAGTCCAAGACAGGTGCTGTTGTAGAATCCACGATCGAGGTAGACGGCCTTGACGCCGAGGTCAAGGCCGTCAAGGAGTTCAAGAAACTCGGCGAGGACATCGCTGGTGGTGTCGCCAGCGACAAGCTGGCGAACCGCCAGCGTGTACCGCTTGTTGCGCACCCGCGCGTACAGCGTCGCGTACGCGTGAAACGTCGTGGTTCCCCGTTTCGCCTGTGAGAAGTACAGTGCTTCTGTCTCGTCTTCGTCGCCGTAGTAAGGATCGAGGTGGAGGTCTGCACAGACCTCCACCGGTCGATCCGGCAGTGTCTCAAGAGCATCTCGCTGGAGGAGCGTGTCTCCAACTGCTTCGACAGTGTCAAGATCGAACTGGTCAGTGAGATGTCCCCGGACGGTGTTGGCGTGCGGTGAGTCGTCTGTCGTTTCGCAGATGTGGTTGATCGAGGTCCCGCCGGCGCTGGCGCCGGCGAGGACCTCGTACAGTTTCTCCGTGCTGACCTCAACGTCCTCACCAAGGTCCATCGCAAGTTCCTCGTCAAGGCTGTTGACGACAAAATTAAGCAGGTGCTCTTCCTCTATCTCGCTGTCTGCTTCGGGTTGTTGCACACCTTCCCAAAGCAGACACTTCCTCTAACCCAATGTGATCGACTGAATTTCGGAGTCGTGAGTTTCAAAAATAGCGGCTATACTGAAACCCTCCACGGAATTTTCCAGCAGCACGGATTAGAAGTGATCGAAGAATTTGATCAGCGTGCTCTGAGAATACCACGAAAGGTTCTACTGGATTACTCGCCTGAAGCACGCATATTCCCGCAGCTACGGGCTCAGGAGGAAGTAGAGATCCTGGAGAAAATCGTCACTCACCCACCGATAAGTGAGGGAATAGAAGACAAGTGGTTTGCTAGACCGTATGCGGAGCTACATCGCACCAGTGACAGAGACCGATTTCTTGAGGATGAGTCTAAAGGCGACTACCCGGTCTATGGCGGCGGAAACATATACCAATTCAGCTATGACCCGTCTTTTGTAGACATTAGCCCACACGAGTTTTGGAGTGTCAACGAAGATGTCGATCCCGAACGGAGCGCGAAACAAAGGATTCGTGAAAAGAACGTTCGGAAGCTCAAGAGAGCCCTCTATAACGAATTCGATGGGACAGGCTCACAGGTGAGTTTCGTGAATGGATTGCTTGATGAACGACGTGGCAAGGAGCTCTCTGAGGATGATGTACTACTTGATTGTACTGAGTATCGGATCGTCTTCCGCGACGTAACAAAGTTTACCAACGAGCGTACGATGATCGCAGCGGTAATTCCGGATGGAATAGTCTGCCACAATAAGCTTCACACTATTCGCCCGTACACAATCGAACCCTCCGAAGAAGACCTGACCAATTTTCCGCTTCACAGCGTCTACAAAAGAATATTCACAGATCAGGAGTTATTCGTCGCTCTTGGATTGATCAACAGCATCCCGTTCGATTACCTGATGCGAACCAAGATCGACACGAGCATCGTGATGTACAAATTCAAAGAATCCCAGGTCCCGCGACTCACTGAGGGCGATGAGTGGTTCGAGTACATTTGGCAACGAGCAGCGCGGCTCAACTGCTACGGAGACGCCTTTGCGGAGATGCGCGACCGACTGGGCGGGATTGATCCGGCGACCGATCCAGACGAGCGGGAGCGCGTCCAAGCGGAGTTGGACGCGGCCGCGTTCCACGCCTACGGACTAGCGCGCGAGCAGACGAAGTTCGTCCTCGACGACTTCCATCAGGTACAGAATCCGCGCCGGATGACCGACGAGTACTTTGATTTGGTTTTGGAGAAGTACGACGAGTTGGGTAATTGAAAGATGTATCCGAAGATGTACTCGGAAGACACGTGGTCGTTTCGGGGCGGCCGGCGAATCCTCGAAGAAAAGGGACTCATCGACGAGCTCGCGGAGATCGCCGCCGCGTACAACGAACACGGCGGCGGGAATCAGAATATGGCCGGTCGTGCGGAGCGACTGGACCCGCTAGGATGGAACCAATCCGCTTCGGCGACGTTCAGAGTCTCAAACGCAACGGACGGGCCCTCACGCCGCGGAAGTTTCGACGCGTACAAAGACGGCGTGCTGGTCGAACACGAACGAGGCGAGCAGATGCGGGCGAACTGGCATCTGATGAAGATGGAAGCCGCCTATCGCGATCCCGACGCGTTCGACAGCGGCCCGGAGGTCGAGGCCGGCGCGCTGCTGATTCCCTCACACGTGAGTTTCCCGACGCTTGATCGCACGAAGGACGACGTTCGGGCAGTGCTCGCCAACTACTTCGAGTTCTCGCTGCCTCTGCTTGTGTGGCAGTATCCGACTGAGGGGCAATAACTGACTCCATTAAGATGTTTAGAACTGCTGTACACTGAATTTTTTATGCTGGCATTACTCCATTGAAATATGAGAAAACTACGAATACAGGGCTTCGGTCCTGTAGGAAATGGTCAAATAGACTTAGCGCCACTAACCATTTTGATCGGAGAAAACGGCTGTGGTAAAAGTTATACTGGAATGGCTCTCTATAGTCTACTTAGCTCTGAAGCGGGCGATCGAATTATGATCGGTCGCAATGAAATCGAAAACTCACTACAAGGGAAAACATTAGAATTTTTAGAAGAAAACAATTTCCGACTACCTGAAGAGGGAGAAGTAAAACTCCCTCAGAATATTGCTAACAATTTGCTTGAGGAGTATTATGATTCAGTATTTGTAGAATCTATTGAAGAAAGTTTGGAGGACACATTTTCAACTCAACTGTGGAAGCTGATCACAGTAGGACGGGATAAAATCGTCTTCGAGATGGACACAGCTATTGGAGGAGTTAAGATTGGGTACTACAAAGGTTGGGGTGAATTCAGAGTCGAAAAGCACCCCACTTTCGATACTTCTGTTCATTTGTCAGTGGTTGATTTTGATCAGGTGGAAGAATTTGAAGCAGTAAAAATGACTGATACAGGGTATAAATTCCAAATACCTCAGGATTGGTTCGGACTACAAGGAAGGGGCCATAATATTTTTAGAGTGTTAGCTTTCTGTCTTGAAGTCGCACATTTTGAAAATCCTTTCCGCGACGCATATTATCTACCTGCTCCAAGAGCAGGATTTCTTGAAAGTCACGGAATTCTTTCTGCAGGGGCTTTCAATACTCTCTCGCGTGCTGGAATGGAGCCGATAGAAATTCCTGCTTTTTCAGGCGCAGTTGCTGATTATCTAAGCGAAGTTTCCAGCATATCTCAATCCGATAGTTTGACTGAGATCTCAGAGCTGGCCCAAACGTTTGAGGAGGATGTCTTGGGGGGTGAGGTGAAAGTAGAACCGTCCGATCAAGAACCTCAGCCTAACATTACTTTCGAACAGTTTGGCCAGGAATTCCCGTTCTATCTTACCTCTACAGGTATATCGGAGTTGGCTCCGCTTACATTATTCACAAAATATAAACTATCGCCCGGATCTTCAATGATAATTGAAGAACCAGAGGCACATTTACATCCCGAAAACCAACGGAAAGTCGCGGAATATATAACAAGATTGGTAAACGAGGGTGTGAGGGTCATCGTAACGACCCATAGTGACTTCTTCATCGAGCAGCTAAGTAACCTTGTCCGGTTATCCGGTGTAAGTTCAACAAAAAGAAAGGAGGCAGAATTGGATGACCTCCCACCGTTGGATCCTGATGATATCTCAATTAATATGTTCTATCCGGATGATGAGCCTGAATACAGTCCAGAAAGTCTCGAAAT
>JAQCNF010000015.1 GCA_028275165.1 Haloquadratum sp.
ATCCCGTCTCCCGAGCAAGTACCCGGACCGCCGATCGAATTAGATGTCGAGGACGACCAGAACCTCAACTCGAAGTACGTGCTGTCCGGTGACCAGCGTAAGCTGGTGAAGACCGGGTTCGTGGAGCAGCGTGCAGCCCGCAACGAGAAAGTACTACAGAAACGCGATCGGCTTCCAGACCGGGTCCAGCACCTGATCGATGACATTACACTCCTCTACGACACGGCGTACCTGTCTGTAGATGAGTGGGACAACGGACTTGTGGAGCCACGAGACACGCGATCCAAATTCAGCCGGTTTCACCAGCACATAGAAGAGCTTGATAGACCGATCCAGGATGATGAGATTCAGGATACCCTGCCGAGGGAGACGGAGACAGACCAGTACGAGTCGCCATTCGAATCACCACAGGAGTTGTGGGATGAGTTGATCGATGTCTCTCAGCGGAGTCAACAGGTCCGTGACGACCTGTTTTTCCACGGCGACTCAGTCATCCATCCTGAGGCCCAGTTCGGTTACGAAATCGGGAGTGTACTCCGGATCCTCAAACCACGGGACAAGTCGGACCCCCCTGGAATGGATCTTCTCTGGGGGTTCTTATTGGCATTCATCGGGCAGCCGAAGAGTGAGATTGACCGCGAGCAAGACGTTTTAGATGACGTAATCCAGGAGATGACTGATCGACACGAGTCACGACGTGAGGATGCAGCGCGAACGCCAGATCCAAGCGAGATCCCCGAACACAATCAGGAGTATCGTGACAGGATTGCAGCTGCGATCGAAGAATCAGGGTTTGAGGCCCATCCGGTATTAGTCCGGGAACTCCGGTACCATACGCCAGACTTGGACAACACGCAGCGGCACACGAGTGCTGCACAGGGAATTCTCTCCGAAATCACCGAGAGGGTACCGCTCCGGGAGATTGATGAATTATACACGCGGATAGAGGCTGATCTTGAGGCTGTTGACTCTCGGAGTGTGCGCGGTATCAGTTCAGCCCGGCTAGTAGTCGAGCAACTACAGCGATCGGAAGCAAACGCTGAGGCCGACTCAACCGAGGGCAACGGTGAACAGGAAGGAAACAGCAGCAGTGACGGTGAACAGGACGGCTCAACTTCGACTGAAGACGGACCGTCTCAACCGAGCGGTTGGGTAGTGTCACGGAGTCCAGCCTCAATTGCGAAGGACTTAGATATCGATACAAGCGTCGTCCAAGGAGTCATAAACCGGCTTGCTGACGGAAGAGACACGGAACTGTGGACGACAACGCCTGTCTTAGAACCGAAAGAGAAGGAAGGAGACACAAAGAACTGGAAACTGACTGCGTACGGGACCTTGCTCGCACACATCTTGCTACGGAAAGATGGTGACCCAGAGCTGCTGTACTGGTTTGCCCTTGGGCCTGAGGAGCTCTCACTATACGAACGGCAGATGATCATCGAGGCGCTAAACGAGCAAGAACTAGTCTCCCAATAGGATGTCGTGAAGTACCTCGGGGACAAACCCCGAGGTTCTCGCCTTGCTTATCTGTAGAAGGCTTGCCACGTCCTCACAGGAATCGCTCAGTACAGTATGTTTAGACCGTAATTCCGCCGAAGGCTTACTTATGAGTAGACCTAATGTACTAATGGAAGCGTGTCACACGCTTCCTTCCCCCCTATCCCCTCTCCCGAAAATGACGAGAGATCAACCGAGTCTGGGACGATGTCCAAACTGTAGTGAGGAGATTCCACGGGCTTGGATGCTTATTGAGTACGAAACAGCCGATGGGACAACCGACAATTGGGCTGAGTGCTTAGCTTGTGATACTGTTGTGAGTCCAGAATGATTCCGAAATTTGGGCCACTCCAAGGGATCAACAAGGAAGCTCTCACACTCGGATAGGATTCGCTCAAAACAGAAGATTCGCGTATCGATTAGCTCCGTCTGTAAGCCAACCAGTACGATAGTGGGAGCGTCAGCACAAGGATTATCAGCGTTGCTATCACCTGAGTGTAGGGATCTGGTGGCGACACCTGAGCAGCAGTAGCGAATCCAAGCATAATCAGGAGAGATTCATACATAATAAACTGAACACGCCGTGATAGGTTCATCAGGCTCTGTTGAAATCCTTAGGAACTGATAGGACTGGCGTGCGAGATACAACGCGCGAGTCGGTCACAAGTGGTGTCAGCCGACATAATCGGGCGTCGAATCTTTATGTCTGAGTGGCCGCAACTGGTCGTTGGTCGGAACATGAGCGACTATCTGGGGCTGTCCCGACGTGATGCCGGGGCGGGCCTCGCCGCCGGCGGGTCGGCACTCATCGGTGCCGTTCTGATTAACCTCTGGAACTTCGTTCAGACGTTCAGGGCCCGAGGATTCGACTCCGCTAGCATAGCGGAGTATCGGCGAGGAAATGAGATCATCTTTCTCGGGATGATTGTCACACCGGTCGTCGCTCTCATCGTAGCGACCGTTGTCTGGCGTGTGGTGATGTCGGACGAGGCGGACCCACACTACGGCGCTGTAGCAGGCGTCGTTTCAGCGGTCGGGCCGCTCTTCATATTCGCAGCTTTGATAGGCTTCATGTTCTCTCTGAGTCAGGTTTCCGCTGGCGGACTCGCTGGTGCGCTCTCCGAGTTCGTGTTCCTCACTGCACTCATCGCTGTATTCGGGGGTATGATTACTCTCCCCGTTATCGCCCCAATAGCGGCTATTGTAGGATACGGATACGAATGGTACTTGGCCCGAAGGTAGAATTAGTCATTTGCTTATGATTCCCGGTCGTTCCGTTTTCCTCGTACTGTACGAAGCTAAACGGCTCGACCACCACATCGTCGATTGCTGAATCTATACTCTATATTCAGCACGACAACAGAAACATATCATCGGTTGAGGATTTCAACAGAGCCGTTCATCGATAAGTCATGGTCGAATTCAGAGCATAATCCTATCGGTGGTGATGCCACACACGCAGGCGAGATATGGAAGATGGTTCAATGCCAAACATCCTGAATATAACCGATATTAAATGTTGTGCTGGGGGGAAGGTCTCAGCAGAACGCGGCGGGTTTCACCCCCCCAAGTCGCAGGTGCGATGCACGCAGAAACCACCGCGACCGAACTCGCACACACAGACAACCAACAGGCCGAGGAGTTCCCGTACGTCCCGGAACTCACACGAAACCAACTCACGCATCGACAGCTCGTTGATTACAATGAGCATCGCCGCAGCCTACTGACGTGGCTCGAAACCCAAGGTAAGAACCCGGAGAAGCACACAGGCTACTCGGACGATACCGTATACAACTACTCGTACCGACTTGATCGGTTCTACCGATGGGTGTGGGCCGAGTACGATGGGTACACGATCCGGATTCAGCAGGAGTACGCAGATGCGTACATTGACGCGTTGTACAAAGACGAGTTGCGGAAAGACGATGGAGAGACGTACTCCGGCAACCACAAGCGGAAGACAGCCAACGCGATCGAGACACTGTTCAACTGGAAAGCCTGCGAACGGGACGGTGACCGATGGTCAGCGGACGTAAGCTTCTCAGAGCAGACCGTCAGCCAGGCGGATCCGTTCAGCAAGGACGAACGAAAGCGACTGCGGGAAGCTGCCTTGGAACTGGATACGATCCCCGGGTACAACGACCGGACGCCCGACGAGCGTGACCGGTGGAAAGCCTACATCGCCCAGAAGCTCGGGAAGCCGAAAGACGAAGTCTCCCCGGACGATTGGAAGCGGATCAACCGGAGCTGGGAACTTCCATCGCTTGTCCTCGTCGCTCTCGATACCGGGCTTCGACCCGTCGGGATCGAAAAAATGAACACTGGATGGCTCAGGCTGGAGAAAGGCGTGATTGCAGTTCCACCAAAGAAGACGGTGAAAGACGGCGACCCGACCGAGATCGCGTTGACGCAACGAACGGTGAACGCACTCCACAGGTGGCTTGAGGAACGGGAGAACTACGAAAAATACGACGATACAGACGCTGTCTGGCTGAACCGGAAGAAGAACCGGTATAATTCTGATACTCTGAATTACTTGCTCGATAAGCTGTGCGATGAAGCAGGGATCACACAGGAGAATCGGAATATCTCGTGGTATTCGATCCGCCGTTCCGTCGGAACATACCTCATCTCAGAAGGCAGCCTCGCTGAGGCACAGACCCAGCTTCGGCACAAGAATCCCGAGTCAACGATGCGGTACGCTGAGTCCCCACCCGAGGAGCGACGCAACACCCTAGATAAGATTTGACGGAAGAGGCTGTCGTAGAGCTTATGATGCGGTAGGTTTTCCACAGGTCAACAATCGAATCAGCCGTGAGGATCTGCTTGCGTACTGATCGTTGGAAGTCCTACCAGTTTAGAGAGATGTTCTAACGCCCGTGCAAGATGCAGGGCGCGTGTCTTGCAGTAAACCATCTCTGAGTTCGATCAGAGTGGATCGGTCAATACAGGAGATTTCGTTATTGATGAATGAATCTCTCTTTTCTTCTGTTCCGCATTTTGTGATTCTTTTCTCGGTAATAAGGCTAGAACGGAATCAGTAGCTTCCTAGTAAAAAATACAACAGGTTAGCTACAGAGTTATTCGGAAAATCGGGGTGAATCTAACGACAGTCTGAATACGATACGGTCATTTCAAAAACTTAGTGACGTTGAAAATTCCTGACTTTTCAGGTTTCTTTGCTGATGATCGTGGGGTCTCACCCATAATTGGGGTGATTTTGCTTGTTGCGATTACGGTTATTTTAGGATCTGTAGTCGGCGGTGCCATAATTGGATTGATAAGTGAGGGTACACAGGATAGACCATTAACGTCTTTTGGATTAAGTGGTAATGAGAGCCAAGTCACATTCAAATATTTTTCAGGAGATACGCTTGGTGGGGCAAATATATATGTTGTAACTGAAGCCAACGGTGTTGAGGGAAATTATGCAGGTACAGATGGGCAGGCGTGTAGCCGTCAAATCCCAACAGTATCACCTGGGACAGAGTGTACAGTGTCCCCCATCTCGAAAGGACAAATTTTCCTGGTTTGGCGATCAGATGGACGATCCGCAGTTCTGTTCAAGGCTACAATAAGTAATGCTGCAACGTCCACGCCAACGACTACTCCAACGTCTACTCCAACATCTACACCTACGTCTACTCCAACATCTACACCTACGTCTACTCCAACATCTACACCTACGCCTCAACCACTGTCTGCATCGTTGACGATAACGTCGGAGCGCGGAAACGAGTACACGCTTGATGCGTCTGGATCCACGCCGTCAAGCGGCATAGACGAGTATCGATGGGACTTCAATAATGACGGGACAATTGACCGGACGACCACGAGTTCAACGACGACTGTAAAGTGTACGGGTCAGACCTGTGGTAATGAGGGTAGCGTCACTGTCGTTGATACCGATACTTCGCCAAACCGGACTGACACCGCCACGGCGTCGTACCCTTAACGTGGCGGTTGACCGACTGCTGACATAGCCACCAGTAGTCAGTTTGCACATTCACCTAACGGTTGTTTCGTCGCTAATTGGGTGAAACAAACGACAACCTACTGCTGAATACAGCCTCTG
>JAQCNF010000016.1 GCA_028275165.1 Haloquadratum sp.
ACCGATCGATCTGGAGTAATCTCGTGGATTGTAGGACGAGCAAGTGCGTCGATCATCCACTCAGTATACGCGTCATCGGTGAGGCCAGTTCCGTCGGAAACGGTGGCGCTTAGAGTGTGTTCTCCGGAAGTTAGTGTCTCGCCGCTAAGATCGATCGACGTACCGGATCCGACCCGCTCTCCATCTACTTCCCACGAAATATCTAGCTCTGCTGTCGGAGTGTCACCGTCTTCGACAGCTACGCGGAATGATTTCGACTCATTAGGTTCGATGTTGATAGATTCTGTTTGTGGCGCCTGACTATCGATCCGGGGCGGTGTAACAATCTCAATTCTCCACTGTCGAGTCGCTGCTTCTGTCTCTGGTTGGTTATCATTAACAACCGCTTCCAGAGTATGTGTTCCTGCTGAAAGATCATGAGCGTCAACAGTAAATTCGCTACCTGTGCCGTAGCTTTCGCCGTCGATGAACCATTCTGTTGAGAGTGATCCAGGACTCGAATCCGGATCAGAGGCATCGACACTGAACTCCTCTGAGTCCCCCGTCGCCGCGTTGAGTCTCACGTTACCAGATGGGAAGACTGAATTAATTGTTGGTGGTTGAGGTGGTTTCTCAATAATCACCTCCTTATACCACGAGTCGTCGTCAGTCTCGACGCCGTACTCGTAGGTACCAGGTGAGAGTTCGTCAGTACTGAATGAACAGGAGCGGTCATCTCTGATCTCGGATGGTTCCAATTCAAGGAATTCTCCTCCTACGTTTTCACCAGCAAGATAACAGTTAGCATACTGCTGTCCAAGGCCTTCTCCATCATTAAGAATCGCGTAGCGGATTTCGGCGGATTCACCCTTTTCAATTCGTGATGTTGTTTCTCCATCTTTTTCGATACGGAGATTGCCTATGATGAAATCCGGCTCGCCAGCTTTCACGCGAAGCGGGAGATCATCGGAACTTGATGGACTCGAGATATCCTGTTGGTAGTCACCAGGCGACAAAGGATCGCTATCAATAGTCAGGTACCAGGTATCCGTCTCGTCTGGCCTGAGATAAATGTCTGTTTCTCTATATATCGAGCCAACTTCGTACGTAATTGTTTGCCTCCCGGCCGTGCCTCCCTCATTCGTTACCTCAACTTCCACGTCATATGTGTCTCCTTGTACAACGCTGGACTCGGCGACGGTCTGAACTATAAACTCCGTGGAATCTGACTGTGCGACAGTGCTTTTATCAGCCTCAATAGCTTCTGTTGCGACTATATCTTGAGTTCCAGAAGCTGGAGCAACAAAACAGAGCGAGACACCACACAAAACTAAACTAAAAATTACGAGCGTCACTCGCGTGTGGTTGGTCCTCTCCGACATTTGATAAGACATCATTGATTGCACCTTATTAATTTGTTCCTTAGATTCTATTTTTGATTTTCCCTAATTTAGTGTTTGGTGATATTATTGGGGATTGAGGTCACCTGAGCACGTGTCAGAGGTGTTCCGAACGTACCCTTCTTCGTCAAATATCGATGTTTGTTCAACCGTCTCTTTTCTACCGGCGTCGCCACCCCGAGAGGATTCTGCTTCAGCCGACTCTCGAAGAGTTCGTGCTCCAGTTAGTGCCTCATCAATCTGTTCGACAGTATCTTCCAGTTTGGTAATAGCTGCGTCAAGTTCGGCACTGACGCTGGGAGATCTCGAGCTAGCGTCAGTTGTCGGCTCTGGCCCTATCAGCTCCGTGACGGCAGTGAGGTGGGTTTCAGCGTCGGTTACTGCGCTGTCAGCAGCAAGTAGTCGCCGATGGAGCTCCGCCACTGTCGCGGGCGTTACTTCTATTTCCGTCGAATCTGTGGTCTGCTCATCTGGGGCTGAATTTTGCTCAGTCTTTTCATCAACCGAGCCATCGTTATCATCAGCGTTAATTGACTCATCAGTTGAGTCTAGATT
Organism: Haloquadratum sp.; assembly: GCA_028275165.1. GTDB lineage: Archaea > Halobacteriota > Halobacteria > Halobacteriales > Haloferacaceae > Haloquadratum. Next base: position 1,935 of record JAQCNF010000016.1, read on the forward strand.
CTCTGATTGTGTGGTGTTGTCATTCATTGTGAATCACCTTCTTGAGTAACTTGTTCAATCGCGTCTCGAACCGCAGGGGTTGGCATCCCCGTGTCGTCGGCAATCGTGCGCGCATCGTTCCGTTCTAGATCTTCCACAAACTGGTTATTATGCAGAGCCCAGTGGCGAACGGCTTCGGTTATCGATGGAACATATCTGACAGTGCGGCCATCACGAAACCGTCCGAAAGCACCGGCATCAACGAGCTCATTCAGTTTTGTCGAGACCCATGGCCGATGTTTTGCTGACTGATACTCTTTGATGACATCTGGATGATCCTCCTGTAAGAGTTCAATAATTTCTTCAGTAGATCGTGGCGTTCCCATATTACTGAGCGCTTGGTAGAGTTCACGCTGTGGGGGAGATAAATTCTCTACTCCTTGTTCGGAAACCGACTCAGCATTAGTCGTCGGGAGATATCCGACGTCGGCAAGCAGCTCTTGGAGTAGCTCGGGATCATTCTCAGCGAGATCAGAGATACCCTCAACCGCTCTCTCATCTAGTTCACTGAGCGCTGCGGCAAGACGTGGGTCAAGATCAGTATCAGTCACTTCCAATCACCACATGACGCGGGTTACGGAACTTTGGTCCGTACAACGCAAGTTCGTGTCGGTACTGTTCGCCCCGCCACGAGGCGCTGTTGCTTCGAGCAACTGGTTCATGTCGTTCTGACGGCCCAGGATTTCCACTGTGGTTTTTGTAGGCGTGGATACCTTGGAAGAACTCGAAGTCTGAAGTGCCGAAAGCGTTTGCAAACTGTGAGGCAATCTCTCCTGCGCTGCTTCTGTCCGTATCGCTGGGACGCGTCGACCCATTAGGGTGGGTGTGAAACCGTGCGAGTAGCTTGGGTGCCTGCCCATCTGGATACAGACTTGCGACTTTCCGGGCCATCTTACGCCCGTACGAGGTGACGCTCCGTCGAGTTGCCGACGCGTAATATTCTGGATTGTCAAGCCGGAAGAGGTCAGTCGGAGTCGTATATGTCGAACCAGCGAGTACATAGACGGTCTCAACACGTTGGTGGGCACCGTTCAGACCACGGGCCTCCAGCTTTTGTAGGAAATCTCGGTGTGCTGGGAAAACAAACGTGCCACGGTCGTGAGACTTTGACGACCCCCCAGGATCAATATCGGGTGATGACGGCGTCGTCGGCCCAGTAGACGAGCCAGTACCACTCTCGGCAGGCTGATCCACATCCGAGCTCAGGTCGATCGTGTGAGTCCGGAACCAACCGGTAGCTGAGCCACTGTCGTCGGTACCACCAGACTTCGTAAATCCAGTGTTGATGGACACGTCGACTTCCCAGTCATCGTCATCACGGGAACGGTCGTCGTCTTCGTTGTCATCACCTCCGAATATGTTTCTAAACATTGTTTGTGTAATAGTAGATTGTCAGCAATACCGTCTCGTCGGTGAGTCCACCGGACGTATGACGGGACGGACAGCTGACATGGTCTTATTTTTGGAGCCCAACCCTCACTTTCGGAGCGACGTACATCATCCCAATCATACCGAGAGCGATGAGCAACAGGATGAGGGTGTCATTGCCAATATCTGGAATTTCAATTACCGTCCCGCCATTATCGTCACCGCTGTCAGCGCCATCTGACGTGTTTCCATCTGAACCTTCGACAGTCGGCGGCGGACTATTGGGTTCCTGCACGTCAAAGTTGAACGTCAGTCCGTCGATCTCTTGGGACATCTCCGGGTGTCCGGCCGGCCAGTATTCGATATCACCAGTCACGCGAAGCTGACCAGTTTCTTCACTGTAGACGTTTCCTGAAAGGTCTCTGATGCCAGATCCCGGCCGCATCGTGAACGAGGTAGTCACCATCCCGGCACCGGCACTCCCCCAGTCGCTCCCGCCGGAGATTGACATTCCAGAGGGAACACGTAGGGTGACGGCGACCTCAACCGGACAGTCAATCGTATTGGAAAGCTGGAACCCACCATCAATACGGCCTGCCTCTCCTGCAGTAATCGTTTTTTGCGGTGCGTACAGACGCGCCTGATCCATCTGTGGAGTGGACGGATTATCACACGTCTCGGCTGCCGGAGACGTCGTCGTCGAGCTATTCGTCGTAGTCGTATTATTATCCTGTGCAACGGTAGTCCCAGCCATGAGGGGCAGCCCAATGCTGCTCACAAGTATCACGGCTGCGAGTATGACCGCCGTGCGCGTTCTGTTGGAAGCCATGACGCAGTTTGGACATGATACCCCACCAACTTAAATCTTACTCGTAAAAGCTTACTCGTACTAGTTATTAGTACGGATTACAAGAACCACTACAATTCATTTGACGCCAATCTAAGCGTCCTAGGAGGCATAATCTGCTCGTTTACTCATAGAATCGAAGTTGAATTTCACTGGTCTGTGTTTGTTCGGTAGTGTCACTCTCATCAAATTCGTAAACGACGTACCCTGTTAGTTGGTATGGGCCTGACTCGGTAGCACGGACAGCGATCCGCTCATTGGCTGTGTCACCGGGATCGATTTCAAAGGTTGATGTGTATTGACCTCCACCTTGATTAAATGATGTTTCAGATACAGTTAGTCCAGTTGGAACTTCGAGAATGAGTTGCGCTGAAACTGGGCCATCCCCGATTGTGTTCGTAATACTGAGTGTTAGATATGCTGGATTGCCGATAGAGACTGCCTGTTGTTCTGCTTTTAGTGAAATAGTTACATCCGTATTATCTAAGTCAATTGGGTCTTCCGGCAACGGCTGAACATTAACAATTTCACTGGCACGGGCCACATCAGATTCGTGCTGATAGCCAACTCCAATATTTGGAAATGCTTCATCACTATAGACAATATTATTCCCATGAGTAATGAGGACATCAACTGTGTGTCGACCCGCTTGCTTAAACCGATGCGTAAATTGCGGACCTTCTGAAACGTATTCAGTTCCTTCAGGGACTGAAGCCTGCGTATTTGGTCCTACTCGCCAAAAATAGAATAACGTATCACTGCTTCCTAGTCGTTCTGGAGGGGGTTGGCTCTCTGATGCGTCAAGGACTGTTGCTTGCCCAACAGTAGGTTTTGTGGGCTGATGCGTCAGCACTGGACACGGTCTGGTTCGATCGGTTGGTAAAATCGGGGAAGAAGAACACTCGCTTCCGGATTGCCCACGAATCTGGTTTACACACCCAGATAAAGATACACTTCCAATAATTGCCAAGTAGTGACGACGATTCATAGGTGGTACTAATCTTTCGTTCATTTATTTTTTCCGGGGCTCTTTGTTTGCTATCTATATATCATAGACTGGTTTTACCCATCGTTCTGTCCGTTCAGATCTTACTTTTTACGTTTTCTATGATTGTCTCTCGCTCACCGCTTGAGATTTGTTCGGAACCACCCCCCATCCACAACTCCATCTTGTTATGATTACTTACCTTTGCAGTATCTCCCTTGTTCGAAAGAAATTGAATCTGGCCAAGGTTCCAACACCGAATCTTAGAAGCGGTCTTTGGGTTCATTGGTTTAAATAATCCGCCTGAGTTCTTTTTTGTTCGGACAGTGAATGCTAGCGGCCGGTGGTATGAGTGTATCCGATCTAAGACACCATTTTCCTGCGCACGTGAGAGTTGGAATTGAGTTTCAGTAGCATCTGGTACGGCGCTATATGTCGGAGATAGATCAGTATTATCCCAGAAATTAGCACTCTTGAAATTTCCACTATCCTGGAGTGCTGATTTGATTAGGTTCATTATTTCGTTCAATTCTCGTTGGGTCTTCGTGGTGGTAACAATCGAGCCCATAATTGGGAATTACTGTACAACAACATGCGTAGCTTTGTATAAGATATTGTCGGCTACTCTTTATATGCCGGTTTTAAACATTTCTGGCATATTCGACGGTGAATTGGTAATGTCGTGCTTGTAACCGGCAGTATTTCAGGGGCGGTTTTTTGTAACTATATGCACGTTAGCTTGATTTCGTATGTTCACGCGAACCTGCCAGCTCTCGAAACTGTATTAAATCGTACAGTGTCTGTGGATGAGATTATTTATGTGGGCGATGTGGTCGGGTACAGTCCCTGTCTTCAGGAATGTCTCGAGCGTGTTCGGTCCGTCAATTCACTCGTCGTACAGGGTAACCACGACGGCAACGTGGGGACATCACATCGCTATGAGCACAACGAGATAGCACATGCTGGGCTCGAATTCGTCCGAGAGGAGTTGAACAAAGCGCAGCGAGAGTGGCTTGCTGGGCTACCACAACAGACCGAAGAATGTGGGCTCCCCACACAAACCGGGACACGCCTCCTCAGCGGTTCATAGAAGTATTAACAGGATTCTACAACGATGAATCGAACCCAACCACTTCAAGCCTGACGACTGTTCTCATGCCACTGTCGCGAACGTGAGTCCTAATTCCGACTCTAGATGGGCAATTAGAAACGCCTCGACCTCGTCGATAGATTCCTCGTGGAGCTCCGCGACGCCAGCGCTAGCGTGGCCACCACCGTCACCACCAAACTCCTCAGCCAGTGCAGGTAGGATATCACCACCAAGACTTCTGTGTTCAACAAATGCCTTTGATGCACGCATTGTTACCCGGAGCCCGTCAGCCTGCTCCGAGCACACAACTGCCAAGTCGATACCGGCATCACGAAGGGCGTGTGCGGCGGCTGTCTCGTAGCCACCAACGTGAGTCACAGCGACAAAGAGATCTCCAGCTCGGTAGCCACTCGCACGCAGGGTCCCGAGTGCTCGAGCGGACTGCTCGCCCGACGCCCGCGATTGATCGAGCAACTGTGGTAAGTCGGCACTCCGATCGTTTAGCGCCCTGACGAGGTCAACCGCCGCCGTGACGCTTCGAGGGGCCGCCCCCATTAGGAATCCAGTATCGTCCAGGAGTCCGACAAGCAACGGGAGTGCGGCTTCCGGTGAGAGTTCCCAACCACCGGCATCTGCAAGACGGAAGACAAGTTCAGCTGTCGCCCCAGCGCCCGTATCGACGAGTGATGCCACTGCTCTCGATGCTAAGTTGTCCGGCTCATGATGATCGACAAGGATCGGTGATGATGGATCGACCGGCGCGATCCGCTCAGCCGACGGGGCGTCAAGTACTACAACTGCGTCGTGCGTCACCTCTGTCGGTCGGGTGATCGGATCGGTATCGAACGTTTCAAGCAGTGATTGTGCGGGGCGCGCGACACCATCGGGGGTACAGATTGTTCCCCGTCCAAGCAGTTCTCGTAACCCGATAGCACTCCCGAGGGTATCACGGTCAGCGTGCCTGTGGGTGACCAATAGCGGCGAGTCAGTCGCACAGAGAGCTTCAACGATGTCCATACCCTGAGGTAGCAGTCGAGATAGTTCAACGGCGGGGGCTTGGATACTGTTGCTCGGTTGGGAATCGATCAGCTACCAGCTTCCGGTGTGCGCTCAACAGCAGATCCGTTGAGGAACCGCTCACCCGGTCAGTGTCGTGGTCAACGAACGGGAATTAATCAGGCCAGCTGTTGCGGTGATAGCTGTTGAGTAGCCAGCCTTTGGGTTCGAAGTGACGGTGGAGGGCATATGTACACTAAGCAATCTCGTCGCAATCATTGATATCCTCGGGACCACTGTGTGTCCTGTTGCTCAGATCGAAGTCGCTCAAGCGCCGCTTGGACATTTGCTTGCGTCACCACGAGCTGTTCGGTGCTACCAGTATCGAAGTCACGGACGGCAAATTCGAGGGCCTTGCGACAGACCGTCATAATATCTGCACCAGAGAGGCCTGACAGGTGGAGTGAACTGAACCATGCCGGAGTAACACTCTCTGTTGTCGGAAGATTACCAATATGGACAGCGAAAATCTCCACCTGTTCTTCAAGAGATGGCGATGGGATCTCGATGAACGTGTCAAATCGTCCTGAACGAAGTACCGCATCGTCAAGTTCGTCGACGCGGTTCGTAGCAGCCATCACGATGACGTCAGCAAGCGGCTCCAACCCATCAAGTTCAGAGAGTAGCGTGTTGACCAGATCATCTTTCCAGACTGGCGTATCGTTTTGCCGGCTCGGAGCCAGCGAGTCGAATTCATCGAAAAAGATCACACTGGGTGTGTGTTCACGAGCCGTCTGGAATAACTCACGCAGTTGGTCTTCAGAGACACCAACGAGTGGTTGCTCCAGTTCGGGACCTTTCACCGAGAGGAAATGATAATTTAAATCGTTTGCGACAGCCTTTGCAAGCATCGTCTTACCATTCCCCGGTGGTCCATGTAACAAGATCCCTTGCCCGACTGAGTAGCCAGCCTGCCGAAAGGTCTCACTATACTCTACTGGTTTAGTTACTGCTTCTCGAAGTCGTTGTTTTTCGCTTGTGAGGCCACCAATGTCGTCAAAGGTCACCGACGGGATCTCAGGTTCAAACTGATCAGGATCGTCTTCACCAAAGAATCCCATCCCTGTGTCCTCTTCGAGTTTCTCA
>JAQCNF010000038.1 GCA_028275165.1 Haloquadratum sp.
TGTCGAGGATTGCGAGGCGAGTGCGGGGTTCGGGACTACCTCGTGACACCCGCGTCGGAAAGTGACGGTGACAAAAGTTAATCTTCTGGCACGCGTCGGCTCTTAGTGAACGCCTGACGGAAGAGGGTGCATCCCGTCGCGGGTTGAAATCAAGCATAACGACGCTGAGGGAATTTATATACAACCCTCTGCCGTCCCGTCAATTCCAACCGAGGAATGTGTCGATGGGCGCTGCAGGATTTGAACCCGCGACAACTTGGTCCGAAGCCAAGTACTCTGTCCAAGCTGAGCTAAGCGCCCTCACGTTGTTTATTCTACTTTCGCTTATGTTTGTTTCCTTTTGAATTGATACCAATCTTATTTGTTTTCGAAGACGGTGGCGAGAGCTTTAGCTCAATGTCCTACTTAGGGCAGCCCGGAGAAGTCGTTCTTGCGTGGGCAGCAGAGAATTATCGGTTAATAAATGACGGACAGATACTTGTTAGCTGTGGAGACAACTGGGAGACAGCCGGCACAGTCTCTGCTGGAATTCAGTCGCTCTGTGTCATTTAATCTCATAGATCGCACATTTCGATTCCAACCCGAGCCGTACCTCAGGTCGCAGCGAGTAGTCGCTTGAGTTCCTCCTCCGGCTCAACCTGTAGGATTTCGTCTTAATCCGGCTGTCGTTTCGAACGGGACGTTCACTCGAACAGGTCGTGTCGGCGAATAAGATACATTCCACCGCCGACAAGAAGAGTCAAAACACCACCAGCAAGAAAGACTCCCGTGGATGGCTTAGCACTGTCACTGCTCGGAACTTGAGTGGCAGACACTTGCTGTGGGGTGGGAACAGTTGTCTGCGTCTCAGAGGCCATTTCGGTACTTACACTGGTTGGCGTCTCACTCACGACTGTCTGGCTCGTCTCGGTCGAAGCTGTCAATGTTGATGTTGACGTTTGCTGTGCAGGGTTCTGCGTTGCGACAGCAAAGACCGAAAATCCAGGCGTGATCCCAATGAATCGCTCCCCTCCAACATGATTTGTTTCCAAAGATTGCCATTTGCCATTATTCGCACGATAGAGTGTAATATCTGCAGGATCTGTCGACTGGAGTCGGCTCTCATCTACTCGGAACGAGACAGTCGCGCTTGAGATAACGCTCTGATCGCCGTCATAATCGAGGGTAAGATAGCTGTATACCGAATTAGCAGCCGACGTTGATGATGTCGGCGCAGTAGATGATTCAGGCGGGTCTGTCGAAGAATGTGAACTCACTGAGAGGTCAGCCTCTGTTGGCCCATCCATCGAAACTGCAATACTTTCGACCGCTGTTCCAGTCTCATCCAACTGCTCGTCCACAGTTTCCGCTGAAAACGGAACACTAACCGAGTCTGCACCCGCTGTATTATCGATGGATACTTTCACGCCAACATCAGTTTTTTGTTTCGTGATTTGTGGTTCTGCTGTCTTCGTCGATGATGACTTACCTCCTCCGCTGTTGCCTTCAGACGGGTCGACGCCAGTCGTGTATTCGGTGTAGGCGTCGGGATGAACTTGAGAGAGTATTGTTTCAACTGCCTGGATGGTGCGGGGTGCTGGTTGATTAATATAGTTGCTGTTTACTTCGATAATCTGGTCATTTTGAACCGCCCTGGTTGATTCATACGCATCGTTATCGGGAATATCATCATCGTCACCATCCGTAATAATCCATGCTGGGTCTATCGCAACGACCGTTTCATCGTTAATCTCCTTGAACCCCGAGATTCCCTGCTCTGCAGCGCCGTTTGATATGCCTCCAGTCTGAATGATATCTCCAATAAACGTGTCAGAACCAGCAGTAAAGCCGAAGAAAAAGTAGAGGCCAGTTTGGGTTGGCTCATCATCAAGTGCATCCTCAATATCGTCGACATCATCTCGCAGTTCATCGGCGCGGTCATCTGCAGCATCACACTGTCCAACGAGCGCTCCAGTTAATTCGGTCTTCTCAGCGACGAACTCCAGCGATGTCCCTTCCTCAAACCGATAGACAGTCATTCCGTTACTGCGAAGTGCTTCAACGTCATCCTTGCTGATGACATTCGGTGCTAAGACCAACTCGGGTTGAAGCCCAACGACGGTCTCAATGTCGACCCCTGGGAAAACCGTAATCGTCTCTTTTGAACCTGCCCCTTCAAGATAACTCGCGCTTGGAGAGACCCCAATAACCTTGCTCTCTGCATCAATTTCCCACATCGTCTGTGCTGCGCTGGGACTCAAGGAGACGACTGTCCTCGGTGGTTCCTTGAATCGCAGTGTTTCTCCTGTTGCATCCGTTCGCTCAATTGGATAATTACAGCTACTTGCAGCAGCGGGTGTCGGCTGTGGAGTTGGCGTTGAAGTTGGAGTTGGGGTTGATGTCGTGTTCTGTCTGATTGTAACATTGACTGCCGTCGTCACTGTCGAATTGACAGAGACCGGCACAGAGGTGTTTCTCTGTGTGGTGAGATTTGCCGACTGTGTTTGATTGACGAGCAGAAACGATGTGTTATCGGGAAACTCAATCTCTGCAGAGATATTTGATCCGCTAAACCCTGCCAATACAGACCGGTTCACCTCAACGTCCGCGGGTCGGGTGTATTGCTGCGCGGCAGTGTCATTCATGTTTGAAAAACGCAATGAGAGTGGCTCACCCTGTGTGACGTTGATCGGTTGAAGTGAAACCTCGGCAAGACTCTGTCTAATTGTAACTTGCGTCGTTGCTGTCACCGATTTATTTGCATTTGTAGTGACCTCAATGTCGGCATCGCGTACTGATGGTATATTGGCAGTCTCGGTCTTGTTAAGTACTTGTAACGATTCATTCCCTGTGTCATCGAATGAAATAGTGCGACTGATGCTCGTATCGTCACGGACTGCAGAGAGGTTTATTGTGAAGCTCGCAGATTGATTGAAACTAGTTCCATTGTCTCCGGTGGCATTGCTAAATTGCAGTGTGAGTGGTTCATTTTGTGAAATATCACCTGCTGAGACTTCAATCGAAGTTAAATTCTGAGAGGAATCGTGTGTGGGTGTATTTGCTGCAGCGGCGACGCCGGCACCACCACTCTGTATGATCCCACCAATGGGGACCACGAGAGTGGCGACAAAAAGGATAAAAATGAGTACAATTGAGACCAGTGGTGACCGGATTTGCATACTCTCAGCGAAGAGAGGAGCAACAAATATAGTTTATGTATTGCAATTCAGGTTGAGTTTTTCTGTATACTAACAGAGTCCACGGGGTTCATTTGCTGACACTCAAATCAGTCTATATGACATCATCGGCGAATTCAGCGCGTGCCCAACTCGGAGGCTTCGTCGACCTCACGCGACCAGCCAATGCGCTCGCAGCTGGTGGGCTCACTTTCACCGGGAGTTTCGTCGCAACGGGAGTAGACGCCCCAGTGATGATCACCGCGGCAATCATAGTGACTGTCCTCGCAACCGCAGGAGGAAATGCAATCAATGACTACTTCGACAGAGCAGTTGATGCAATAAACCGCCCTCAAAGGCCGATTCCACGTGGTGCGGTAACTCCCGGTCAAACAGCGATATTCAGCGCTCTGTTACTATCTGCAGCCACGGTGACGGCGTCGATACTCCCTCCACTTGCGCTCATTATTGCAGTGGCGAATCTCATCGCGCTCGTGCTCTATACGAATATATTTAAAAGCCGACCTGTCGTTGGAAACCTGATCGTTGCCAGCTTGACTGGCTCAACATTTTTGTTCGGGGCTGCAGCCGTGTACGCAGCCGATGTCAAAACTGTGTGGATGTTGGCCACGCTCGCAGGACTGGCAACACTCGCCCGTGAAATCATTAAAGATGTTGAGGATCAAGTCGGCGATAAGACACAAGGACTCCAGACGCTTCCAATCATGATTGGCGATACATACGCTCTGCACGTTGCGACCGGTGCGCTCGTTGTTGCAGTACTCGCCAGCAGTGGCCCTATGCTCACTGGTGGGTATGGAATCAGTTATGCTCTACTAGTCGCTCCAGCAGACTTGATAATGCTTCGTGGAATGAAACAGGCGTATCAGCATCCTGCAAGTGCACAACGACGACTCAAGCAAGGAATGTTTTTGGCGATGGGAGCGTTCATAATCGGGCAGGCAGTTTCGCTCGGACCCACATTGTTTGCGAGTGCCATCGCCATCTGAGGGAGGTATCAACGTCACCGAAAAGCGCACTAGCACTTATCCGACTGGCTATCGGAGCGTGAACCGTCTTGAGGTCAAGTGGTTCGAGACGCTCCGCGTCTCTTCATCACGGAAAACTCACTCTTCCGTCCGACCCGAGGCTTGCCGGAGTTTAATCGGACATCCCAACGATATCACACCGTGAGCGGGCTTGCACAACAGCTCTTGTGAACGTTGCACCTTCCGAACAACAAGAGCAGCCACATTCCAATCCTGATGGGTCTCGATGCCCTTCACGGCAATGTTGACGCTTTCACCACGGTCTTGATGCCCACAGTCACGACATTCGAACCGCTTCTTATTGCGGTTCGCTCGACGTGCCCCAGATCGGACACCGTTGGCTCGTGTACGCAGGGTCAATCCAGACAGTCGGGATGCCCTCGAACGACGCCTTGTACGACGTGTAGTATTGGAGGGCGCGGAACGGGAGGTGGTGCAAGCGTCGGTTCATTCGCGTGCCGTAGTTAATGCTGTCGCGCGAGGTCTTCACAGGCGATGCTGGCCTTCTTCCACCAGTAGACTGGATTTCGGCTTCGAGTGACTCACTGGGTGATTGTACAGATTGAGGCGAGAAAACCCACGTCTGCATCGACGTCTGTGTGGTGGGATGAATCGACAAACAGTTCTCCAGACACGCTCAGCGAAATAGGTGAGTCCCCACTGTACGTACCTCTCAGTGTCGTCGCGATGATGCCTCATCGTGAATGACTGTCCGAAAGCTGACAGCTGAGTGGTTGGTGGGTGTTTGCCGTATCAAAGAGGAAGCCCCCGAACACTCTCGCCGATAGGAGACGATCAGATAACTCCAAATCTTTCTCACACTGTAGGAGTCGCGGGGCCGTGGCACCTCATTGACGTGTCGGCCCGGAAACCTCAATTCTCAAACCAGCACAACGGGCGTGGCAAGCCCATAGTTTTCACAGTAGGAGAACGTCACGCCGTGTCATCTGAGGATTCCTCTGCCTCAGAGATATGCGCGTCAGCGATAACCCGCTCGGTGTCAATCTCCTCGTTCTCGGCGAGTGCCTCGATCAGTGCACGCATCTCCGCAGTCTCTCGCTCCAATCGATCGACACGCTTGTGTGTCTCCTGTGTGGTTTCGCGCATCTCTGTGAGTTGCGTTCGAAGGTCATTCAGTCGCTGATACACTTCGTCTGCCATCTCAGTCACTTTCGAGAGCTTTTTTGCAGTGCCGCCAAGTCCCATATTGAATACTAAACAATGCTCATACCTGGGTGTTTTGGCTGAGAAAACACAGGCGCACAGCATCTTTATATATACAGTGATTCGATTCTATAATACGCGTACTTCTTCACTGAGGAATACGGTATGTAAGGGATTAATTATATCAGTAAACCAGTATATTAAATATGGATGAGCATCCTCCCGAAATTGAGTCGAATCGTGAAGTGATTGGCAGAATTTTCACCACGGTTGCAGAGGCCGCACCAGATATTCGCGCTGGGTTAGTCGGGCGACGAGATGCCGTTGCAGAGGAGAATCCCTCGGGTGAAACACAGAAAGCTGCTGACGTCTATGCAGACGAGCTGCTTTGTGAACGGCTTGGCTCACTCTCAGGTGTTGGGAGCTACGCAAGCGAGGAACAGTCTGATCCGGTCGATACTGGAAGTGGAGTGAACGTCTGCGTTGACCCACTTGATGGGTCGTCAAATCTCGAGCCAAATGCGACCATGGGAACGATTGTTGCAGTGTATGAAGACTCGCTGCCGGCATCAGGAGAGTCGATTATTGCTGCTGCGTACGTGCTATATGGACCAATCACGACGATGATGGCAGCCGAGGATGACACGACTCACGAGTACCGGATTGATAATTCGGGGGTCGGTCATCTAATGAATGAAGCGGTCTCAATTCCGGATGACCCAACAGTATACGGGTTCGGAGGTCGTGTTCCTGACTGGCCGACAGCATTTCACTCGTTTGTCGACACCATCGAGTCTGATGAGTCTATGAAACTGCGGTATGGTGGAGCGATGATCGGTGATGTGAATCAGATTATGACGTATGGTGGTATTTTCGGCTATCCGGCACTCAATAGCGCGCCAGATGGAAAATTACGAACGGAATTTGAAGCGTATCCCGTCGGATACATCGTTGAATCCGCTGGAGGGGCCTCCTCTGATGGGAGTCAATCTCTCCTCACGATCGATATAACAGAATTACACGAGCGAACACCTGTGTACGTCGGAAATAAAAGCCTCGTCCAGAAGTTGCAAGCAGCGGTGGCTCACTGATAGATTACAGATATCCCAATGAGAGTAGCTTTCATATCGATTATCGAGCGAATATTAGACCAATGAGTACTGAAACAAATCCATTCGAGAGTTTACGTGAACAGATAGACGATGCCGCAGCCTATGTTGACATACCAGCAGATATTGTCGAACGGGTAAAGCGGCCGGAGCGAGTGCTTGAATTGAATCTGACGATCGAGATGGACGATGGACAACTCCGGCAGTTCAAAGCATTCCGCTCACAATTTAATGGCGACCGGGGTCCCTACAAGGGTGGAATTCGATACCACCCCGGCGTGTCACGCGACGAGGTTATTGCTCTTTCGGGATGGATGGTGTATAAATGTGCAGTCGTTGATATTCCCTACGGTGGAGGCAAGGGAGGGATTGTCGTCAATCCAGCCGAGCACTCAGATGGTGAGTTAGAACGACTGACCCGAGCACTCACAAAGGAACTTCGCCCACTCATTGGGCCGGATCAAGATATACCGGCGCCAGATGTCAATACCGGACAGCGTGAAATGAATTGGATAAAAGACACATACGAGACACTCGAGCGAACCAAAGCACCGGGAACGGTCACTGGAAAGTCGCTCTCAGCAGGGGGGAGCGTTGGTCGAGTTGAGGCCACTGGTCGGTCAACAATGTTTAGCGCACGCGAAGTATTCTCCTATCTGGGTCGAGATTTATCTGACGCGACAGTGGCAATTCAGGGATACGGAAATGCCGGGTCAATCGCCGCGAAAGTGATTGAGGACCACGGCGCAACGGTCGTTGCCGTTTCTGACTCATCAGGCGGAATTTACAATCCAGATGGGTTGGATACTCGAGAGGTAAAAAATCGAAAGCGAGAAACAGGTTCCGTGACTGGCTACACCGATATGAAGGGTGTCGAGACAATATCAAATCAAACGCTGCTCAGTCTTGATGTCGACCTGCTGATTCCAGCAGCGCTAGGGAATGCAATCGATGCAGAGATTGCAGAGGTAACTGAAGCTGATGTTATCGTCGAGGCAGCAAACGGACCTATCACTCCACAAGCAGATGATATACTCACGCAACGAGATGTGACAGTCGTCCCAGATATCCTAGCGAATGCCGGCGGCGTCACCGTCTCTTACTTTGAATGGGTGCAAAACCGCCAGATGTTTTCTTGGTCAGAATCGAGAGTGAACGATGAACTTGAGGGGGTTATTACCGATGCCTTCGATGGATTAGTCAATACGTATGAATCGACCGACGTGCCAAACCTTCGAACCGCGGCATATGTGGTCGCTATGAAACGCATACTCAACGCATACACCGACGGTGGAACGTGGCCCTGACGGGCACAGTGTCGCAAGTGACTTGAACACGGATTCAGTCTGTGGTGTGACCAGTTATACGGTGTCAGGCTAATCCAGAACCCGCACGAATCGGTCTGAGTAATTGTCGTTCCGTCAGTTTATCGTCAGGAACTCGAATGCGAGTGATTGAAGTTCACCCCCTGCGGGAATATGGATAATGCGACAGGATCATTTGGTCTCAACGACACAACTGTCGCGGAAAGATATTGAGGCCGTTCTCGATCGTACAGCAGCAATCGATGCGAATCCAGCAAAAGTCTACGGCCGCCATGCGGGGAAGATTTTGGGTCTCTGCTTTTTTGAGCCGAGCACACGAACACGAATGAGCTTTGATACGGCGATGAAGCGACTGGGAGGTGATGTCGTTGATATGGGAGCAGTCGAGTCATCATCAGTAACGAAAGGAGAGACGCTCGCGGATACAGTTCGCGTGGTTTCAGGATACGCTGATGCACTTATCTTGCGCCACCCATCAGAGGGATCAGCAGCAATGGCCGCTGAGTTCGTCGATATTCCACTCATTAACGCTGGTGATGGAGCGGGACAACATCCAACCCAGACGTTACTCGACTTATATACGATGCGGGAGAACGGAGGGTTAGATGATATTAACGTTGGAATCGTTGGTGATTTAAAATACGGTCGAACAGTCCACTCACTTGCTACGGCACTGACGAGCTTCGATACACGCCAGCATTTCATCAGTCCGGAAAGTCTTCAGTTACCTAGGAATATTCGACTTGATCTCCACGAGACTGGGGCACAGATTCGCGAACATACGAGCCTTGATCCAATCCTCTCGGAGTTGGACATTTTATATACGACACGGATTCAGCGTGAGCGGTTCCCAGATGAAAATGAATACAGGAAAGTCGCTGGCCAATTTCGAATCGACACCGCAGGGCTGGCAGAGGCAAAAGACTCACTCACGATTATGCATCCACTTCCACGTGTCGATGAGATTGCTCCTGAGATCGATGAAACACAGCATGCGACATATTTCGAACAGGCACACAATGGAGTTCCAGTGCGGATGGCACTGCTTGATATGCTTTTGGAGACAACTCAATGACGGACGATGATCAGGAACTTCGTGTCTCAAAAATCAGGAACGGAACGGTTATCGATCATTTGACTGCTGGGGAGGCACTCAATGTACTGGCAATTCTTGATATTGATGGATCAGGAGGTGAGGCGGTCTCAATCGGAATGAACGTCAGCTCAGACCGACTCGGTCAAAAAGATATCGTGAAAGTCGAAGACCGCGAACTGAGTCAATCAGAAGTCGACGTGCTGGCTGTGGTTGCACCAAAAGCGACGATAAATATCGTTCGAGCGTACGATGTGATCGAAAAGAAGCGCGTTGAACGGCCGAGGGTTGTTCACGGAGTGCTCTCCTGTCCGAACCGAAATTGTATCACAAATGATAACGAGCCAATCGAAACCCAATTCCAAGTCACAGAGAATGGGTTACGATGTGGCTACTGTGGGATGATTGTCAGAGAGTCTGAGGTCACAAGCCATCTTGCGGTGAACTGAGTTGACCTCACTGATTAAAAAGGTTTGTGAGCAGGTATCTATCAGCGAACGCAAGTCAGATTGTGACAGCTTCTTGAATAAGCGCAGAAGGATTCAAAACGATGAATCGCCTCGGGGTCAAGCCCCGTGGCATCCGCCTTGACAGCCTGTGAATCTGCAGACCCGTTTGCCGTAGCGAGACTGCTGACATGCGACACTGTCGTGACTACTATTCCTGATCGTCTGTCATGTCTGCACGCGGCGCAGGGCGAGAAGACGCTTGAGGCCGTGGCCGTGAAGTCTGTCGACGACACAGACACACGTTCACCGCGACTGACCACCTATTCAATCGTTTCTCGACTCATCTCGGCTGCCGTTCCCACGTGGGGCAAATGCTCCCAACGCCCACCTCCCCAGTACAACGACCGAATCAGTTCGGGATCTTCTGACTACACTCTCTGTGCTGTCACGCTTTCAGCCGTGATACAGACACAATCTTACTTGGCGAGTGTTTCGGACGCGCTCCTAAGAGTGGTTAGGAGAGATATGCAGCGACCGCAACTCGTAGTTGCTCTACTCGACAATCACATGTGATTCCAATTGTTTCTGCAACTCAAGGAACAAGTGATGTTACTTCGAGCGGTCAGACACAGTATCAGTTCATGATTGAGACCCCACCGTCTGCCAGACTGAGTCGTGACTTCCGCTTCAATGCTGGGGGTGGGCAAGCCACTATTGCAGGACGGATACGAATCGTTCTGTTCGTGCCTGGCCCTCTTGTCAACAGATGCTGGCTCGTTCGGTGGTTGTTCGTAAAAAATGGGCTCGGAGCATCTCAAAGGTGGATAATACGGTATCAAACTCGCGTATCCACGCCCGTCTATTGTGCCTTTATCACATACTCGGGTCAGCTCGTGAACGAACAACTGATTATACTGTATCGTAAATCGAAAGCATGTACGGCGTTGTGACTCGAAACGCTGACGAAGTTGAGTGGGAGCAGTTTGGTCGTGGGTTCTATGAGGTGAAAGACGTCACCGGCCGTGCTGCTCAACCGCTGACGAACGCGGTGAATATGATCTCATGCTTTGGGGATACAGCAGCCGCAAATTCTGATCCACAGTTAGTCCCTGTGGATGATGCAGGGAACCGAGCCACACGAGACCAACGGTACTTTGATTGGGCATACATCTGCCCGACACATCAAAAATACCAAACTGGATTATTGGAGATTATCTCAGATAGTGCGGAAGCGAATCCAGCTGTTCGGCTTGATGATGTTGGATTCCCCCGAGAGGGTTACTGTCGATGTGAGCGGTGTACACGACTGTTTGAAACAAGCGATCACGAGGACTGGCCCGCTTGGCGTGCGGACATCATCACTGAATTCGTCGAAGAAGCAGTAAAGTTGATTCCAGGTCGGAGCTATTTGACACTGTATCCAGATCCGTATCCGAGCCATCTGTACGAGCGAGCGGGATTAGACTTGGATGCACTCAGTGAGTTAATCGATGAGTTTGTGATTCCGTTGTATGATATCCACTATGCCACGACATACTGGCTCGAAGCGCTGATAAACGGATTCCAGACACGGTTCGCCGACTCCACTGTCTCACTCGCTGTGGAACTGTATGCCGTTGAGGTCGATATCGATAACTTAGTTCAAGCGACGAATGTGGCTGAAGTGTATGCTGACGGGGTTTATTTCGGGTATGATGCTTCGAACGCTGCAGCTGCTCTTCGCCGTAAACACGCAGATAATCAGTCTGGAGAGACGTACGGTCCCTGACACATACCACATAGCGTCACCACGGCAAAGAATCGCTGCTGCTCTTCTAAAGGAAATTTACGTATCTGAACCGGGTATTGGTGGATTCCCACACGTGCCGTTGAGCCAAGTGATTTAGCTGTATTCCGGGAGAACGTATATGAACTCCCTCCGGGTCACGCCCCGAGGCGCTCCCTGTCGAACTGACTTCCTAACCGATACTCACTGTCAGGATAGCTGCAACAGCGTGAGAGAGATCAGGTGATTCTCAAGATGACTGAATGATTCTGCCGCTCTCACTCAGTCGTGCTTTCCACTGGGTGCAGATTGGGTACGAGATTCCGATCCTGCAAGTGTCCCAAGTATTAATCATGACTCTGGGAGAATACTCAATCATGGTGCTTGGCCAGTTTCTTCCTGATACCACAGTAGTTCACGTTGTCGTTGTTGCTGCTGCGACTGTAATGATCTGGTTTGGGAGTGCATGGCTGGAGAGTTCTGCAGAGCACCTGTCTTCGTACTACGGTCTACCTGCGGTGGTTCAGGGATCGATTGTGGTTGCTGTCGGGTCAAGCTTTCCAGAGCTGATGAGTGTCATCATCACGGCGTTTGACGGCTCATTTGGATTGGGAGTGGGTGCAATTGTCGGATCAGCGATTTTCAATATCCTTGTGATTCCAGCACTTTCAGGTATTGCTACGGATGCAGCTGTCGATGCTAATCGGACAATTGTGTATAAGGAGGCACAATTCTACATGCTTTCAGTGTCGACGCTGGTGATCACATTCGCACTCGCGATCATCTATTACCCTGCCGAGAGTGAGGTGGGACTGAGTGGATTCGTTACCCGCCCACTCGCACTAATTCCATTGCTACTGTACGGGTTGTATCTATTTATCCAATGGCAGGATATCGGAGATTACGCTGGTGGCAGCACTGACGATACATCGAATATACTTCGCCAGTGGGGGCGGCTAATTGCCGGATTGGTGGTTATTCTTGTGGCCGTTGAATTGCTTGTCGGTGCAGTGAAAGGACTGAACGCGACGTTTGGCATACCAGGGTTTCTCGCTGGCGTGACTATCCTTGCGGCTGCGACAAGTCTCCCAGACGCGCTGGTCAGCGTTCGCGCAGCCCGTGATGGCAGGGGTGTGACGAGTCTCGGGAACGTCCTCGGGTCGAATACGTTTGACCTGTTAGTGGCCATTCCGGTTGGTGTTCTCATCGCAGGAAGTGCTCAGATATCATTCTCCGTTGCAGCACCAATGATGGGCGTACTCACCGTCGCAACCATCATTCTCTTTACCGTGCTCCGCACTGATCTGACATTGACACAGCCAGAGTCGTATACACTCCTCATTGCCTACTTCGTATTTGTTGGGTGGGTGATTGGAGAAACAATCGGAGCCTTTGAGCTTATCAAAATATAGCACTCGCTTCTCAGGATCTTCCATCATAATCCCTCTTTTGAGCTTTGAGTCAAATAATCCAGCACATATTGATCAAGATACTCAGATATATTTCCCCTCGCGTGAGGCATGATCAGTGTCAGTCCCTGGCCTAGAGTGAAGAGTGATCGTTGGGAGTGAACACTGAGCTGCGGCTCAACTCCTACATGGCCCTGAGAGTCAGGATATTCAACATAACTGAATCTTATTGTTACTGAAGCTGCAACTGCAGTGTAAGAAATGTTGGGTTTGAGTGATTCCGAAGCCCTTGGCGTGTTCTATCTGCAGACGCCGTTCGTTTAAATAGCGTGCAGGGGCGGGGTCGTTCAGAGAATCTTGCAATATCTATGATGCCGCGGAGGTATCTATGAAAGAACTTGTGAAGAGAATGTACAATCACGAGCACTGATTTGTCAACTCCTCAGGACAATGTATGTCAGTATGGATGAGCAATCGATTCTGTGATGCTCGAATCAACCCCGGCGGTTCACACGTCCTACACATATTGAGGAAGTACTTCTGGGGACGGAGATCACAGAGTTCCGTAATGACGAGAATCGCCGATTTTCGAGCCAATTGGTCACCCCAAGATACTCGGCTCCCTCCAGAGAGTTTTATGTTCCTTGACTGGTTTCTCTACGCTCGGAGAGCCCAGCGTTGATCCTATCAGGTGTGAGGCCAGTCTCCAGGGGTAGATTGACCCGAGCTGGGGGCAGCAGAGTCGCTCGTTACCATCTTGTCATGCTCCAATCACGTTGAGAGTGTGTCGATATTAGTGTCGGTCAGTCCTGGACCACTCGGAACAGGAATCTCTCCGTTGATAATTCGTGTTGGATCCAACTCAAGTGATTCATCCAAGTATTCGGCCGTTGCGAAGCCGCAGGCAGTATTCACACGGAGTGCACTAGCAAGATGAACCGCTCCTAATCTACCGATCACGCCATCGAACGTCGTCGTCATGACGAGATCAATGTCATTCGCTCGGGCAGTTGTGCTCAGGTCAATCATTGCATCAACCCCACCTATTGCCATTGGCTTGCAGACTAATACATCGGCGGCACCTGCTTCGATGATCGACTGTGGGCTGGTGACCGAAAGTGATTCATCAACCGCGATGGGGACGCCTGTCTGTCGGAGTTTGCTATGCGCTTCGATATCGTCCGCTGGGAGTGGTTGTTCGATATACTCGACTGAATGCGCAGGCAGCGCTTCGAGAAATTCAGTTGCCTGATCGAATGAGAAGGACCCATTCGCATCGATCCGAATTGAGAGCTTATTACCGAATTGATGCTGAATACGCTCGATTGTCTCAATGTCAGTCTGCATCGATTGCATACCAATCTTGAGTTTAATGGCTGAAAATCCGGCATCGACCGCCGTCTGAACCTCCTCCAACCGAGATTCAGATTCACCACCACCGATAGTTGCGTTCACTGGGATCGTATCCAGAGGGACCGATTCGTTGAGATAGGTAGCAAGTGGGATTGCTGCTTGGCGTGCAGCTAAGTCGGCAAGCGCCAATTCCACACCAAACGCTGCGGCCGGATTCGCTCGTTTTTTATCTGCTCTGGCGTGATAAATCGGGATTGCCGTCATCGGGCCAGTATAAGATTCAGCAGATTCGATTCCGAGTGCAGTTCGACAGGCAGAGAGCGATTCGCTCCAGCCTGGAAGTGGCATTGCAACACCCCATCCAGTCAGTGTGTCATCAGAAACAGCGATGCGGAATCCACAGCGCTCAGAGATAGTCCCTCGAGCAGTCTTGAGTGGACTGTGAAGCGGAATGACGAGCGGTTCTATCTGCACCTGCTTTACCATGGTAGTTCAGTGAATACAAATCCTAACCCAGCCAGTACGGCATACGCGGTCAGTAGCTTTCCGACCCGTTCCAGTGTGGTGTTCAGAATCTCCCCAGAGTCAGCTCGAAAGACCGTCTGAGTAGCCATGACACCGAACGGGAGTGTAAGATACGGAAGTAACACACTCAGTGAAAATTGCGGGTATTGGAGGATCCACAGCGGAGTGACATATGCACCGAATAGCAAACTTGCAAATTCAACCCGGGCGAACTTTGGACCAAAGCGAACCGCGAGCGTTCGTTTGCCAGTCTGGGTATCTTCGGCTCTATCTCGCAAATTGTTCACGACAAGAATACTCGTTGACAGACAGGCAACAGGGATTGAAGCAATAATGACAGCTATTGAGATTGTCTCTGGAGGGATCCAGACTGGAAACGGACTGGCTATCACTGCAGTCGCTTGAACGTAGTAACTCCCTGTCACAGCAACCAGCCCAAAGAAAACAAACACGAAGATATCACCAAGACCGTGATATCCAAGCGGGTAGGGCCCACCTGTGTATGCAATACCGGCAGCGACCGATAACAGTCCAATCAAGAGTATCGGTAGCCCACCGATATAAACGAGATACGTGCCGACAAGAACTGCGGCAAGGAACGTAACATACATTGCCTTCTTGACCGAAGGAGCTGCAATCAACCCTCCCGAAGTCACCCGGGTAAATCCCTCGCGATCCGGAGTATCAGCCCCATGTAATGCATCGTAGTAGTCGTTCGCGAAGTTCGTGCCGATCTGAATCAACAATGCTCCAATTAATGCCGCAAGTGCCGGCAGCGGGGCGAACACTGCCTCGTGCACAGCGAGCCCCGTCCCGACGATGACGGGGGCCGCAGCAGCAGGAAGTGTCTGTGGTCGCGCCGCCATCACCCATGCCCTCGTGCGAGTGATGTCCTGAGTGCTCATTAACCTCTATATGAATCTTCGAGACCTGAACGTTCGGGTTTCGTTTCAGTAGTACCACGGATATTCTGAAAAGTCAGGATTGCGATTCTCATTGAATGCATCACGGCCTTCTCGCGCTTCAGCCGTCGTATATGCCAGTCGCGTTGCTTCGCCTGCAAACACTTGCTGTCCAACCAAGCCGTCATCGGCCATATTAAACGCGTATTTCAGCATTCGTATGGCTGTCGGTGATTTCTGGGCGATAGTCTCAGCCCACTCAAGTGCACGTGACTCTAGTGACTCATGTTCGACAGCCGCATTTGCAAGCCCCATCTGCACAGCCTCTTCGGCGGAATATGTATCACCCAGGAAAAATATCTCCCGGGCTCGCTTCTGTCCAATCTGTTTTGCCAGATAGGCAGAGCCAAACCCGCCGTCAAACGATGCAACATCTGGGTCGGTCTGTAGAAATTTGGCGTGAGCTTGCGAGGCAATCGTGAGGTCGCAGACCACATGCAGCGAATGTCCGCCTCCGACAGCCCATCCGGGAACAACCGCAATCACTGGCTTAGGAAGAAATCGAATCAGTCGCTGTACCTCCAGGATATGTAGCCGGCCTTTCTTTGCGCGTGTCTCCAGCGTGGACTCACCTGAGGAGTCGTACTCATACCCGGATTTGCCGCGGACGGACTGATCACCTCCTGCACAAAACGCCCAGCCACCATCTTTCGGTGAAGGGCCATTGCCAGTCAATAGAACACAGGCAACATCTGCTTGTGTTCGAGCATGATCAAGGGCTGCGATGAGTTCATCAACGGTCTCTGGGCGGAACGCATTTCGTTTTGCCGGTCGGTCAAACCCTATTCTCACCGCTGGAACGTCGACTGCCCGATGATATGTAATATCATCAAACGGCTTTGATTCGTCGACAGGATTCCACTTATCGGCATCAAAAATCGCTGAGATCATATAGAAAACCTCGCTATCAGGTACAAAAAGACTCGCGTCGTCGGCGTTGCACCGAGAGAGGGTATCGAAAAA
>JAQCNF010000052.1 GCA_028275165.1 Haloquadratum sp.
GATTCTGAGGACATCCCTTCGGAGCGTCCCAGTCTTCGCTTTTCAAACCCACGCGATAAAACGTTGATTGCAGCGCTCGTATCTCTATCCATCTCGAACCCGCAGGGCACGAGTGTTTGCGTACGCACCACAGTTTGTCCGATTTGACGCTACACGACGCACGCTCTTTGGTCGTGTCTTCAGGGTCACCCTCACCAAAATGGGTGCCTTCGCGCTTGCTGTTGTATTCGATTCTTGTGGTGAACGTGTCCCACCCTGCCGTGTCCTGACTGTGACCGACTCCAGCATCGACTTCACGTTCAAATCCTCGACAACAACCAAGTCGTACTCGGGTGCGTCGTAATTCGAGAGTGTGTGCAGCAGTGGCGCTTGATCTGACTCGCTGGTGACACTTGGCCACTCTCAAACGTTGTTTCCCCCAATTGTTCAAGC
This sequence comes from Haloquadratum sp., assembly GCA_028275165.1. Classification (GTDB taxonomy): domain Archaea; phylum Halobacteriota; class Halobacteria; order Halobacteriales; family Haloferacaceae; genus Haloquadratum. The sequence continues at coordinate 433 of JAQCNF010000052.1, forward strand.
CGTGCTATTTCGCGAGAAAGCGTTGTTCGCGTGTGAGGCGTTCTTGCTCGTCTTACAGTCGAGTGAGCTGACAGCCCGCCTATTACATTCGCGTCGTGAGCGTATTTGAGGATGCCAACGTCGACCCGACACAGCGGTCAGGATGATCCGGGCCGGGTTCGCTGGCTCTTCTGTGTCTTCGACAGCGAAGGAAGCGTCCCATCCACCAGTTCTTTGTTCACGCAGACCTCTTTGGCGGTGACATCATCGAGAATTTCGGAGTGCTAACCGGTTGGAACGTCAGCGAGTTTCGCAACTAAGAGGACGGTGGTTCTTGATGTCGAACTCAAAGCTAGACTGCACGTATATGAAGCTCCTGAATTTGCTGGGTGCCTCCCAATTGAGACTCCCGACATTGTCCTCGTTTTGTTTGAGTTGTGAGAGTGTCCTCAATTCGCATGATAGCGGCTTGTGCCACTGTTGAGTCCAGGTCAGTGAGGTCGTTCCACCAGTCTTTGAGGTTGGGTAGTTGGTCGCAAACCAGGCGCACTCGCTGGTTGAGTGCTCCCCCCGAGTCAGGGATTTTCTCGAACTGATTGAGTGCGTGGTTATACAGGTGCCGACAGGTATCGCGGTAAGAGTCCAGCGTCTCTTGCTGGGCTTCCGTTGGGTGGAGTCGATAGCTGTCGGCGTAGTGCATGGGTTATCCGTTGCGTTCTGCTGTTCGGACGATTTTCACGTCCGCGCCACACGATTCCTTCGGGACGATGACGTGAGCACCGTTACCAGTGGTTTTCACTTTGTATTCAATGACTTCGTGGCCTTCGGTTTCGTGTCTATCCATCACCACAGTTTAGCCATTGTATCAATATAAGCGTATATTCGTGGGCCTGTGGGACTGCAACGGGACAGTGTATATGAGATGATGACGGCGTTGACGAATCGCTCCGCGATTCGTTCACACACCAGCACTCACATTCTGGGGACGCTGTATCCCCGACTGCGCTACTCGCTTTGCTGCCTCCTTGAGGACAGGGGCTGAGCGCCTGCATTCAGCTGAAGATGTGCTTCACACCGCCTGAGAACGCTTCGGAGTTCTCCTTTGCAGTGCGGTCATTGACCAAACCAGATCTCTGTTAAGAACCGTACAAAATGTAATTTTGGCAATAGCTTTTCGACACGCAACTCGCACCCGCGGTGGTGATGGGACAAAGAGACTCAACAGTCACTCGAACCCCTAAGGGGTGTACGTGAGAGTAGTCAACCTCGGATCACTGTAATCGAGACGTGAGCGACTTCAGCGGAAATAGGAGCATCGGCCAATCTCATGTATTTAGCTTCGGATATGTTACCCTGCTTGAACTCGGCTGACACTGAGATGCCAGACGCGACGGAATTGCCACAGACGCTTGAGAGATTCATCACCTGCGCTGGCGTGGCTGCGTATTTATGGATATCTGTTGGAACGACCGACTGTTGAGCAAGTAACGAAGACTGAGCAGGCACAGTATGCAAGCGACTTAACTCTCGAAATTCGGTGGCACAGATGCACTGACGGTTGAAGACATTCTTCGCCCTGAGCCAAGTAACAACGAACTTCTTGTCTGTGTGCACGCTGCTGGCGTTAATCCACTCGATTGGCTGATTTGTGATGATATACTCCAGAGTTACTACATAAACCATTGCCGTGGATACCTGGATGGGATGTGTCTGGCATTGTTGAGTCGGTTGGTTCTAATGTGGCCGAGTTTGAGCCCAGTGACGCTATTTACGATATGGTTCGACTGCCTGGTGCAAGGGGCACCTTCGTCGGGGACATGCCGATGCAGGTGCATGAGGTTTCCGCGAAGCCGCCCTCGCTTACCCACGTGGAGGTTGCAGCCGTCCCGATGATTGGACAGACTGCGTTTCACACACCCGACAAGGAGGTGTGTCTCAATCCCGGGAAGCGAATACCCATCCACGCCGCTGCTGATGGAGTCGGACACATGGCTGTTCAGTCCGTCGCTGACACGGGGCACACGTTGTCGGCACGGCGTCCGCATACAACGAGACCTATCTTCGCGAGCTTGGCGTCGATGCGTTCGTGAACTACCGTGAGGAGCAAAGTCGAAACGTCATTAACTCTGCCGACGTCGTTGATGCTATCAGTGGTGAAGCACTCGAACGGACAGCTGATGTCGTCCGACCGGGTGATGTCGTTGTGACACTCTTTGATGCGCCTCTTAGGGAGTTAGTTACCAGATTCCGTGAAGAGCATAGCATCGACGTTCGCTTTTTTACTGTCACCGGCGGCGCAGATCCGGTCACCCCCCGAGAGTCTCTACACGTCTTCAATTCGAGGCTGTGGAACCTACCATCAGACACACCTACTCATTAGCGGGGGCAGAGAATGCGATTGCCAGAAGTGCAGAAGGCCACGTTCGTGGCAAACTCGTCCTCAGTGTGATTTGACGTGAACGACACTGACCGAAGATAGGCTTCGAGGTGGTGGTCATGCCGGGCTCTCGGTCCCAAACCGCCCCGACGCAGTGGAGTGGTGGAATGGGGTGCTCGGCCTCATGAAGCCTCGATGAACCGGAAATTGTCTGGTTTGTGACCACTATTTTCTCGAGAGTTCGTTGACAGGGTTGGAGGGCTCAAGATCTCAAACGTGTCTTTCTCTCTTTCAACTTAGGTGTGTGTTGAATCTTGGCGATCTATCTTAATTCGTTCACCTCGCTGTGTGAAGGTGTCGAACTCTCCGAGGTAACTGTTGAAGCCGAGCAATCAGTCAATCGTGATGCGTTTGGTGTGGATCGCTGAGAGTTCATCGTCTACGATGACTTGGAGAAGCTCCTGCTCAACCGGCATCTCGATCGAAACGCTGCCGGGACCCTCCGGATCAGCGTTGACCGTGTGGTCGTCGACACACCAGCGGAACTGCCAGTACGGTGTTTCCGAAATCTGCACGCCGTGGTCGTCATAAAAACTGACCACCGCCGAGTGGTCAAGTAGTCCCAGGCCGACGGCCGAGCAGAGCTCATAGCTGCACTGCTGGCAGACGTGATTTGCCCGTAGCGACGCTCCAAGACAACAGTCTGCACCCTCTTCAAGCTGGGTTTGCATCCGCCCGTTGCACTCTGGGCAGACACCATCCTTCGCGAGGCAGTGGAGGTGGCGGACACGCTGATCAAATGCATCAAGTACCTCTGTGTCGGTCCGGCCGTGGAGGCCGCCGGGTGGGAATGAGTACTGTCCATGCCCGTGTCCACACTTCCGACACTCGATTTGGAGCATTTCGTCGTCATACTGGGCACACAGCGAACCGCCGCAGACGACACACGAGTCGTCGATTTCAATCTCGCGGGTCGGATGTTCAGTGAACGACCCAGCAAGGATTGCTTGAACGATCCGTTCGCCGGCGGTTTGGAGTTCGTATCCAGAGTCGGTCTTCCGGACGAACTGGTCGGTAAGCTTCCCAAGGTGGTAGTTAAACTGCGCACTGTCAGCCATCCCGACGGCCGCACGAGTATCGGAAAACCGGGCAGGTGTCTCGAGTTTCCACAGAGCCTCAAGGATTGCAATCCGAGTCTCGTCTGCGATCAAGGCGAACGCATCAGCCGGCGGGACACATTCGGTACACTCAGTGAGGTCATCTGCCTTACTCATATCGCTACGGTGGAAAGCCACAGTCATAAAGATTCGCTGGATTACGTTTATGTATTATATCCGATAAGACTCGGCTCTGATCGAAAGGCGTCCCCGGTGTCGTAGTTCGCACCAGACCATGACGACCATCTGGGTTTTCTGTCGTATTCGTGTTATGTTTTGAGCCGGATTAAGCCGATCGCGCTGGTCGTGCTAAGTGCAAACCCCAGCGCCAACATTGGCACCGAGAGCACAACAATTGCAGCTACCGGCAACGCGATAGACAACGCCAGGCCATCAAGCGAGTAATTGGCAGGCGTTAGCGTCTGGTGAGGAGTTCCTAAGATGTTCGAATTCATCATGTGAATAAATTGGAGATATACCCACTAAAAGATAATCTGAATTACATTTTTGTATACTGAGTTACTGAAATATTTTTCAGGAAATCATGTCGTGAGCTGCCTCGTGTGAGACAAACGATCGAATCAGCTTGAAGCCGAGTGACGCAGGTATCGATTCATCGGCGTCAAGCCAGATACCTTGGGGCCTGACCTCGGGGAGGAAGCTGACACTCCATTCGACAGAATCACGTCACGACGACCGACTCCCGACTCTCAGACACATGTACTCAAACGTGAAACGCCTTCGTGAACTCCAACGCCATGTCGAGTACAACATCGAGGAGCGCGGAATCAATGTGGACGACGTGGCCCCGGCGGACACGAGTCAACTGGTGCTGAAGTCAGGGGCGCTGAACGCGAATGGCCGATTCCGACTGACTGCCCTTCGCAGTGAGGCGGGGATCCACTGACAAGCTTCGCGGGCGGAAATGACAAACGTAATGCCGAGAATCGGAGATTCTCGAATCACTTCACATGGCCTTGAGGTAGTTGACCCGAGTAGCGATGTCCTCACGCATTTTCTTCTAATTCTCAAAGACGACGCGTGGGTTTTCGAATTGCTGGCACCACTCGACAGCGTGCCGTGATAGCTCAATCAAGAAATCCGCTGGATCTCGTCGTATGTCGGTTCCAGCCGTTTGACGCTGACGCTCGTGATGAGTCGTCCTTAGACTCTGCAGGCACGCACGCTTCCATGTTGGGTGTCACCGAACCCGGAGAGGTCGATGATATCGGCGTGAGGACGGCCACGACTCACACTTGTCTGGTTCCGGGTATTCCCAAGACCACAGAGAGCTATTGTAGTGCCGAGCAATCCGGCCTCTGTGGCTCAGACTGCGTCCGTTGGATCCACTGTCTCGCCAATGAGTCGTTCGTTTACATCTGACCTAGTGGAATCGGCAGTCCCGACAGCGTCAACACTGCCCTACTGCCCACCACGGGACTGCATAATCTCGACAACGCGCTCCGGTTCAGACACGAACGCGATGGAGGACCGTGACTCCCGTCCTTAGGACGCCGTCCTCAGAGGGACTGTCGATACGCTCGAAAGACACTGTCTCGGGAGCCATAGCGGACTTCCAAACAGCCCGCTTTCGACCGAGATATCCTTGATACAGTCGTATGGGACTACCCACTGAGGTTCCTCAAGTGTCTCATCATACGCCACTATCTGGGTGTCGTAGAATCGGTACTCGACCTCTTGAGCACGAGTCTCATGTGGACATTACCCAGCACCGACAGTGCCGCGAGCAGGCCAAATACGAGACCGTTTATGAACAGAAACCCACACCCCATCGAGCAGAAAGGGGAACGAGAATAGAAACATGAACACCATGAGAATGCGGACCACGACTTTGCCGCCGCCGCGACAGCCCCACCGACGAGCAGGAATGGCGTTGCTGGGTTGCTCCAGAACTACCCAGGAACGCGCTTTGCACTCATATCAATAACGGCGCCAGCGGCAGGAAAGAAGAGTGCTCCAATAAGAAACAAATGGTATCAAAGTTGGGGTGAGCATGAAAATATTTGTATCAACGCCAGCACTCACGATTAGCTTTCGATCCATGTTCATACAGCGCTTGAGCTGTGCTGTCCTGGTCTCTCCTGAGCTGAATAGCCTCCAAGTTACTCGGGAACAAGATGATCGAGTTGAGTGACAACCTGATTGGGACTAGTTGAACGAATACGCGGGTGGCACCGCTCTCTCCGGCTCCAAAAATACGCATAAAGAGGCCCTGTCAGCGATAATGGACGTGAGTCGGAAGGCTGTGTTTCATCTGTTATATCTTTTTGATAATATATACGTACCCAGTGGTTGGTTGTGGGTGGCTTGTGTGGCGCTCATATATGAGCTCTCTGTCAGTTCTTGTTGGATCGGCGGGGACTGTCTTTGTCTCGCCGGTCTCAACAATGTCATGACTTGACCCGACAAACGAGAGTGTGATTCTATCGCCGCAGAGTGGGCAATTTCCGGTGTATGTGCCCATACCGGCCTTACTACGTATCATAATTAATGAATGTTTGCTTGAGTCGTCATCTGAGTTTAGTCGCTTGTGTGTATATACACACATTCCTCAGAACGCTGTGAATCTCATTTTGTGAGTCGGCCTTCCTTCGAAAGTGAGTGCTTGAGATGGTGACGACCGCCAACATCGAGTCTGTGGCTATCCTCAACGGCAGCAGTCCGGAGCATGAAACTACGCCTTGCCATGATGATATGGAATCGACACACATTCGAAGGCTGATGCAGTAATCATCATATTATGCCGACTGCCTCAATCAATGGTGCTGAGCTTTATTATCACTCAAGCGGTAGCGGTACTCCAGTTGTTTTCCTCCATGGCGTGTTGATGAGTAGTCGCTTCTTCACCAAGCAGACGCCGCTGGCGGACAATTACCAACTGTTGACACTCGATTTCAGAGGTCATGGACGGTCTGAAAAGGCGACGGCCGGACACACGGTTCCGGAGTACGCACAGGATCTTGAGGCATTTTTTTCAGCGAGGGATCTAACTGACATTGTGCTCGTTGGGTGGTCAATGGGCTCGCTCGTCACGTGGGAATACATTCGTCAGTTCGGAACTGACCGACTACAGGGATTTGTGAGCGTTGAACAGCAACCTCTCGACCTGAAACAAGACGGATATGATCATGGAGTCTTTACTTTTGAGGAACTTCGCGGGCTGATGGAACTCGCTCAGACAGAGCATCACGAACTCGCCCAGACACTGATCGATCAGATGCTCGTCGACGAGCCAGCCGACATGGAAGACAAGCTTTTTGATGAAATCACGCGTGTCCCACCAGCAATCGTCAGCGCAATCTTGTTCGATCAGTCGGTTCGAGACTATCGCTCTGTATTGTCTGATGTTGATGTCCCCACGCTCGTGTGTCTTGGCGAGGACGAGACACTCCTTGAGACGGGCGGCGTCGAGTACGTTGCTGAGGAGACGCCAAATGCGGAACTCAAACGCTTCACCAACAGCGGTCATTGCCCATTCATCGAGGAGCCTGAGTTGTTCAATCACGCCGTTTCAGCATTTATCAAGAGTCTTTCGTGACATTTTGATTCAACATGTGTCTGATGACTCACTCACTAACCAATTCTGTCGTCTCAATGTCTCGATATCATAGATGACACACATCATGGCAGGATTACACGAAATCGAGGAGAAAGCCCACGACTTCAGTCGTGGGTGGATGTCAAAGACATCTTGAGGCCACACAGACGAAACATTCAATCGGGAACATCACGGATTGTGGTGAAAATGCTCCTCGCATCAATCGTCGTCTGAGCTCGGTCCTAAGTATTTACCGAGCGATGGATTCGTGTATGTTCGTCTAAAAGTAAATATATATCGGGTCTGGCCACCTGCGTTCGAAGAGTGACCAAGCCTCAGTCGACTACACTGACCATGCAACCTCGTCAAATCGGCGTTGAATACTGCTCGAACCGGTCGAAGAAGCAGTGAGAACCGCTGTCGACACTGAGAGAACGCTGCTGTCGGCAGATGATCCCCGACACAATGGCGATTCCATTTATGAAGGCTGCTCAAACGGTTATCAGAGGAACCATCGAGTGGGTGGTTCGCTGAGTTGACATCCTCCTCCGCGTGAACGCGGAGGAATCCCGAGGGAGTGTCAGGTTTGCAGTCCAACCGGCGGAGTACAACACCTTTCGGGCGCAGGTAGTCCCACAGCGTCGGTGTGGTGGACTGCTGGTATTCACGAGAACGAAGTTCTCGTGCAGCCCATCAGAAATCGACGATTTCTGAGGACGGTGCCAAACCGCTGGGACCGCTATCTTCGACCGTGTCCGGCGTCCCAGTGTTGGTTTTTAGGTGACGCCAGCAGGCGTCAGCAGAGGGTCTCGTGATGCTCGCTTTGAGCAGTCAGCACAGACACATCAAGCATATGCGTTCACCGACTACCCTTGCGGATACTGTCATCCGAGAGACAGAGTCTCTCGTGATCACGAAAATCTTCGATTTTCGAACGACCTCGTTACGCGGGCAGACGGGCCGCCTCCGAAGGACGGCTCGGAATCCGCTCCTCAAGTTGGGCGGCCTATCACTGAAACGTCACCGTGGGAAACTCAGGACGGGCGTTTGAACGATGGACTTCCCCCAGAGTGGCGGCGCGTATCCACGGCCTGTGGGATTGCGCCTGTTCAGCTTATAATCCCGCGTGTCTTGTTCTGTGCCCTCAGCCAATCGGTATTTCTCTCAGTCTAAGCTCCTTGTCGGGTCTAACTCGCTGGTGGCGGCGACCGACAGTCTCCAGTCTCAAGAGGTCTTAGCCCACACTCATGACCGAAAACGTGGATAATAACGTCGGTCTGTGTCTCGATGTCGATGGAACATTGTACCGTCGTGGATCTGTGTTCGTGGAGGCGCTGCCGTGGCTCACCGGCGCGGCTTGGACTCGGTCGACAGACCGGGCACACCTCCGGGCAGCCGTCGCAGCTGTCATGCGTCACTACGGAGGATCCCTCCGAGGAATGGTGACTCGTGGACTGCTTTCGGCTGTCGACAGCCTCCGAATGCTCGGGTGTAACCAGACTGCCAAGGCCGCACTCAAGATGTTATCTCAACTGTCGGGGCCCCACGGCAACGGCAACACATATCCACATCGAAATAGAGAGCGCGAACATCTGCATAAGCTCTTGCTTTCGGAGTACGGCGCTGCTGTCGCCGACCGGCCGGTCACGATTGTTCGCCGAAGCCTTGCGACCGTCTTTCACGACAGGCATGACGGTGCCGTGCCGTCGCTCCCCGATCGCCTCGTCACCACGCTGTCAGAAATCGCCACCGACGACGTTAGTGTCGCGCTTGTGACTGACGCGCCAGCACACGTCGCTCAGGCGTTCACAGAGAGCACGGCAGAACTCAACGACGCTGTCTCGGTCGTCGGCACTCAGTACGACCGGGTGGACGGCATCTTCACTGGCGATTTTACCCGGATCGACAAAGGCGAAGTGATCACTGAGTTGGCTGATCGCCAGGGGTGGGACTGGGTCATCGCTGGCGGCGACACGACCCGTGACCTGGCGATGGCACAGCGGGCCGACCGGTTCATTGCCGTTGAGGGGCACGGCGATATCCGCCGCTGGGCGGAAACAGAGGGGACAGCTGAAGCCACCAGAGACACCAGAGCGACATTCGTTCCCTATGGGCAGCAACTTAGCCCCGTATTACGTCGAATCGTCAACGAGGGTCAGTAATTGTCGGGGCGGCATCGCAAGCGAGTCTGTGGCAGGGCTGACCGAGCACCCTCCGTCCGTGCGCTACCCGTGGTCAACTATCTGTTGATCGCCGCTAGTTGCCGCCGAGAGACGCAGCGCGACTACACGCATCCCGAGCGCGAGACAGAGCATGATAATGCCGAAGACAAAGAGGCCAACAGCGGCAGCGTACCGGAGCGACTGATGCTGAAAGAGCACAAGTGCGGCGGTCCCTGTGACACCGAGGCTTGCGGCCCCCCGGTCGCACTGCCCCACTTCACCGCCGCGGCAGCCCCTGTGTCCCCGGAGCCAATCGGTCGCCCGCGAAGTTGCTTGTGCACCGGAAGGAACGGGATAATCGCTGCCACCCACCCGACCCCAGTGAATACTCCCGTTACCACTGTCGGACCTGGGTCAATAACGGGACGAGCTAAAGCAACGGCTGCCGCGCCGGCTGTGATCCCAACGAGCGCGGCAACGAGGTATCTCGTAATCCCTCTCACGCATGAAAGATGGGCTGTGGGGTCGAAAAGCTCTCGCTCCAATCAGAGAGAATGTTTTCGCCTCACAGCGACCCAAGATTATTCAACTCAGACGGTCATTCCTGTTGATACAAAAACATCACCGGGTCGTCTCGGACTCCAGGGTATCATGCTCTTGCTCATGTGGGAGGGTAACGATCGCGGTCGTCCCATCGTCGCCAGTCCTGAACCGAAGACTTCCACCAATCGAGGTCACACCCCACTTAGCGATCCAGAGGCCAAGACCACTGCCGTGTTGCAGAGGTGTTTCGTTACCGGCCTCTAACACCTCACGTTCGTGATCGGGGATCCCCGGCCCGTCATCCCTGATTTCGAACGTTGCACGACCGTCCTCGACGTCTGTACACTCAATCTCGACTCGCGGGTCGGTCCCACCATGCTCAAGACTGTTTTCGAGCAGGTTCTGAAACACCTGATCGAGAACTGTCGGCTCCGCGCGCACTCGAAATCCGGCGGGGACATCGATCCGGATCGTTCCGTCATCCTCAAAATCAGGTCTGATCCCTGCGAGCAACTCTGTAATATCCACTGATTTGAGAGAGCGCTCCACAGGTTCAACGGTTTGCTCGGCATCCCGTGCTTTTTCACCAAGAGCCATCAGACTCTCTGTGGTTGTCGCTGCCGTCAATAGTGGTTCAGAGACACCCTTCTGATTCGAACGTTCCGCCGCGATCTCGATGTATCCTTTGACGACCCCTAAGTCGTTTCGGAGGTTATGCCGAAGAACGCGGTTAAGCACGGCAAGTCGCTGTTCGCGCTGGCGCTCGGCGGTGACGTCCTGGAGAACGATCGTGTGGCCAACGTATGTTCCGCTGGCGTCCTCAACCTCCGATGTCGCAGCCGTGTACTGCCGAATTTGCCCTTCGACGGTAAGCGACAGCACTTCGTCTGTCCCGAATGGGTCGACTTCATTGAGGAGTTCGACAACTGGATTGCCGAGAGCTGCCTCGCTCTCGATTCCGAGAACTCGCTGGGCCTCAGCGTTGAGCCTCACGAGTCGTTCATTTTCGTCAACGATCAGCACTGCCGTTCCGAGGTCGTCTATCGCGGCGCGCTCGCCAGCGCGTCGTGTGGCAGGGGTCAACTCAAACATCTCCCGGGAGAAGAAGGCATATGCATCGAAGGCGAGGTGAATGGGAAACGAAAGAGCGGTGAGGTTCATTCGCCAAAGTTCTCCGACCTGAAACAGCCAGAGGAGAAAGGTTACTCCGGGAAGAACGGGTGAAATTGCCACTGCGGCGGCCTGAGTGCGATATAGCGGCCCATAGCTGAGGAACGTCTCGAACAGGAGAAAAGATGCTCCGGCAATCATGAGGACCACCCCAGTGATGTTCGTGAATAGCCACGGTCCGTGTGTGTATGTGACCGTCGCGGCGCCAAACAGCGGCTCAACCGAGTAGTCGCTCCAGGCGATCCCATGAAAACGATTGGTTGCGACGATCCCAGTGTGGATCGTCTGAAGCGAGACGAGCGCAGCCATCCATCGCGACCGGACGAGCGATCCGCGACCGGTGTACTCCAGCGCGAAAGCAAGAAACGACACTCCAATAAAGTTCACGCCTATCCAAAGCGGTATTTCTATGATCTTCCGGATTGCCGGGTCGAATATCAATAAGCCGGTGGCATAAGAGAACGACCAGAGCGCCTCGCAGGCAATGGTAATCATAAAAAAGCGCGCGCCTGGCTTGGACTGATACTCCCAGAGGTATCGGAGAAAAATGAGCGATGCGACGCCAGAGGTGAGTGCTACAGCAGAGAGCCACGGAAAAGCTACCACGTCTCGTGATAACCCACTCAGTATAAAAGGTCGTTGTGGAGCTTGACCAACTCACACGCGCAGCGAAGAGCTAAACCAGCCGAAAATGTCGTTGGTCCGACTCCATCGTTCAAACTGGCAGACATTCGAATGAGTTTTGCAAATCGGGTATCACGATGAGAGTTATCTCGATTCTATGTCACAGATGCCAGTCTGGGGATCCTACCTACTGACCGTGAACGCATCTTTGAGCCAAGCGCGACCACCGAAGACGGCGGCTCTGGTCTCTTCTTCAACATTCGAGGGTCTCATTATCCAATGGGTGTGACATCTTGGTGCCGCGTTGGGTCTGTGCCCCCGGTATGGTTATGACATCCTACCAGGAATAACCCACTTGATCTCACGCTCATCTGCTCTGTCTGTCGAGTGTCGACAGACTGATTTATCACAGAATACTGTCACAGAAACCTGAGTCATCGCTTTTGATACTGCTGCTGCTCTCACAAAAACTCTCATTAAGCCCATCATCACAAAGTTGGTGGAGTCCGCTCTGGAATATCGGGTAAATACACATTCTTCGATCTTAGCACAGAACTGAACATTTCAACTGGATTTGAGACGGAGAGTTCGGCCGAATTTGGCGGAAAAAGTGGCTTCGTCCTGCAGTTTGAGCACGGACCGAGTCTGCGCTGCTCCTCATATAAACATCTGTATCCGAAGTGTAACTCGCTTGCCAGACCTAGGGTACCTTTTTGATGAGGGGGGAGTAATATGTATATCTTGAATAGACGAAACATACTCATCGCGCTTCTGACTGGAGGTGTGGCAGCGGGGGGTCTTGGCCTGACCGCAGGCTCATCAAGAGATGCTGATTCGAGTATCTCATCACAACTTGAGCAGAACACCACGGTCAGCAATCAGAGCGTTGAAGCACAAGCCGACGTGCAAGCTGAGCAAGCATTGACAGTGGCTGGTGTGAGTGTGTCTGGCGATGCCGACGCATCGTTTACTCGGATGAGCGACGACAACACACAGTTCCAAGCAGCTGTCGAGTTGAACAATGGTGACGGTGTTCTGTTCAACGCAACTCTCGAAAATAGCGCAGCGGATGAGTTGGCTGTCCAAGTCGCGGTTGATGTGCCTGATGCCATCGATGTTGACGTCAGAAACAAGACGGATTCACTTGACGACGACGGAACCGAAGATCTTGACCCTGATGATGACGGGACAAACGGGAATGCTGTCCAGACTGGCGAAGGAACGTTCGTTGCCAAAATCAGTTCTGTGACTGAACAGATTGGGGTCTTTGCCGAGCTTGATGACACTGCTAACTCAGGCTCGTACGACATCGGCGTCGCTATTAATCCATTGAGCACTGACGATAGCTAACCACCTTTCGGAGCGGAAGACTGATTTCGGCGTTCTATTTTCGGTGGCTAAACGGAAAGCGCTTAATCTGCGTGGCTGCACGGTTCACATGATAGATTTGTGAGGAGACAACGGATCAGTTGACCGAGAGGAAAGGACAACTGCTCGGTCAGTCACCTCCTCTCGGTGAATATCTGAAGCCACAGTGACAGTCTGTTTCTGACCGTGACATACGGATCTGTATTTCTGTTTTCTTGTACTGTCTGATACCGGACTGAGAGGATGAATCGCCGTTGTCTGCTCGATGTCCTCGCAAGTAGTCGCACTCCGGTCATTACTGGGTGCCCCACAGGCAGGGGGGAACGCTTCATCTGACCGAATCTCGAAGACGATTCAGCTTGGAACATCGGCTCCAGTCTCGCTGGAGACTGATCCACGATTCTCGACTCCAACTTCGAATTAAGAGTCTCAGGAGTTTATTGCAGAGCATGAAGCAACAAAACGAGCGAACTCTGTCATTCACGATGATATCGTCCAGAGACTCGATGGACAGGCACTGCTTGACTCGGTTCAGGGTGTTTTCATCGAGAAGACCCGCCTGAGGACAGATGAAATCGAACCGATGTTCGCGCGGGCGAATTCAGACGAGCAGCCCCATTAGCAACTGTCGCTGCACACCGGTACCACTACGACAGGCAGGGTAGATTAATCGTTCAACCAGAAGTCGAATTTGATACTCTCCTGTCATCCCTCCCGCGAACGGTGACGGTGACAGTCTCAGAGGGTTCTGGACCAGATTTCGATGAATATGAGGCTGTCCTATCGGTTGCTGCGCACGGATATTGGATACAGATACAGAACACGTGATATTGGGTCCCGATAGTCCTGCCCACACTGAATTTTCAGTTTACTGTACTGCACCGCACCACGCCGCATCGCGTTGTGCGTTTTCTTTGCCGACTGACAGAGAGAAATCATGTGTCTGTTGGACGAGATGTCAACATACAGCGACACTAAGAGGTGAGAGGCAGTGTTAGCTCTTCGGGTCCGTTCAATTCAATGTACACAGTGTGTGTTTCTTCTGTGTGATAGTGAATCCTCTCTGTTTTTGCTTTAGCTGCTGCCAGTATCGACAGGCTTTCTCGACGGTGTGACATCACCACAATCTGGAGACCCATTTCGATTCTGTCGTGGATTTGCTCTCCATGATGACCTGGGGTCACCGAAGGGATGCCGAATAAAATCTACTAACGGAGCACATCTGAGCTGATATTCCAGCTTGTTTATTCTTTTTGATGAGCTCTCACATACCAGTCTCTGTAGTATCCCAGTCGAGCACTCTATGTATTATTTTTCCAATCGAGCGGCAGGACCAGATTCACCATCATCTTCGACAGCGAGTCTCTCAGTAGCGACGACCGCAGTCGGTGTCGATCTGGGTTCGCTGTGGTGTACGTCGTTGTTGCGCCCGTCGTGTATGGTGCTTTGATAATGCATCACAGTGCAACAGGTATGAATACGTACCGCAGCGCACCCGACATGAACGGTTTCCAACTCCAAGTTCTGGGACACGAGTCCGAATATGAATCCAAACAACACATGAAAATCTGATCCGAGTCAGGTAGTGAGGGCGTCCTTCGGTTGAATATGCCCACGAACCTGCTTGGATCGAACGAACTTGCACTCAAACAGGTGGTACGACAGACTCGCTTCCTCATATATGTGATCAAAAACGACTGAGAGGGCACTGACGCTGGCGGACACGGAGCACGATCTCGTGTTTCTGGCCTCAGCAGTTGGGCTCACGCTGATGATAACGACATCAAGACAGTCTCGCCGGAGGGGGAACATTTGTACACACGACACGTCGCCGCTGGCGCGAAATGTGCGTCCGCTGATGATCGTCCGGATGACTGCCTGCAAGCATCCGACGTGGCGGCCTCACTTTCGCTGACTGAGCGAGTCAACTCCTAAAGTACCTTGGGGACACGTAGTTCAAGATGCAGAGCGTCTTTTCATCACTGAAATCGAAGATTCCCGAACGACCCCGCTCGACTTGACCGCCTGTAGGACGCGATAGTTCAGGGATCCGTCTACACGAAGTGGAGGATAGAACCATGTCGATGCTACGTTGAATCCAACGCCGAGTTGGACGATATGGCTCAGTGTCACAGTCGGTGAAATGAGACTATCGGTTCGCGGGTCACGAAGACGGAGTCTTGAACACGCTCAGTGCCGTCCCAAGATACGTCTCAACGAGCACTCTGGAAGTGTGAGCGTAAACACGGACGTTGCGAGCCGAATTCGAACTGTAAGGAAACTATCGTGTCGGTCACACTCAAACCACATGCCTGTCGTGAGTTCCGTGGAGTCGTTTCAAACAGATTAACGTCCCACTGAGTCCTTGATTCATCTGGTAACATAACTGTCATATACATGGGTTGCAGGGGGACCGAGAGCAGAATTACGACTGGAAGGCCGTCTCTGTTAACAACTCTGGTTTGTATGCATTGACCCGCTCTGTTTCGGTGAGACTGAAATCGAGCCAATTCTGATTCGACCGGAGCAATTTTTTTGAAATACGACGTTGTTATCATATCACATGCCGCTCGGCTCCCAGCAACAGATTCATATTCTCCACGTTGACGACAATCCCTCTATCACGGACCTGACGGCAACATTTCTTGAGGACGAGGACGACCGATTCTCTGTTGAAACAGCGATCGACGCTGACAAGGCATTAAACACTATACACAATCGACCCCAGCCACCCGATTGCGTCGTCTCGGACTACGACATGCCTGGAATGGATGGAATCGAGTTTCTGCAGATTGTCCGGAAGGAACATCCTATGCTCCCATTCATTCTCTTCACTGGCAAGGGAAGCGAGGAGGTCGCCAGCGATGCAATCTCTGCAGGTGTCACCGATTACCTCCAGAAACACCCCGGCACTGAGCAGTACGAACTGCTGGCCAACCGGATTCAGAATGCTGTCCGAACACAGCGACAGGAGAACCGGGCTGACAGACAGGAGCATCTGATGCGGCTGACAGAGTTTGTTGGGGACACCGGTGGATTCGAAATCAACGTCGAAACTGGTGAGGTATTCATGACAGAGGGCTGCCGCCGGCTCGCCGGATTAGCTGACAACGCGACCCTCTCACTCAAAGAAGCAATCAAACTCTACCATCCAGACGACCAAGCAAATGTGCGGCACACTGTCAGCCACGTAGCTGAAACGGGCGAACAAACACATTGCACTTGGCGACTTCAACCGCTGGACGGCACCGAGCGCCTTGTGGCAGTAACAATCACGCCAGTGACAGAGAGCGGCAACAGCGATAGCGGGACCGATACGAATGTCACCACACTCAGGGGTGCTGTTGACGACGTGACAGAGCGCCATCGGCGCGAGCAAGAGTTGACCGAGTTAACTAAGGTCTCGAGAGACACCCTCAGAGCAACAACTCGACAGGAGGTGGCCGATATCGGTGTGAGGGCCGCGAAGAGAATTCTAGGCTTCAAGGCGAATGCCGTTCATCTATCTGATACCACGGATACGCGGCTGGTCCCTGTGGAACAGACTGATGAGCTCAGCTCACTCCTCGGCGAGGTGCCTATTCTCTCCGTGATGGACAGTATCGCCGGGAGTGCTTACCAGCGCGGGGAACCAATGATAGTTGAGGACGCCCGTCAGCACCCAGATGTCCATAATAAAGAAACCGAGCTGAGAGGGCATATTTATTTGCCGCTCGCCGATCACGGCATCCTGATTGCCGGCTCCACGGAGAGGGCATCGTTTGACTGTCAAGAGCTCACCGCTGGTGAACTGCTGGCGGGGGACCTCGTCGCAGCGCTTGATCGCATCGACCGTGAGCAGACCAATCGCCGGCGGCGCGAGGAATCGTTGCTTTTCTTTAAACAATCCCCGCTGGGGGGTGTCCATTGGGATGATGAGTTCAATTTCAAACGTGTGAACAAACGAGCTCAAGAGATTCTTGGTTATACTGAACCGGAGCTGTATGGCGAATCATGGGAAGTCATCGTCGCCGCCGACGACAACAGACGAGTCGGCAGTGTCGTCGAGAGTCTGATGACTGGTGACGGCGGAACCCACGTGATCAACAACAACGTCACGAAGGATGGCGAGGTGTTGACCTGTGAGTGGCACAACCGTGCAGTTACCGATGCTGATGGGAACGTCCAGTCAGTCTTTTCGAAATTTCTCGATGTCACGGATAGAGAGCGGCGTAGAAATGAGCTAAAAGACCACAAACAAGAAATCCAGCGCAAGAATGCGCGCTTGGAGGAGTTCACGAAGATTGTCTCTCATGAGTTACGAAGTCCACTCAGCGTTGCCGAGGGATATCTTGAACTTGCAGTCGCCCGCGATGCTCGGAGCCGTGAGAGCGAGCATCTCGTGAAGGCACACAACGCGATCGAGCGAAGCCAAGCACTCATCGAGGATCTGTTGACACTGGCACAAGCAGGCGAGCAACTCGACGAACTCGCATCGATCAGACTCGCCGACGTGGCCAAAGGCTGCTGGGAGACTGTCGAAACAGCAGCGGCAACACTCACCGTCGACGCCACACACCCCAACTCACAGGCACAGACACAGACACAGCCACCGACGATCAAAATCGAGGCCGACCGGAGTCGGCTCAAGCAACTGTTCGAGAACCTCTATCGGAATGCTGTCGAACATGGTGGTGACGATGTCACAGTGTCGGTGGGTATCTGTGAGGATGGCTTCGACGTCGCA
>JAQCNF010000055.1 GCA_028275165.1 Haloquadratum sp.
TGGGAACTAGTACATCTACTGCGAAGAGCGATACGCCGACAACGCGTCAGCGACGATTTGTCGATGATCGAACCCCATATTGGGTAGGTTGTTTGGATCGAACATCTCCACCTGTGTGGCTTCCTCACGAGGCGTCGGTGTTTGGTTATTGCGGATCGAACATCGATAAGCCGCACTCACGTTTCCCCGCTTGTCTCGGTCGGGGTCATCGTAAAGCCCGATGAACTCCTCAACGGAGACATCAACACCGACCTCCTCGCCTGTTTCACGGATACATGCGTCTCGTGCGGTTTCATCCTGCTCAACGAATCCACCGGGAAGTACCCACGATGCTTCAAACGGCGGATGATTTCGTTTAAGAAGCAGCACCTCTCCATCAAACTCAATGACAGCGTCAGTCGTCAGTGCACGAACTTCGAGCATATAAGATAATTAAGACGGTGACGATAATGAGATATCTGGCTTTCCCGCGAGCGGGGCAAGCACAAAATCGGATGGGAAAGTCCAAGTCCATTTCAAGCATACAGATCGTAATACAGGCGAGCGCTAGATGCAGATACCATCTCGCATGCCACATCCTCAAGAGCGATCATGAGACTATCGACCCGTTCTTGTCGCGGAACACATCGTTGAACGCGGTTTGTCCGGCTTTCTGCATCTGTTTCCGTATCGTAACATAGCGGCGTCGTTGTTCTTTGATATCTGGAGAGTCAATGATAACAGGATGTTCGATTCCGCTTTAGTCGGTACCGCCAACGCAGTCTTCGTTCATATCGACACCGACGACTGTTTCTGCGGCTGTTTGTGTATCAAGATCGGCGGGTTCGTTCATCACGGTAACGTGCAATTCTTCATGTTCATGTGAGATAACTACCTCGGCCAGTGCCGGACTTCATCGCTCGTGTGAGCAGGTCAAACGGGCCTTACGTGTCGCCAAGCTCACCTCTTAGATGGTCGGACAGTTTCGGTGAAACGCGGAGCCATACCGTGTTTTCATCTCCGAAAAGAAGGTTGTAGCCTTAGTTTTGGAGTCAATTGGCTTGAGAATCGGAGAGTTGCATCATCACGGAAATCTGTGATTCGGGTTGAGGCATTCGGCCTACTCTGCCTGTAGAGTCCACGCCCGGCGATTCCAGCAAATCCTGTGACTGTATCGAAGTCGGAATAGCTTTTTCAGTTCCTCAAAAAATATCTCTATGCGAGTAACCGACGTTGAGACGTTCGTGGTTGACGCCGACTGGCGGAACTGGTTCTTCGTCCAAGTCAAGACAGACGAAGGTATTAGCGGTGTCGGTGAGGCACTGAGTGGTGAAGGTCTGACCGCAGCTCTCGAAGCCACCGCAGAGGCACACAAACACTATGTGATTGATGAAGACCCACTGAATCGGAAACGAATTAACCGGTCACTCCGGCGCTATCCTTTCGCGTGGCGGGCCGGCAAGCTCATCAACGCAGTTGCTGCGGCGATTGACATTGCACTTTTAGATATCGCCGGCAAATACTACGGTGAACCGGTCTGGAAACTTCTTGACGGCAAAGTTCACGACGAGATTCCCGTCTACGCGAACGGTTGGCACATTGGCGACCGCACACCAGAGAACTACGCGCGTCATGCCGAGGAGGCAGTCAACGAGCAGGGGTATCCAGCGCTGAAGTGTGACCCATTCGCTCACTACGAACACTCACTGACCGACACACAACTTGACGAAGTCGCCAGCCTTCTCAGCGCCGTTCGAGACGCCGTCGGGTGGGACGTCGGTATTGCTCTCGACTGTCACGGTCGATTCACTCGACGCGGAGCGATTGAGGTCGCGGATGCTCTTGAAGAGTACGACATCATGTTCCTTGAAGAGCCGGTCGAACTCGAAGATCGTGAGGTGATGGCCGACGTCACCCAGCATGTCAATATGCCTGTTGCGACCGGTGAGCGAATCTACAACAACGAGACGATGGAAGATATCGTCCGGAAGCAGGCCTGCGACATCATCCAACCCGATGTGACGAATTATGGAAGCCTTCGGGAAGTCCAACATGCGGCAGCGATGGCGGACGCTCGGTACATGACAATCGCACCGCACAACCCGAACGCCGGCGTCAGTACGGCTGCATCGGTTCATCTGTGTGCCGGGCTTGAAAATCTCGAAGTACTTGAACATATGAGTCGAGACGTTGAGTGGGGTGACGAAATCATCGAACACGAGCATACCGTCAAGGATGGAGCTATTGAGGTTCCGGATGAACCAGGACTTGGCGTTACATTTCACCCAGACGCAGCCCGTGAGTACCCCGGAGAGCCAAAGGATAGCCACAGCCTCTTCGACGAGGAAGGCGCACTCAAACGTCCATAGCCCGTGACCGTTTATATCGTCCCTATGAGGGTAGTGACACTGGCCTGAGTCGGTCCGACAGCGGCTTGACCAAATTCACGCCGTATGCGGACGTACCGCTTACGAGTCACGGTGCTATCTTGATCTCTTAGTTGAGCTCCCCTGCACGGCGTGGGATTCCCCGATGAGAAATGAGTGTTGCGCGCTCCCTTGGCGGTTCACATACGCTTTCGCGTTGCCTGCGTCACAGTTGCCGCCTAATTATGGCCAAGGGCGTGCGTTTCAGCGCGTGTCGCCCGGTCAAGCGGGCCTCCCAATCTGCACATGGCAGACACCCACGATGTGGATGGTCAAGTTTTCACCCGACCGGGCCGCGCGGTTCGCGTCACCCGAGGCGTTAGGCCGTGGTTCTCCCTTTTGTCGACTGATGTTTTCAGCCGGATTCAAAAACCAATCCGCATGGCGCACGTACCCACAGTGCAGACACTCAAACCGAACTTACTTCGGCAACGTCCGACAGGTTCATGACACCAACTGCACTTCTGACTGGTGTTCTCAGGGTCACCTTCTCAACGCGAATCTCTTCTTTCTCGGCCTTGTACGTGATGAACTGTTGGAGTTCGGAGAACGGCCACTCGCTCCCGTCACGGATGTTTTCGAGATTTCGGGTTTGATGACGGGATTGCTGAAATGACTGGCGTGCTCGAATAAGCGCTTCGAGAGGGTGTGATTGATGTGTTGAATGCGACGGGACTCATTGTTACCTACACGGTTTCGGGCGCGATACGCCCCAGTTTCCTGGAGAGAGCCACGTAGGGAACGGTAGTACCGCCGCACGAACTTGTGTTCCTTGCCACTCACGACACAAGCAAGACTCGGCATCCAGGTCGTCTGGTGTTGCAGCGAGGATGGAGTTGTGGACAACGTCAACACTAATGGGCTTTCCCCCGTCGTCTTGTTGCTCGTCGTACTCGACAGTGAACGGGCATTGCCAGTTGTCCCTTCTCGCCAGACGCTGAGTTTCGTTTTCTCAGCGTCACCGTCAAGCAGGGCTCGAACGGGTTGTTGAATACTGTCGTGGATGTGAATTGGCGTGTGCCACCAACCACTGAGATAGCGGAATCCGATGACGACAGATTCGTTGCCTGTCGTGTGGATCTCCCAGTTCTGGGTGTTGATTTCGATAGGTTGCTCACGCATGTACTCGATGGGTTTGTCATCGTCGTCGCTTTTCGCGTTGCGGATGGCTTGATTCTGGAGTGCCGAGTAGAGCGGGTTGTCGATGTTGCCGGGGTGGACGAAGAGAGCAATCCGTCTTCCCAGCCGTCCACGAGTCATTGCTTACACTCGCGGAGGATGTGAGTGGCGCCTTGCCACTCTCGACGGCGCGAGCGACTCGGATTACCGAATGTGTTTTCGACGCTCACTTCGACTATTACACGTGGAATATACTGCTGAGGGGTCCTCAAAGTTGGTGATTCTGAACAGTGGAATATCCAGCCGAGCGCTCAAGCATGGATAGGCTCTCTTTCGTCGGCTTCATCACACATGGGCTTTCGCCTTGCGCAGCTGTAATGGATGAGGAGAGCGAACCGTCATGCTACCTATCAACAAGCCACTGTTTACAGCCCCACAGAGCTTTATAAACATTGCGAACCTGTTCCCGGCAATATATTTAATCACCCCACCGTAGATAGTCTGTCCGCATGGCTGTGCTGGATGATCTTTCGGGATTTGAGTTTGAGGACGTGATGGAGGACGTATTCCGGAACCTCGGCTTTGAAAACGTCCGCCAGGGCAAGAAAACGGCCGACAAGGGCCGAGATATACTAATGGAAGAGGTTATTGACGGCACCCGTCGTGGAGTCGTTGTCGAGTGCAAACATACCGGGGCTGTCGGCCGACCGGTCATCCAGAAGCTCCACTCTGCAATTGCGACATTCAATTTTGACGGCCCGAAACGCGGGATGGTCGTCACGACTGGTCGGTTCACGAATCCTGCACAGGAGTATACTGACGAACTCCGACAGAGAGACGACCCACACCCAGTCGAATTGATCGACGGCGAGGACCTTCGAGAAATTGCCGATGACATAGGTCTCGACCTCTACAACGGTCGAATTGAGATCCTCTGTGACGAGACGCTGCGCCCGTACAATGCGGCGGCCGACGTCGATGCCCCCGTCCGGGAAGCATTTCGGGATATTGAAAACATCGCGGCCGCCGAGTTATCGACACCACACTCGCGGGTGCAGTTCCGCCCGGTGGTCACAGTCACCGCAAATACCAACGCCGTCTTTGAGACATCAGTGGGTGTCATTCACCGGATCAACGACCGCACACGGTTCGTGGTTCACGCCGGGCGAGGCTATCCACAAGTCGCTGACGATACCGTTGCGGCACTCGTCACTGAGAATCTTCATGCAACAATCGATCTTGATGCTGAACAGTTCGCACAGTTGTTCGATGACGTTGACAAGCGACGGTTTGGGCAGACCCAAACAGAATACAAGGAGTGGGCTGTTGACCGCCTCCAAGACTATCACACAACGACGGTGACTTACACCGGTGACAATAATGTCACCTACAACAAGACGTGTGAACCGAATCTCTCGGATATCTCAGTGCAATCAATAGAGGCGGTGTATCTGCCTGAGGTCCGACAGACGACAGAGATACAGCAGTATTCGTATCCATACGAGTACTATGCTGCTGGCCCCTCACGAGTCACCTTGGACGACGGGGTTCACCGTTGTGTCCACTGCGAGACGAGCGACGTCGACGAGACGTATACCTACTGTCCGAACTGCGGGGCAATCGCCTGCAACAGCCACATCAAAACTGAGCGAGTCGAGCAGGAGCCAGTCTGTACTGGGTGTGCAGTGACCGAACGGTTCACGCTGAAGACGAAGTACTTCTATGATGAGCAGAATCTCAAGACGTTTCGCAGGGAGTACGCCGACATGCCTGTTCACGAGAAGGCGCTGGAGAACACGCTCTTGGCTGGTGGAAGCGTAGTCGCGATATTGTTGGTCGTTATCGGTCTCCTCGTGACTGGCGGCATCGTCTAACCTGTCGTATTCTCCGCCATGAGTGCAGCTCGGGTGTTGCCGAAATGCAAGCAGAGTTCTCTTTAGGGAGAGAATCATCCCAGAGACGATAGCTCAGACGACTGGCGATCGTATAAGAGGTGCAAGCGGAGATTCGTCCACACGCCTCTTTCGCTTTAGAGGCCCGGACGAGCAACTCATAATTCACACCCACAGCCACTATCTTTGGGGACGCACGGTGTTACGAAGAAACCCTTACGCGCCGAGGTCATCAAATCTGAGTGTTGTAATACGCGGAGTGGGCGTAATATCACGGCCTTCAGGCCGTGAACACCCATCGTCATCAGTGACACCACAGACATCAGCAAGTTCGGTGTGAGCTTATATTGAGCTGGATTCTTGACTCGTCAATAAATTGAGAGTGGAACTCCTGTCTTAGAATACCCGTTCGAGTAAGCCACGGTCGCGATGTTTCTCTGCAAGTAGTACTGAACACTCCACGTCTTCGACGACGTCCAGAACGAGCGACCCCGAGACGAGTCGACGAAGGAGTCCTTCCTCAGTCGCGCCAATGAGCAGAAGCGTCGCGTCGTCAGCAGCGTTCCGGATAGCTGCCTCTGTGCCACCGGATTCAACGAGTAGATTAGCGTCCTCTAATCCGTTATCTATCGTCCACTGATTAAGGAACTGCTTGCCTCGTTCAGGATCTGCGGTTACATTGAGCACAGTTACCTCGGCGTCGAACTCTGTTTGAAGGTGCTTTGCGATGATGGCCGATAACTCTGAGTCCGGACCACCAGCGGTCGGGAGTAAGATACGCGAGGGGTCAAACCCACGGTCACGCAGAATCAGGAAGTCACACGGCACCGCTTCGGTAAGTTCGTCAACTGCCGACTCTGCCCGTCCAGGGGAGCCATGCGAGTCAGGGCCCCACCCCATAACGACGAGATCGGCGGCATTGGTTTGTGCGGCGTCAAAAATAGCCTCGTACGATTTATGCGAGAGAATAGTCTGTGTTTCAACGTCGACACCGAGCGTTTCAGCGTCCTCGCGAGCGGCGTCGAGCAGATTGTCTGAGTCCTTGTCGATTTCATCGGATTGATCCGCAGCGGCGGCAAGTGCCGTCTGGTCGGGCACCGTTACGATATGTGTAGCGACAACGGTACCGCCACGCTGTTTGGCAATGGCACTGGCAAGTGTAATGAGTTCCTGCTCATGTGCGGGATTGGCGAGTGGAACCATCACGCGGAACTGTCCGCCATCTGGTCGGACGCCGGCGGCAGCACTGACGGCTGCGTCTGGCATTGCTCTCGAGCGAGAGATAACATGCTTTGAGAGAATTCCCTGTTTTTCAGTTCGTGTGCGAGCGTAAAGAAAGTACCACAGCACTGCTGCCGCTGCAATACCGAACGATAATATCAGTGCATCACCGGCGACGAAAATTAGCAGCGCAAAGGAAAACACGACCCCCAAAATCGGCAGGAGTGGATACAGTGGGACGATGAACTCCGGGTCGTATTCTTCGGGTTCGACATAACGCATCACGATGAGCGCCAAATTCAACAGTCCGTATATGATGAGATGCAATCCCGAGGCGACTCCAGACAGTAGCGTCAGATCGCCGATGATAATGAATAGCAAAATGAGTCCGCCGGTGATGCCGATAGCTCGATAAGGGGTGCCGAACCTTCCATGGATATCGTTGAGTGCTGGAGTGACGATACGGTCACGCCCCATGGCAAAGTTGATTCGCGAGGATGCAAGGATAGAAGCGTTCGCGCTGGAGGCCGTCGCAAGCAGGCCACCAAACAGGAGGGCACCGCCCATTGACGCCCCTTGGATGTAGTCTCCGACTTCAACGACAGCGATCGGGTTCTCGGCATTTGAGCCGATGATATCCGCAATGAACCCTGCAGGAACAGCTGCACTCATGATCACTAAGACAAGTGCATAGATCACGGTGACAATGACGACGCTCCCGATGACTGCTCGCGGGAGATTCTTGCCAGGGTCTTTGATCTCTTCTGCGACACTCGTAATCTGGACGAAGCCGAGATAGGAGACGAATATCAGACCTGTTGTCTCCAAAGTGGAGACAACGTCCGCTGCGGCTGGGAGGTTTGACGGTTCGGCCCGCAGTGTTCCCAACAGCGTGAACACAGTGAGAATACCAACCAGCAGAGTCACAATGGCGCTCTGAAGCCGGCCTGTTTCCTTCGCGCCGATGTAATTAATGAGTACAAAGACAGCTCCTCCAACAAGCGCGACTATCTTCACGACAGTGATCGATATCGGGCCGATACCAACACTTCCAGAGAGACCGAAGATACGAGCAATATATCGACCAAAGCCGACCATATAAAAGGCGCTGGCGAACGCCAGTCCAAGCCAGTTGGCCCATCCAGCGACTGACCCGAACATTGGCCCGAGGGCGTGGTTGACGTAGTAGTAAGCCCCACCCGAGCGAGGCATCGCGGTACCGAGTTCGCTGGCCGACAGCGCAGTAAACATGGCGATAACGCCACCCAAGACGAATGCCACGGATGCCAGCGATCCGGCATTAAGAATAGCTTCACCCGGGAGCACAAAGATACCTGCACCGATCATCGTCCCAACGCCAATCGTCAGAGCTGCGAGTGGCCCGAGGTCCTTGGCAAGGTCTTCTTCGCTCATGTTTCGTCCTCAACGGGGAGGGCGATGACCGGACAGATTGCATTGGTAACCAATTTTAGCGATATGTCACCAGAGAGAAACTGCAGAAGCCGATTCCCGCCACGCGAACGGTAAGCAATGGCGCTGGCGTCAACTTTGTCAACGGTTTCGAAGATCTCTGTCGCTACGTCCTCGCCATAGGCAGTGTGTTCATCAGCATCTGGGAACACCGACCGTACGGCAGCATATGAATCCGCTGCGATGCTATCGGACTGCTCAACTGGTGTCTTTGCCGGCATCCCATCGGGCCCCTCTATCACATGGAGGGCAGTCACCTGAGTCGGTCCGTATGGCTCAAGCGCGGTCGCCGTCGCTAACGCGTCCTCTTCGTGAGCGACGGGAAGAACGACGTGAGCAAGAATATCTTTGTCGTCGGTCTCACTGCTCATACTGGCTTAATTGTCCACTATCTGTTAAGAGTGTATGTCTAAGTATAAACGACGACGGCTCGGGTGATCTGTGGCTTTCCACGTTCCCTCAACTGACGTCGTGAGCACTCCGCGCGAAGCTATTTCACGCGATGAGGGTGGGAGAAAAGAGGGGCCGCACGGATTCGATTGGTTCGTGTAAATATTATATTATTTCGTGTGAAGTCCCGACGCTGATGGAGTGAGTTTGGGACGAACGTGCAGTTACTAAGAACTGCTGAATATGACGGTTCGATCACGAAAATCACGTCAATAGAGGTTGTCACAGACCACGCTAACTTGTTCGTGGAGGTCAAGCCAAAATGGAGTCCCGCTGAGATTGCCAAGCAGTTCAACTGCTACTCAGAGCGACCGACTCTCAACGATTCTCTCGAGATCAAACAGCGGTACTGCTAAGGGGGAAACGGGTTGTGAAAGACGACGTCTACAGGCGGAGGAGGGCGAGTACGTCGGCCTCGTTCCCGATTGGAGGTCATCGGTTTCCGTGATGACTTCGGTCTCTCAAACCACTTCACTTGACACCGAGGCAGTTCACCTTAGGGCGAGTGGCAGGCCCACCAAGAGGCGTTTCTGAGTAAGGAACCCCCGTCCGAGAGGCGGGCTTCCGATGACAAGGTTTCGCCTAACTCACCGACGGAGGGGGCGGGGGCGAAACCAGGTATCGGCGACGTGCACATCTGTTAAAATCTCGACCCAGCATGTTGCTGGTCTCTCACCTGCATTGGATGTCCTGGCGTTCACGCCGGACGAGGGTGTCACTCGATTCTCTGTGTACAGATCATGATTGTGAAGCGCTTGCCTCGGTATCTGTTCCTGGAGTAATCTGAGAGAGTCGCATTGCGTTCGCAGTGACAGCTGTTGTCATTCCAGCATCACCGGCGAGCACGGCGAGCCAAATTGGAACGTATCCGAATGGTACCGCAATTGCCAGCCCGGCCTTGACGGCAAGACTTGACCAGATATTCTGGCGAATGACTCCATTGGCGTCGTTGGCAAGCTCGTATAGATATGGGAGTTTGCTCAGATCATCACTCATCAGGGCGATATCAGCGGTTTCTAATGCAGTGTCGGTTCCAGCAGCACCCATTGCTACCCCAGCAGTAGCAGTTGCGAGTGCTGGTGCGTCGTTGATACCGTCACCAACCATCGCGACGCCATCGTGTTCATCGACCAGATCATCAATTGCGGCTACCTTCCCCTCAGGGAGCAACTCGGCCTGATACTCATCGACGCCGATCTGGGTCGCAATCGTGCGAGCAGTCCGCTCGTTATCCCCTGTCAGCATCACTGTTCGAGAGACGCCGAGTCGTTCGAGATGTGTTATGGTTTGCTTCGCTCTTGGACGAATCTTGTCGGCAACTGCGATGACACCCTCAAGTTCGTCTTCGGTTCCGACGAGGACGACCGTCTTCCCTTCTGCCTGAAGTGTGGGAACGGTCTCCTCAAGCAAGTCAAGACAGTTACTTCGATTACATATCTGGCGAACTGTCTGCGTGATGAGATCCTCATTTGCTGTTGCATGCACGTGTGACAGATCGAAATTTAGTTCCTCAAATAGTTCCGGCTTGCCAGCGAAATGTGGCTTCCCGTCAAGATTTGCACGCACACCTTTCCCGGTGATGCTCTTGAACTCATCTATCCTGCGTTCAGTGGCTCCGACGCTGCCAGCCTCTGCAACGATTGCTTCGCTAATGGGATGCTCACTTCGCTGTTCGAGCCCACGCGCACACCGGAGGACATCTTGCTTTGAATTTCCGCTGAGTGGAATGACATCAGTGACAGTGAGTTCACCTTTCGTAAGTGTCCCTGTCTTGTCGAACGCAACGACGTCGACAGCACCCATTGCCTCAAGATGATTACCGCCTTTGATCAAGACGCCATTCTTCGCCGCACTCGTGATCCCCGACACTATCGAAACGGGTGTCGAAATAACAAATGCACACGGACAGGCAAGAACTAGTAACGTCAGCCCATAAACGACAGCCGTGGGCCAATTTGTCCCAAGAATAAATGGACTCCCTACCGCTGTCAAAATAGCAAACCCGACCACGACTGGCGTATAATACGTCGAGAAGCGTTCGACGAACTGCTCACGCTCAGTTGTATTCGACTGTGCATCTTCAACCATCTCAACGATGCGCGAGAGTGTATTATCGCTAGCTTCAGATGCAACCTCTATTTCGAGATATCCCGCTTCATTGATCGTGCCGGCATACACCTCGTCTCCTCTCGTCTTATCGATAGGAGCACTCTCGCCTGTGATGGGTGCCTGGTTGACAGCGCTTTCACCGTCAACGACATTTCCGTCCATCGGGATTTTTTCTCCTGGTTTTACCACGACAGTATCACCAACAGTGACCCTGTCGACCGAAACGACTTCCGTTTTATCACCTCGCTTGAGTGTCGCCTCATCGGGCGAGAGGTCCATGAGCTCTCGAAGCGAGTTTCGAGCACGGTCCATCGAGTACCGCTCCAGCAGTTCAGCTATACTAAACAGGGACGCGAGAGTGGCAGCCTCAAAGTAGAGCGCCTCAGCAAACACAAAACTTGCAACGAGTGCCCCAAGAATGGCAACTGACATCAGAAAGTCGATGTCGAGGGTCAGATTTCGCGCAGAATAGTAGCCGTTCCGGAGGATCTCTTGACCACCGGAGGCGACAGCGGCAAGGAAGAGTGCATCAGCAACGAACAGATTCGCATCAAGAAGGCTCGCAAGTTGTATATTCTGCCCAATTAGGAGGAACTCAAACAGCAATCCCAGCCCAACGAAGCCACCGCTGACCCATGTTTTGAGTGCACGTGAACTCGTCCAGATACTCTCACGTTCTTCGGTTGTTTCCTGCTGTGCTGACTCGTCGCTTGGAGTCTCTGTAACCTCATACCCGGCACTCTCGATGGTAGCGATGATATCTGTTTGGCTAACGCTGGCAGAATTGTATGTGACGATCACCGCTCCAGTTGTTGGCTGGGTTTCGTATGTTCTGGCTGCCCCTATCTTGTCGAGTGCACTCTCGACCTTTCCCGCACACGAGGGGCAATCCATTCCAGGGACCGCGAATTTCGAGGTTACCTCGCTATTATTCCCCACGTCAGCCCCTTCATTTTCGATCTGATTAGCTACCATTGAAACATCCGTTTGTGAAGTATCGAGTGAGAACCTCTTTCGCTCTATCCTCGAACGTAAGCTGGCGCTGTGTCTGCCCGTTCTGTCTGAAGAGACTCCCTCTCATCTCGAAATCCGAGATGGTACACTGCTGCGTCCTTGAGAAAAAAATACCCTCACCCTCATGTTCGTGCTGAGCGTTACCACGATTACTGCGAGTAGATTGCCTTCGATATTTCCTCGCTTGCTCGCGGCATAGACCAGGTGGTTCAACACTTCTGGCAAGAGAATGCTCATCGGGTAAAATCATTATTTGAATTATCCGCTCCAATGTTATTAACGTATCTGCCATTCACCCCCAGCTTTTTGCTATTAATTAATATTTGACTTACTATTTTTTATTAAATTATCGTTGGCATGACTGTGCGCCTCTCTCGGGCAATTTCGCTCACGGGTAGTTGAGCCAGAGTGGCTTAGGGTCGAACAAAAATCCCCAATTTTCGAGCGATACGGCCATCGACATACCTGCTCAACCGCGAAAATGCGACACTCAACACAAGAGAACAGGTCGTGTCGCAGACCAGCGCGTGCCCCAAATGTGGACCGGAGGGCTTGGTTACGACGAGGAGGATGAATCGAATATTTCAGTCTCCGGGAATGATTCCGGGTCAGTGTGTTGAGCCACTCACCGTCAATCTCAAGATGGTAATTACCCAATACAATCGATATGAGCATCGCTCAGAGTCAGGTTTGGAGAAGCATTGTTACATAGCGGCCCTCATACTGAAGACATGACAGAAATTGATCGTGTGCGGAATTCAATATATAACCGGCCACAAACTGATGATATCCGGGATTGAAACGACCAAGCCGATCATCGGGATGGTCCATCTTGAAGCGCTCCCTGGTGCCCCTGGATTTGACGGAAACCGCCAGGCGATTCGTGAGGCGATGCGACGAGACGCCCGTCGATTAGCGAACGGTGGTGTTGACGCGCTAATGATAGAGAATTTTGGAGATAGCCCATTTTATGCCGCTGATGTGCCAAAGCACACTGTTGCGACAATGGCAACACTCGTTGCAGATATCGGGCGAACAGTTGAACTCCCACTTGGTGTGAACGTGCTTCGAAACGACGCTGAAGCTGCAGTCTCAATCGCAGCTGCAACTGGTGCATCCTTTGTCCGAGTAAACGTTCATACCGGGACGCGCGTAACTGATCAGGGAGTAGTGACGGGACAGGCTGCCGAGACACTTAGACTTCGAGACCGCCTCAGTGCAGAGGTTGATATTCTCGCCGATGTCGACGTGAAGCATTCGGCGCCAGTTACTGAACGCCCACTGAGTGAGGAGGTGGTAGATCTGATTGAGCGGGGCCATGCTGACGGCATTATCGTCACTGGTGCCGGAACCGGTCACGAAACTGACCGCAAGCAATTGAATGCAATTATCGAAGCCCAAAATCGTATGAGAACCGATATCCCCGTGCTTGTCGGCAGCGGTGTAACTAGAGATACAGCAGCAGAGACACTCAAGCTCGCAGATGGTATTATTGTCGGTAGCGACCTGAAACAGGATGGCAACACAACTGCACCAGTTGATGAACAACGAGTTCGGGACCTCGTTGCTGCTACCTGATTGATTCTGTGTTTCGTCTGAGGAGATGTCAACACAGACCTACTCCTGCGTGCACTGTATCGAATCCTCTCCTTGCGCGTGTTCGTGCTGGGTGTCAAGAGAACACAATCGTGAGTCGTTCGAAAATGGAGAGTGCACGTTGTTTTATAGCTCTTCAAGCAGCATACAGTTTCATTCATTGGGATCACTACTGTTTCACCTGATTAGGACAGCAGTCTCGGTCAGTACGGAATCGGCTTTTTTCCTGAGCACTGGAGAGACGGGTGCGGATACTGGACAGAGCGAGTGTAATGCTCGAATGAGCATTCGAGACATTTGATTTCGAACACTGGATTTCAGCGTGTCTTATTAGGAATGCTGCACCTGCCGATGTCATCCAGAACTGTGTCGTCGGGAATGTAGGTGAAAAAGTCGGACTCACTCTCAACAACCCACATGGTAGTGAGTTTTGTTATCGTGTTCTCACACCCAACGATCTCACGTGCACGCTGTTCTGCTGTGAGGCACTCAGCTCATGAGAACAGAGCTTTCGTAGTAACGTGCATACTTCTGTTTGACTAACTTCATATTGAACGGGATTGTGGGTGTTCGATTTGCGTACACGTACCCGAGTAATCGGCTGCAAGAACCGCGCTGGTCTGATATAGGATCAGATGCAAAATCATACTGTTTGGTCAGTAACCGGTTGCATATTTCGACGCTCGGCCAGCCTATCACGCCCAGTTGGTGATCGGTTGATTTCCTCCCATGCGGACTCGTCCGGCTGGGTGATATCTCAGTCGTCTCAACGCTGAGCAGTCGAATCGTCTCACCCGCTCTGTTGCGATACTGGGTATCAATGGTATTGCCGTCGACCATGTCAACAACAGTGAGTTTAGTCTTTGGAGCTCCCTGCCACAGATTGTGACTCTGTTACTGATGAGTGAGTCGTCCCAATAGGCGAATCAGTAGCGATGTATCTATTGAGTGTTAAGACGAGTGCCTCTTGTGATGATCACTGTGTTGACAGTATTCTCGCCCTAAAGGGCGTCCACGAAGTGGATGTGAAGGTTGCGCGTTTCCTCGGGGTCTCAGATCAGTCAGCGTGAACTTCTCCAGTTGATGATGGGCAATCCGTGTCTGCAAGGCGCGTTAGCATCTACCCGTCCGCTCCGTTCATTGCGTTGCTCTCTGAGGAATAGGTCTTCACCTGCGAAAATTAAAGCCAGAGCAATTCCATGAAGCAACACATGTGCTTGCTACTCGCACAAAGCAAGACAGAGAGAGATGTCGAGATTGCTGATAACGAAAGCAAACATCAGGATGCCATCGATGTGGGTTGTCTCTGGAATCGGGACCGAATGGATGTTTGTACAAAATTACGAGAGGGTATTCGATTTGCAGAGACCGACAGACCGGAATCACACATGTAGTCACAATGAGTGCTATGGAAACACCACAGTCTGGTGAGAAAGATATGATTGCCGCTGGGGCGGTCACAACACTGACACTACTCGTAGCATTTGTGCTTTTGGCAGCCGGTGTGTCTTACTTTTGGGTTGCCTTTCCAGTAGGGTTTGGCGGAGTACTCCCGCTGACCATCGGAATCATGCGTCGATATCAAGAGACTCATACAGCGGGTACTCAGACATCGGAGGATACCCCGATTGCGACGCTACGTGAACGATATGCCAATGGAGAGTTGACTGACGAAGAGTTTGAAACCCAAGTTGAAAAGCTCATCAAGACCGAGTCAGATGTGAGCTCTGAGAGCAAACCTGAACGCGAGCGGGCAAAATAGAGTGAACCGCATCGGAGTCAAGTTGTTTGAGACGCAGGGCGTCTCATCATCACAGAGATCGAAGGCCTCCGAACGAATTCAAGCACTCGACGTGCTCCGCACATAGACTGTGAGTATGGTTCCGTTTCGGCGGTCTCGTCCTCCCCACCAGTAACACGTATCTGTGTCTCGTTTGCGTGGCTTAGGTGGTCAACCCTCCGGGCAAGAGACGAAGGAGAGATCGGCGGGAAAAAACACATCATGAGCTGGCAAGAGAGACGACGTATGTGGATTCTGGCGTTGTGGGGCGGTTAGCTTAGCGCAAGCGTTTTGATTACGAATGGCTCATGTCTTCATACTATCCTCACTCAGTGGTCAGAGGAGTGATATCAGATTAATCAGCACATGGTTTCACACATATTTGATGATTGGAGTCTTACTGATGCACGGCTCCTACATACCGATGTCCGAGAGACTGCGTTTGACCCCATCGCGATTCAAAAAGCAGTGTCGAAGGCGAGAGCAGAAGTCGATATTTATGTGTCTGAGAAGCAGGGATACGCCGTTCCATTGTTCGAGGTCGATAGCCCAATACCGACGAACGAGTACGTTATTTACCGACCAGATGCCGGGAGTATCGGGTGGTATGACACTGGCTTCGGTGTCACCGCGACCGAGCGATTCACCGACTGTGAGCGGCTGAACGGTACCGAAATTGGACACAGACTCCGATTCTGGCTCGACCAACACTGCGAGATTGAGCTCGCTGTCGAGGAGTCAGCGCTCCCGGCCGATCAAATTCAGCCTCGCGACCAATTGAGCAGTCATGAACAGCGTGTGTTTTTCGACGAATTGAGCGAGTTTGTTCGCTCTGAAAAGAAAGCCCAGCGAGAGACAAACTGGCAACAGTACACAGACCTGGATCTTGGAGAAGCAATCAGGCGGAATCATGTCTCCGGGCCGTACATACACATTGGCTCAACTGACAAGGATGGTAGCCGAGCATACCGATACCAGTTCGGGCGAGATGATGACGAAAGCGGGGACACCAATCTGCGAGATGATGAGAGAATATTCCCTGGAAACCGATGTATTCTTGATATCGATTCTGAGACTCAACATTTTCCCATCGAAGTCAAGGTGCGCTCTGTAACAGATCCACAGATTACGATTCAACCAGCATGGAATCGACTCGAAGCTCCGCACCTGGTCGAGAACATTCTCGAGAGCTGCGACACTGAGATATGGCTTCACGAGTTGCTGAATCCAGTCCCGTTCGATCGACGACTCAATGCAATCGACCAGATTAGAGCAACTGAGACGAAACGTAATCTCTTGACCGGCAATCGTCCCATAGAGTATTCAGTCAATAAATTCGCGCTTCCAGATAGTAAGATCGAACTGAACGAATACCAACGACTGGCACTCATCTGGGCTGATGCAGCAGACGATGTCGTCTGTATTCACGGGCCACCGGGGACTGGAAAGACACGAACACTCACAGCGTACGTCAGCCACGCCGTCTCTGAAGGAAAGTCAGTTCTTGTTACAGCGCACTCAAACCAGGCGGTGGACAATCTCCTTGTTGGTGACAGTACGCCGGGATCGCCGGAGAAACATACACTCCATGCCATGGCCCAGTGCGAGGGGTCAGATGTGAATGTCGCACGAATCGGGAACAATTCACGCAATCGCGTGGTACAAAATCAGTATCTACATCGATCAGCGAGTGACGCGGATGTCGTCGCTGCTACGACGAGCGGCACTGCACAATTCGAGCAGAATGCCTTCGACGTGGCCGTCGTTGACGAGGCAACACAGGCGAGTCGACCGGCAACAGCACTCGTTTTGAATAGTGCTGAGAAACTCGTGTTAGCAGGCGACCACAAGCAACTCCCTCCATACTGTGCTGACGAATCAGCTAAAAGCGAAGATATGCACATCTCGCTGTTTGAGTACCTATTGAACCGGTATGAGGAGGATGGAGCTGTCCTTCTACAGAGACAGTATCGCATGAATGAGGCGATTGCTGCGTTTCCAAACGAAGCATTCTACGATGGGAAACTCACCACTGCAGAGTTAGCTCGAAAGCAATCCGTCTCTGAGTTACCACCACTCGTTGGTATCAATGTTGAGAGTCAAGAACGCGAGCGAACTCACGGACATTCATTCTATAATCCTGCAGAGGCCAAAGCAGCTGCAAAGCAAGTCCAGCTTCTGGCAGAAAACGGAGTCGCCTCGGAGGATATCGGTGTGATTTCGCCGTACAGCGGCCAGGTGAGCGAAATCATCAGTCGGGTCAATCAACTCAACATACCAAACCCAGGGGACGTCTCGGTTGATACCGTTGACTCGTTTCAGGGTGGAGAAAGAGAGGCAATTATTATCTCATTTGTGCGAAGCAATGATGACGGATACAGTGGCTTCTTAGAATTTCCTGATGAGGGGCCAAGACGGCTGAACGTCGCTATGACGAGAGCACGCAAGCGTCTCGTCATGATTGGGAACTGGGGTACACTATCGAAACCTGCCCGCCGCACAGACGAACAAAGTTGCGCATCGCTTTACGAACGGTTGGCTGCACACATTCGATCAGAGAATCAGATGCACTCACCACCCAAGTAACCCGGTTTTATCTCGATAGCAGGTAACAGCGAGCACGTGGTCAGAGAGGTAGACAGTATTATCGGTGCCAGAAGACTGGTCGGGAAAGACCGGTTCCACGGTGTCGAGAATAGATAGCCTCGCTTAATCGCGTCGGTTCAAGTGTGTTCTCACAACAGACACATGATTCGTATTCGAGCTGTATATTTCAACTCGTTTCTTCGTGATCCCTCTGTGTCGGGTGGCGACTCTTCAGAGTTGAATGGCGAACTATTTCACCGTCGTTAGTGTCAAGTTACGACTCTTCGAATTCGACACCGGTGATTTCGAAGCAGGCACCGCCGTGTGAGTGATTACTCGCTGTGATTTCCCAGCCGTGAGCCTCGACAACTTGCTTGACAATCCGCAGGCCGAATCCAGTGCCGTCATCTGCTGTCGAGTACCCAGCCTCGAAGATGTTTTGATAGTCTTCCTCGGGGATGCCAGGCCCAGTGTCCGTAATGGAGAATCCGTCTTCGAGCCCACGTACTGAGACGGTCACATCCTCACCACCGTGTTCGACAGCGTTTCGATAGACGTTCTCAAGCAGTTGCTTGAGTCGACCTCTGTCGGCCTGTATCACTCGCTCTACATCACGGTGAAGTGTTGCAGACTGTGTCTCGACGTTTTTCCAGCATTGATGCGTGATTTCTGACAGTGCAACCACTTCGGTTTCTGTAATAGAGTGTTCATTTCGAGCCAGCGTCAATAGGTCATCGATGAGCGTCTGACTCCGCGCAATCGCGTCAGTTGCCCGCTCAAGATGAGCACTGTCATTTTCTTGTTGAGCTAACTCAATATACCCCTCGGCAACGGTTAGTGGGTTTCGTAAGTCGTGGCTGACGACCCTCGCGAATTCCTCAAGTCGCTCGTTCTCTTGTCGAATTTCGTCTCGACGACGCTTCTCATCAGTAATATTTTGCGCCACTGCCATACCGAGGATAACTTGACCAGTCTCGTCTCGAACCGGAGCGGCTGTCACTCGATACCACTCACCTTTGAGTTGCTCTTCGTATGTGGTCGTCTCACCATCAAGAGCAGTGCGATAGGCACTCGCGACGGTCTCAGCTACATCACTTGGAAAAACATCATATGGAGTCGATTTCTTGAACTCCGCTGCCGACAGCCCGACCGTCGAAAGTTCCTCACCTCCAGCGTGAACATACTGCAACTGCTTATCAAATAGGAACACACCTCCAGGGAAATTCTCAATCAGTGTTGTGTACTCTGATGTAATTCGTTCGAGCTCCTGTTTGCGTTCCTCTCGTTGTGTTATTCCACGAGTCGCACCGACAATGTATCTGACATCTCCATCGATCTCGACGGGGGCAATTTGAGTCTCCCAGTGCGTCTGTTCAGTATCTTCGAAGCCGTTGTCTGCTGGGAGTTTGCTTGCCTCGATCGTTTCGACATATCGGAGTGGTGCCCGCTGCTCGACACACTGTTCATATCTGGCTTCGATCTGTGAGCCTCGGTCGTCACCAAAAATATCGCGTGGGGTCTTGCCAGAGATACGAGTATTGACCAGCCCAGTCGTTGTCTCGAACGAATCATTAACACGTTGCACCCGATATGTATCTTCGTGACACTCGATGACAAACAGCATATCCTGTGCGTGCTGGAATAGTGTCTCTGCTCGCATGAGCGCCCTCTCTTGTTTGACCTGTTCAGTCACATTTCTGACGGTCCCGTCGATATACTCTCTCCCGTTTGCTTCAACGAGCGTCAACGAAGTTTCGACCCACTTTGAGTCGCCATCGAGTGTTTCAACGTGGAGACGCTCGTCTTCTAAGCTCCCTTCTGAGCGAAGTTTGGCGAGTAACTGTGTCCTATCGGTGGTATCTGCATAGATTCGGCTGACATTGAGTTGCGTCATCTGTCCTCGAGACTCCGCATCGTATATTGAGGCCAATTTCGTGTTGTGATGCTGTATTTTCCCATCGATCGTCGTGCGGAAAACCCCGACAGGTAAGTTTTCTATTATTTGCTCATACTGGCTGATAATTCGCTCTTGCTGCCTCTCGTCAGTTAATTCTCGACCAATCCCGACGACGCCGACCACATCTCCACTCGAATCGGTCAACCGACTGTTAGTCAATTCATATGAGAGATGTTCACCGGCCTGTGTTTTGATATCTGCAGTGATGACACGTCTACGATTCGAGTCAGTATCGCTCACTGTCTGTAGAATATGCTCGCGATTCGCCGCTGAGAACAACTCATCAACGTCCATCCCGGCTAAGGTATCGTCGGAGTAACCAGTGACCCGTGGAAGTGCTCTATTCCAGCGCTGGACCTGCCCTTCAGCGTCAAGCAAATAAAAGATATCATCGATCGTGTTGAGCACGTTCTCAGTAACTGCTCGTTCGTCCTGTAGTTGCTGTTCGCGTTGACGGAGCTCGGTCACATCGTGAATCGCTCCACGGAGCGTCGAACCGTCTCCATCCGCGACGGGTTCAATGGTCATCTGTATCTGCCGCTCACCACCGTTAGCAGGTTGCAGTCGCCACTCGCCCTGCATCTGTGTCCCGCGTCGTTCGGCCCTGGCCATTGTTACCCGCACGTCCGAGCGATCATCAGGATGAATGTATCTGATCAAATCTCTGCGACCGTGTAGACGACTGCTCCCAGCGACACCACACAATTTCCGTGTCCCAGTTGTTGTATATAGTGTATCTGTTTCAGTATCGAGTTCCCATCCACCAGTGCTGCTAAGAATCTCTGACTGACGCATGAGGTTCTCCTGTCTGTCAGCTCGCTTTTTTGCCCTCCTCGTGGCGACAAGATTGGTGATCCGAGTGGCTAACAATTCATATTGTTCCGTTCCTGATTCCTTCTCGAGATAATCTGAGACACCAACGGAGATTGCCTCACTGGCAACTTCCTCACTGCCTCTTCCAGTGAATAAAACAAATGGAAGATCTGGGAATTCTTGCCGCACAGTCTCTAATAGTTCCAGTCCATCCATGCCGGGCATATCATAGTCTGACACGATACATTGTGGCTGGCAGTCACCGGCTTTCAGCGACGCGAGTGCATCTTCACCACTTGTGACGGTTTCAACGCTCAAGCGGTCATCGTGACGCTCAAGATAGGTGGCTGTTAACTCAGCCAATCCAGGCTCGTCGTCAACATGGAGGACGGTGATATTAGCCGACATACATGGTCCATGTTTACTCATTTAATATAAACGAATCCCCTGAAGTGTATCGCAGCATCGTCAGGAGGATTCCCAATCATCGAACCGAGATGAGTCGTTACACGATATGCACGTCTTATCCTCAGATGCAGTCCTTCAGTCTCAGCAAACGAACGCAGGTTGCTTGAGTGCCATAGCAAGAGCAGCGCGCAAGCCCATAGCTATCGCTGTCGGACAAACGCCTACTCTTCTTGGGATAATCCGTACTTTCTACTCATGACGACCCGCGAACGTCCGTGTTCGGGGGGTATCTGCGTACCAACCAACAACTACGATGCCAGCCACAATAGCCACAGATGCAAACAGACCGGCTTCTGGGCCATATGTGTTTCCCAGTAACAGAGTAGACCCACTTACTTCGAGGTCAATAATCGTGACCGGCAATAAGAATCCACTTACCGGCAGGCCGACCCCAGCCCCGAGAAGCAGATTCCATCCAAGATGAAGGCCAACCGCCAATCCCAACCGTCGAGTGAAAACATATGCAGCAGCAAACCACATGCCAGCGAGGAACGTATTGAGTGTTCCTAAAACCGTTGCCCCTGGGTTCGCTAAGTGAAGGACTGCAAACAGTCCGCTTGTGATGGCCATAGCTCCGAGCGTCGCATATCGCTCAGTAAAAAAGGCGACTCCACTCTCCACATTGGGGAGGAGATACCCCCGAATTATCGCCTCCTCAGAAACAGCAACGCCAATCGCGAAGATTACCGCTGCAACCAACTCACCAACAATGGAGATCGTCGCTCCATTGGCTGAGGTGGTGACGAATTGTGACTCAGACTGTGTAGTCAGTAGACCAGCAATCTGAACCGCACCGGTTCCCAGTCCACCCACAGCAATAGCGATGATTAGTCCTCCACCGACGACCGTCCCAACCCCACACTCACGTACCCACTGTGCTGTCACCGGCACCAATCCGTAGTCTGATGGCTGCCGTCGGTCAACATATCGAATAACAATCCAAAGAACGGTACAGACGATCATCATCGTCGTAATCTGGGATACCGCCAACCCTGTCATCCCTGACCTCGAAAGTCCGAACTGCTGTCGTACCAACTGCCCAATCAACAGTGTCACGAACAGACTTACTGCAGTAATCGCCAGTCTGAACGGAGTTCGGAGTCGGCTTTCATCTGTCATGATATATGTCCGGGCCTGCATATGGAGGCAACGGGGAGTACATCCAAGTGCGCTTTGATGATCTCTTAGTTACCGTGGCTAAGCTTGCATAGGAGTTACCGCTCGTCTGCGATGACCATGTCATGTTACTGCTGTCTATGAACCGTCTGAGAGTGAGTCTGTGTCCGAGATATTGTCGAGTTCTGTATCAAGACCGACGGCACGAGTGCACCTGGAGGAGTCCCTGTCGATTAGACGCGTGAGTTGATTCGAAGGGGGGGGGAACTCCAGCGATACTGATCTCTGTGGGTTAGTCGAATGCGTGAGCACGAGCAGTTAGATAGCTTCGATACAGAGTGGGTGTTAGCGAAGCAGCAGCATATCCACAGTGGATGCTCTCACCTCTGGAATCAGATTATTCGAAACAGCTGAGGATGACCTATCTTGCTTCGGTTCAGTCACCAGGGACGGATCTCAGGTGAAGCGAAGACTAGGGCTCCCAACGTCGAATCCCGACCCTGTCGTGATTGAGAGAATCAAGAAGAAACACTCAGTTCACTGGCGGGGATTCAGACCCGTACGGGACATGGGGGGTCGTTCGGAGTCGGCGAGCTTTGATGCCAGTTTCAACCCAGATTCTGTCGTAACCTCGGCGCGTTTCCTGAGCGACTCACGTTGAGGTGATATACGCTTCTGATTTTTGATGTATGTGATGAAATCCGAGTACAAAAGTAACGGACAGACACGTCAGTTCTGTCAGTGAAATAGTGTGGAGGGTTGATATCCTCCTCCGCTAAGGGCGGAGGAATTTATCAGTGCGTCAGGGGGACCACTCCTGAGTTGGTGTGCAACTGGCAATGTCAGAACGTACCGTGGTGCCGCCTATAATAGGCAGCTACCGCTATCTTTCGACTCAATTATAAAAAACCAGGGGGCAGTGTTTCTTTGAGTGAAATAGCTCTCCCAACAAGGCGTATCGGAATACGGTGTCACCGCCCGCATGCCGTCTTCATCGATTCCGATCAGCTTAGTCTGAGTTTTGCGAATTGCAGTCCTAGCTACAGGTGTAACAAGACGAGCGCCTCAAGCTGGACGGAAGATGAAGTTCCCCGTAATGACGAGAATCGGAGATTCCCGAGCCACTCGTCCCGAGATAGTTCACGAGGTCCGCGCCCTTCGTGTTGCGCGGATCTATCGGTGGGGCCCAGCGCAAGGGGAGACCGCTTCGCTGCCGAATTTAGCGTCGACGCCAGGCGACGTATCCAGCGACAGCAGCAATCGCCACGACGATTGCAGCCATCGACTGGTAGACTGTTGATGCGGGATTTTGTCGTGAATTCCAGTCCTCTGTCCAGCCGTCTTTAAGTGATTCAGCCTGCTCCTGGACGGTATCGAAGTCGAAATCCCGTATCTCAAGTGCCGCGGTTTGGTTTGCAGCAACGGGCGACTCATTAATCACACTCCGGAAGCGTTGAGCCGTTACATTTCCGCGCGTAGGGACTGACGAGACGTTCGCCACGACGTTCCCACTCGTGCTAGCTAACTGCGCGAGTTGCTCGTTGATACCGCTGAATCCGAGATGATCCGAGAGTTCGTCTTTTGCCTCAAGTGTCGCTGTATATTGGGCATAGAGCCGCTGGGGGTCAACATTCGTTCCGTTCTGCTGTTGCCTGAGCAGCTCAATGAGGGCTGTTGCATTCGATCGGTACGCCGTCGAATCGTTCTCGAAGGAGCGAAGCTCTGGGCGGAGTTCTCGTGCGGTTTCGTTGAATTCAGTAATTTGTGGTGCTGCTTCGACCGAGGCGTTGTAAACTGCCTTCCCGTCTTCGTGGACCGTCTTCATCCGATTGATATATACGACTGTCTCGTTAATGGCTGCCGCTGCCGCTGATACGTTAGTTGCGACTGTGGTCGCGTTCTGTGACGTCGTGCGGAGTTGACTGACATCTTTTGCTCCAAAGTCTTGAATGGCCCGTCGTTGCGCGAGTGCTGTCAGTACCGTTTCAGCAGTTGATTCTGAGGTGACCCGCTCACCATTCACATAGATATCGATGCCACTAGCCCAAGGGAAGACGTTTTCATGACGGTAGACGCTGTACTGTTGTCCGTCGACAGTGACATCCGCAATATGAGTCGTATCCTGATCCATTAGCACCGGCTGGGGGTCTGAGACACCTTGCGCGAGGGCAGTCACCGGGATGGTGCTCATGAGAAGTATGGTGATAACGAACCAAGTCACGATCTCTTTTGTGTTCATCATTCGTATCTTACATCAGGATGTGGCCAGAAAAGAGGAAATGAGGATTACAAATGGCGAAGCCTTCGGGATTGATGAGGGGCTATCGGTAATCTGTGGTCATCTGGCTGTAAGGGGGTGAGAGTACATACAAGATGGTTTCCTATATCCTTACTTTCGATGGCATGCGACTGCACACTGTCATTTCCACGTGATTGTCAGACATGCAAACGAAAGCGCAAGCTCACTCAACGAATCAAGCGAGATTGAATATATCTGGATGAAAGGTTTCGGGTGCCGAGAGGCCATACAGTAGGAGGACCCAGAAGACGATGACCGGACATCGAAATTACTTCACATGTGATGTCTCACCACACGACCGCAATCGATTCTGCTCGGAGTGTGGCGTTCGACGCGAGTTCGTAGGAGATAGTTAGTATTGAGAGAGCGCGTAGAAGATAACAACGAGACCTGCGGTAATAGTCAGGCTCTCGGCTGTTTGAAGCGCAAGTGATTCCCGTCCGCCAAGGTGGTAATCTTGTCGAATACCAAGCTGATACACAAGTTCAAGCAGACCGCCGAAGGTAATGAGAGTAAATCCGCCAGAGGCGAGGCGGAGTGCCTGTTGATGAGTGCGAATATAGGCTCGATAGCCGAGGATGCTCAATGTTCCGCCAGCAATGAACAAGAATGAGTTAGCCATGAGAAAAGCCCAGAACTCAGGCGGTTCAGCCATTCTCACCCACCACTCGGATCAGAGGATGTCCTGCTGGGGTGCCGAGAGTCTGTGTTCACATCTTTTGAGGAGCTTTGGGCACCCTTCTCCATATCGCTCCAGAAGTCGGTGAATTTGTCAGTATAGTCCTTCTCAAGTTGAATATCGATATTAAATTTTCCCTGCTCAATCTGAACCCGTGCTTCCTTGAGTTCCGTCTTATACCGCTTGTAATGATGGCCCTCATCGTCAATTTCTATGTGCTCATCTAACATATCGTATTCCTGAAGCGCGTGAACCCGTCGATAGATTGTTGGCTCGGAGACGTCACAGTGCTCGGCCAGCTCAGTAGCTGATGAGGGTCGAAGACTGGCCAACACAAGAATCTGCCGAGCAATCTCGCACCCAAGCACGTCGAACACGTTGTCTGACTCCCACTCTTTGCTCATGTTCGGTGACACCATTGGATTGATACTCCGTACATATGTGATTCGGGGATTAGCTTGCGGGTCGACAGCGTCGCTCAGCCGTCCGTGTCCAGTTGATGCTCTCATTGTTGTGCATCAATCTCTCTTGCCAAGAGCTTTCGATACTGGAAGGGTGAGGACGAGAGCAGCCACAGACAGATGATCGCGACGAATTAACACTGCTTGTGGTCTGTCCGCCCTCAGTAGGGTATTCATCAGATGCGCTGTTCACCGTAGCTGGACACCGCGAATACTCTTCCCGTTTTGCAAATATGAGTTCGTTGCTAATCAATGAGGCTCTGAACTTCACTCTCCGAAACTGTATTCAACGGAGATGCCGCTGGTGAATAGCCATTGCATTAACACGGAGCGAGACTCAGGTACAGGACGTGAACTGAGCATCCAATCGATACGAGTGCCTCTCAGTGGACGCAGTCTGAGGCGAGCATTCCGTAACATCCTCTCCGCGGTAAACGGCAGGATTTTAGCGCGTGTTCCGCACGCAGATAACACAGCAACGACAGAGCCGAATTTGTATCGTTGAAACACGCCCAGATGTGTGAGACGCGTGGTCATGACAACCTGATCGATGGTGATTTGACCCAACCCAGGTGTGTTGCGGAAACGCTGTGTGAAATCCTACAGGAAGTTCGGAGAGCCGATGTGCTTGTCTCCCGCTTGTGGAGCGTGATACAGTTCCGATTATACCGACGCTCGTTTTTGATCCTGACGA
This sequence comes from Haloquadratum sp., assembly GCA_028275165.1. Classification (GTDB taxonomy): domain Archaea; phylum Halobacteriota; class Halobacteria; order Halobacteriales; family Haloferacaceae; genus Haloquadratum. The sequence goes on from JAQCNF010000055.1 coordinate 26,130, forward strand.
GTCTCAGACCATGCTCTTTTCAGACCGCAGCAGCGACTGCCGGCCGTGACTCAGACACAGCTCGGAGCAGAACTTGGGGACATATTAGAGATATCTCACAGTAAATTTCAGGCCCAAGTCAAAGAAGATGCCGAGGTCATCAAAGCTGAAGTCGCCAAAGGAACATTCGATAATCCGCAGGGATTGGTCGGCTTGGAGTATGAATTCTACGCAACGACCGGTGGGACCACGACCAATCAAAATGGTAAATCGAGCGACCTACAACAGGGGACACTCCGGCGAATTCCTCGCCGGACCCTTTCGTTCATCGGCTTCGAAAAGGAACTGGGGTTACACAACGCGGAGATGAGTACCACACCTCAACCGCTCAATGAGCACGGTATCGAGGCCCAACAGGCCGAAATTAAGAGTCGGTTGGCAGCGGCTCGGAAGCCAATCCACGCGAATAATATGCGCCTGGTCAGCGACGGCTTGTGGACGATTCCACCGAGCGGTGAAACTGCACGCGAGTACCTCACCGACTCCATTGAGGACGGTGGCCTGACAATTGCGACCAACATGAGCGACTCAACCCGGTATCACGCGATGGGAAACACTGAAACTCCCACAAGCGAGCGTCTCGAGGCCTCACACGTCTCGTTGGAGACCGACACTGTGATGCCTGAAAGCCTCATCACATCGATTCAGCCACATTATCAGGTTCCCAACCCCGAAGCACTCCCCTCTTATTTTCGGTATGCAGTTCGTCTTGCAGGTCCACTACTCGCGCTTGGTGTCAACTCGCCGTTTTTTCCGCCGAGCCTCTATGATGACGACGTCAGCGCACAGACGGTTATCAACGACGCGTGGATGAGCCACCGGATCAAGGTATTCGAAACCTCGCTCAATACTGATCAGGTACGCAAGGTCCGGTTCCCTGAGGAGTTCGATACCGTCGAAGAAGCAATCGACAACATCGTTGCAGATAGGACAATCGTTCCAATGCCCGTTGAGCGCGGCGAGCGATTTGACGACAAGTTTGCGTATTTTCGACGAAAGCACGGAACATACTGGCGGTGGATACGCCCTGTGTTTGGTGGTGCAACGCAGTCAAGTGCGAACGCTCGAATCGAATTTCGACCGCTTCCAGGCCAACCGACGCTACGCGACGCGATTGCGTTTCAAACAGTGTTCGCTGGCGCACTCGAACACCTCCATTCGTCACAACATCCAGTCCGGCGGTTAGATTGGAACGCTGCCAAGAATAACTTCTATGCTGCTGTGCGCGACGGTATCGATGCGGATCTTACCTGGATGACCGCCGAAGGGCGAATCACGACTGATATCGAGACAATTTATGAGGAACTGTTCAGTGCTGCGAGAAGCGGGTTGCAGGCACAGGGACTCCAAGACGAACAGGTCCGACAGTACATAACACCGCTTCGAGACCGTGTCCGAACTCGGATGACACCAGCGCGTTGGAAACATCAGATGGCGTCCGATCGTATCTCTGATGGGGAAACTCTCAGACAAGCAATCCTCGATACTCAACGTGCGTATTTAAACCAACAGGCAAAGACGTTTTTATCAGGGAAGCTTACTGATTGGGATATTTGACCTCCCCCGGCGCCTGAAGACCCGGGAATCCCACCATGGGATTTCAGGCCGAGCGTGGCCCTCAGGTTTCAAGACGTATACGTTCCAAGCGTCTTTTGCCTGGTAGCATCGGCTTGGCCGTCTTGTGGCGCGGTCAAACGCGCCCCATCCAGCACGCATCGTTCGGACACGTGAACGTCGCCCGTTGTGGGCGATACCCTGCCTCACCACAGGCACTCTTTCGAGGTGTTGTGCGGGTTCAACGTCTCGATGGGGATACTCTTCTCGACGGCCTTGTAGCGTATCTGTGCGTGGAGTGTGGCGAATCCCCATCCGTGGAGACGCCGGTTCATATACGACCCGTCGTCCATCGACTCCTGTATGTACGTCAGGCCTTCCTCGGTGATGTCGTGACCCCCGGGTGCGTCGTGGTCGTGATCGTAGCGGACGACCTCACGCCAGTCGCCCTCCAGCCAGTATTCCAGTTGGATCATGAACTTCGTCACGGTCCCCCGCTCCGTCGAGAGCGCCGTGAGGTCGCTCCTGACCGAAGACGACCCGGCGGCCATGCATTCGTGGCTGGAGAGCGACGTCGTCTCGGCGTTCAACGAGAGCGTCTACTACCCGTACACGAGCCTAAAGTACCACACGCTCCTCGTGGCGGCGTTACTTGACAACTACCGCGACGGCCACGAGTTCGCCGATCTCCTCGTGGTCGTGGACCGCGCTGGGGAGATCGTGCCCCACCGAACCGTGTACGCCGGCGAGGACTTCGCGCTCCGAATCGAAGAGAGCGCAGGCGGGCGACCGTCGTCCCGTCTCAGGAGTCGGCCGTGGCGGTCGTGGGCTTCGACGTGGAACCGGCTGACCGCGCACCCGCTCAATGCCGCTCACGACAAGTGCGACATGGTGCTGGACGCGAACCTCCGCCGGATCGGCGCGTGGTCTACCGCGCTCCAGTACATCGAGGACTTCCGGGAGGCGTTCGACCGATGACTCGCATTCAGCAAGTCCATTGGGAGCTGGAGATGGACTACATCGGCCACCCGTACTACGTCCCCGGGAACGCCATCATGGACCTGCTCGGTCAGCAACTCTCGCACGAGGTTCACCGCCACCTGAACACGAGTCACGGCGTCTCCGTGCCCGGGCAGTTCGGGACGTTTCCCGAGGAGCATTCACAGAGCGGCATCCGGCCGTACCTCGGGAGCGGTCTCCCGGACGTGGAGAGCCACGACGACCTGTTCCTGATTCGGCAGGCGTCACACCCGTGGCTTCTCGATTCCCGGCCGCGAGACGCGCTGAACACCCACGACATCCGCGTGCAGAGCGGCCACCCGGTGCTGTCCCACGCGACCATCATGGGGAAGCCCGAGGGTGCGCGGAAACAACAGCAGACCACGAAGTGGTACATCAACGCGTACCTCCACGCCGACCGAGACGACGTCCTCCCGCTCCGTCGAGAGCGCCCTGGATGGCCTCCAGTTCGGCGGGAAGCGCAACTACGGCTACGGCATCACGAGGCTGAAAGACACGCAGGCCGTAGACCTGGAGGCGTTGGACTACTCGCGTCTGACGGTGAGGCGTTCATCCTCGAACTCATGACGCCGTTCGTACTGGAGTCGGAGTACCCGAACGTCCACAATCAAGACGTTCCGTGGTGGTGGAAGGAGGACCACCGCAATCTCCGTGAACGCGAGCAGAAGGTGCTGGAGCAACGCGAGGTGTACAAGCTCCAGACGGTGGACGGGGCAGGTGGTCGCCTACGAAGGCGACCGCCCGGTGGAGACCGCGAAGAGCGGCATCCTCCGGGTCGGCAGTCACTCGAAGTGCGGCTTCGGAGAGCTCCGAGTGAAGTCCGTCGAACCCCGCTCAAATCAGTGTCAGAACTCAGAGGAAAAGACGAAGCTCGCCGGGTGAGATAACTCATGGGTGACGGGAGAATCGGCACGGAAAAATCACGCCGCAGACTGAATAAAGAAATCGTATGTGCAACAACTGAGATAGACATCTCTGGAGTCGACGAGGCAAGTGCCTCGGGGTCGGGCAGACACCTGTGATTTCCATAATTGTGAGAATCGGATATTCTCAAACCACTCGGCTCTGAGGTGGTTCACTCCCTCACGATTCTGGAGGGAACGGATTAGAGCTGAAGATAGATTTGACACCAACATCTATTATGTTGCTTCTGTAACTGCCATGTGTCGCCATGTTAAATGCAGAATTTGAGGCGTGCACTGAGTGTGGGAACCTGTATATCGAGGGAGGCAGCGGACCAAATAACATCGATGAATGTGCAGTGTGTGGGGGGTATGTGACCGAGATCGAACTCGATGATTTCATTGGGCTCTAAACACAGTAATTAGGTCGTCTCAGTCAGAGCCATGACGAGTGTCGGTAAGTGTTGGAACCGAAAACACATCGTCAAAAGAGATGCCTAACCCATCTCTCACCCTGTGATGTCGGTGTGAGAGAGCAGAGCGGGACTACAGCAGCAATTCACTGAGGCCATCAGCTACGACAGTGCTCTGCTACCCAGGAATAACGTGTGAGCCACCCACACATACAATAGTCTTTAATGAATTACTGTGTACATGCGCGCAGCACGATATCACGGTCGCGAAAACATTCAGGTTGAAGACATTGAAAACCAGACTCTGAGTCCTGAACAGGTCAGACTGACAGTCGATACCGGTGGAATCTGTGGCTCTGACCTCCATGAGTACACTGCTGGACCGATTTTCGTCCCAGGTGAAAGTCCACACCCAGTGACAAAGCAAACGGCACCAGTCACGGTGACATCCTCCGCGCCGTGAACGGCGCGGCTTCCCACGCATGGGGAATCCGAGCTGGCAGGTTTCAGTCCGAGTAGGCCGTGAGCGTCATCTGCGAGGATTTCTCGCTCGGATCACGGTGGACTGTGGCGGTGTCACGACCACTCCCGTCCTGTGGCGAGTCATTGTGTCTGGGTTCCCAACGGACACTCTCTCCCCACGGGTTGACGCGACTGGCGATGTTCGCCGCCGCGTTGATATCTGCTTGGAACTCCGATACGTGGCAGTCGTCGTGTGGACACGCGAACTCCGCTTGCTCATCACGGCTGCCGAGGCAGTTGCAGGCGTGGCAGGTTTGCGACGTGTAGGCGGCGTTGACGTATTCGACCCGAATCCCCGCCTCTGCTGCTTTGTCCTCGATCCGACCCTGTAGCCGGGCAAACGCCCACGAGTGCAATCGGCGATTCATCCACTTGCCGTAGTCCAGCGATTCGCGGATATACGATAAGTCTTCGAGAGCGATTACCGGATCGTCGAACTGCTGGGCGTACTCAACAGCCTGCCGAGACGCTTTCTCGACGATATCTGTAAGCGCGTTCTGGTAGTGGTCGAACCGTTCGTCGATCCGCCACTCGGCGGCGTCGCGCTCTTGGAGGCGTTTGAGCGTGGTGTGCATCTCCTTGCGGAGATGTCGTGCCCGACTGCCACTAACGAGCATCGGCTTCCGTGGTACGTCGCGTTTCAGGGCACAGCCCGTAATCAACGCGCTCTCACCTACGTCGAAACCGATGTACGTTGGGTCGCCCGGTTCTGTCGGTTCCTCGACCGTGTATTCGACGGTGACGTGTAACTCCCACGACGTTCGGTGTTGCTGTAACCGAAGCTCACCCGCTTCGGCATCGTCGTTCAGGAGATCTAACCAGAGCGATTCCTGTTGGGGGTTGATCCGCAGCGGAATCCAGAAATTCGTTCCGCGACCGGGTTGTGGAACCTGCCACACGAAGCTGTGGTCGCGCTCCTCCGAGTAGTCGAAGTTTGCCGCCCGATTGACGAGTCGAAGTGGATGCTCGCCGTCCAGTTCGCCGGCGTTGTACGTCGACCGGAGTTTCGGGACGTAAGACTTGAGCGCGTCCTTGGCCTGATACGGCAGATCGTAGGGCGTCACAATGTCGTTGACGGCCGACATTGTGGTCGCTTCGGCATCGAAAGCATCGTAGAGAGCATCGCGGTAGGTGTCCAAGAGCCTCTGTAGGCGTTGCTCTTTGCCCGCAGTGGGCGTAGCGAGCGTGGCCTGTAGCGTCTTTGTCACCGTCTCTGACACACACTTAGTTATATATTAAACGAAATTAAGTGTATTGGTGGAATAGGAGGTTGTATGCCGAACATCAATTTCGAAGTAGAGGATGACCAGTATGAGCGGTTGAAAGAGACGAAGAAGCGGCACGGCCTGACGTGGAAAGGGATGATGTTGCACGCCCAACGAGAGTTGGATTCCGACGAGAGCGACGAATAGCGGCTCTGTAGTAGCATGTCACATTCCCGCCCGGCCTGAAGGCCGGGATTCCCTGCTTGTTTAGATGGG